>JBCBRF010000043.1:0-23305 GCA_039819865.1 Pseudomonadota bacterium | reverse complement strand
CTTACCCGATCCAGAACAATCTGACCCAGGCCATGCGGGCGGAGGCTGCGCGGACGGGCGATCTGGACGCGATGACCGCTTGGGCCGGACAATCCGCCCGGCTCGCCCGCGCCGCCCCCGCCGCCGAGATCGTCAAAACCCTTTGGGCCGACGCGAAACGGCTGCTGGCCTGACGCGGGGGCCCGCCCGAGGACGCGGGAACCTGGACGCTCGGCGCCGAAGACGCGGAGCCCCGAAAACATCCGTCCGATCTCCAAGCGGCCCGCCGACCACGCCGATCCGCGGCTTGCGCGATCCCTCAGCGCCGGGCTTGGTGCCGAGAGCGCGATCCGGGCGGACGAGGGCATGATGGCGGACATGATGAACGAGCCGGCTTCCGGCCATCCGAGCTCCAGCCATCCGAGCTCCGGGCGTCCGCTCTCTGAGATTCGCGCCGCGCTGGCGGCGGCCGTCGCCCGCGGCGCGGACGCCATGATCGGACGCAAGTGCCTGACGGAGCTCGTATTTCTCGGCCTTGTCGCGCAAGAGAACCTGCTGCTGATCGGCCCGCCCGGCACCGGCAAATCCGCCGCCGCCCGGATCGCGGCCCAGGCGGTCGGCGGACGCTATTTCGAGTACCTGATCGGCCGCTTCACCGAACCCGCGGAGATCTTCGGCCCGCTTGATTTGGAGGCGCTGCAGCGCGGCGTCGTCCGTCCCGACGTGACCAACATGTTGCCTGAGGCGGAGTTCGCCTTTCTCGACGAGATCTTCCTGGGCTCGACCGCGATTCTGAACACGCTCCTCGGGATCCTGAACGAGCGGCGCTACCGCCGCGGCGCGGTCGACATCGCCTGTCCGCTGAAATGCTGTGTCGCCGCCTCGAACCATTTCCCCGAGGATCCGATGCTCCGCGCCTTCGCCGACCGCTTCCTGCTGACCAGCTTCGTCGACCCCGTCGGCGACCATGCGCTCGAGACCTTGCTCGAAGCCGGCTGGCGTTTCTCGGACCGCGATCAGGACCCCGCGGCGCTCCTCTCCATGGCGGAGATCGAGCGCCTGACCGACGCCGCGAAGCAGGTGGACATGTCGGACGTGCGCGACGCCTACGCCCACATCCTGCGCAAGCTGCGCTCCCGCGGCGTGCAGTTCAGCGACCGCCGCATCGTGAAGGGTCAGACCCTGATCGCCTCCGCCGCCGCGGTCGCCGGGCGCGACGCCGCCGCGCGCGCCGATCTCTGGCCGATCGTCTTCATGGCGCAGGACCGCGAGACCCAAGGCGAAGTGAGGGACCTGTTGCAGAACGAACTCTCGGACAGCGCCAACCCGGTGTTCACGGACGCCGCCGGCCAAGCGAGCGTCGGCCCCGCCGCCCGCGTCGAAGAGCTCCGCGCCCATGGCGTCGCCCTGCTCGAGGACCGACCCCAGCTCAGCGCCGGCGAGGCCTGGGAGGTCTGGCTGGTGAAGGCGGAGTCCCTCCTCGCCCAGATCGATGCGGGCTTTCCTGCGGACGCCCGACCGCAGGCCCTCGACACCCTGCGCGCGGCGCTTGCGAGCCAGGCGGAGACGCCGGCGGACGACGCGACGCCCGAGGCCGGTCGGCCGGGCGACGCCTGAGCCGTGCCGCCGTTCGAGCCCATAGCCCCGAGACTGGTCGAGGGCGCGACCGCCGAGCCCGCCTTCGGCGTCGTCGTCTCCCTCGAGCACGCCATAGGCCGACGGGACGCGCTCGCCGCGCGGGCGGCGCGCGCCGGCGAGCTCCGGCTGACGCTGATGCGGAATGAGGCGGCGTTCTGGAGCCTCGAGCCCGTCGACCTGCCCTGGTTTCCCGATCCAATCTGCTATCTCGGTGCGCCGCGGCGCCGGATCTTCGCGCCGGTCGGCCGTCGCCTGGCGCTGCCGGATCTGCTGCTCAAACGCCTCCTCGGCGAGCTGGAGCGCGCCCACGGCCTCGCCCCGCCGATCCTGGCCCTCCCCACGGCGGACGATCCGTCCCGCCCGCGCCTCGTCGGCTTGGCCGCCGGCGCGCCCCTCTCGGCCGTCGACTGGGCGGCCGTCGCGTCGCACGCCCCCAGGAGGGCGAACCGATGAGCGACCGCCCCCTGAGCGTCGATCCGCGCCCCCGCGACCCGCTCGCCGTCGGAAGCCTGCGCCTGCTCCAGCCCTGGGCCCCCGCCTTCGCCTCGATGCCGGAGCCGCATCTGCGCGTGCTCGGCCGCCTGCTCGAGACCATCGGCCCGCTGATCGAAACCGCCGACGCCGCGCTCCGCGACGGGCTGGCGGAGATGGACGGCTTCGACGATCTGATCGCCGCCGGCCCGCTCGAGCGCCTCGTGCAGTCCGAGCTGATCTGGCTGCGTCTGAACCGCGCCGAGTTCGCCCGCCGGATCGTCGAGCGCGAGGCGCTCCGCCGCCGCCCCGAATACCGCGACCGGGCCGAGCGCCGTGCGGTCCTGCTCGCCATCGACAGCGGCGCGGAGATGCTCGGCCGCCGCCGCCTCGTCGCGCTCGCCGGCCTCCTGGCGCTCGCCGCCGCCGCCCGCCGCCGCGGCGCGCGCTTCCTCTGGACCTCGACCGGCTTCGAGCCCGGTCCCGGCTGGATCGAGGATCTGAGCCGCCGCACCCTCTCCCGGTTCATCCGCCAGACCTCGGTCGCCGGTCTGTCGCCGGCCGGCCTGGAGCGCGCGGTCGCGAACCTGCCCGCGGATGCGCAAGGACCCGGCCGGGAGGCGATCCTCTGGACCATCGGCCCCGCCGGGCTCGATCTCGCGCCGGCGGCGCCGAGCTTTCGCCTGGAGATCGCGGAGCCCCGAGCCGAACAGGCCGACACCCCCGCGAGCGCGCCGGCGCAGGCGACGCCTCCTCCCGCCCCGCGCGCCCGGATTGAGGTCGTCGGCCCCTCGGGCCTGCTCCGATCCGCCGAGCTGGACTTTCCGAGCGATCGCCTCTGCGCCGACATGCTGCGCGCGCCCTTCCGCGCGCCGGACAACCATTTCAACAGCCGGGACGGGCGCCAGGACGGGCGCCAGGACGGGAGCCGGGACGGAACAGGCTGGGCGCCCCGCGTGATTGCGTCGGAACCGAACGAGGGCGTCGTCTACGCGCGCTTCAATCGGGACATCGTCGTGATCGCCCCCTGGGGCCGCATCCTGCGGCTCCGCCTCGGCGACGACGGGCGCCTCCTCGGTCTGCGCCTTACGCGCGGCGGCTGCATCGTCGTTTGGCGCCGCGACGGCGCGCTGCGCCGCGTCCGGATCGGCCTCGACGGCGCGCTCTCCCAACCGCCCGCCGAGACCCGCGACGCGACGCTCCTGTCGGACGAGCATCCCCTGATGGCCGCCGCGCATCCCGACGACGCGCTGCCGCCCCTGTTGCGCTCGACCAAGAGGCGCGGCGCGATGCTCGCGGCGCCGAACGGCCGGCTGTTCTTCGTCAAGGGGCTGGGGGACGCCGAAACCGGCGGGCTCGAGGTCTCCCCCGTCGCCCACCTCGCCGATCTCCGCGTGATCGCCCGCGCGGACGACCGCATCCTCGCCCATCGCGGCCACGATCGCGACGGACCTTTGGTCCTTGCGAACCCTCGGCGGAGCGAGCGCGACCCTCTCCGCGGGCGTCAGGGCCTCTCCTCCGGCGTTCGGAGCGCCCACCGGATAGGCGGGATGGCGGGCGTCCTCGCCGCGCTCAAATCCGACTGGGCCTGGCTTCCCCCGCTCGGGTGGGAGGGCGACCCGCCGCAGCCGGAAATCCCGCCTGGGGCGCACTGCCTCGGCGTCTCCGCCCCCGCCGCTATCCCGCCGCCCCGCGCCGGCGCCCAACAGGCCCGTTGGGCGCGCTGCAGCTGGACGGCGACCGTGTGGACGTCTCAAAACGGGCTGCGGCGCCACAGCTTCAACGGACGCGACTGGTCCGTCCGCCCCCTCTCGAGCCCGGCCCTCGACGGTCGCGTCCTGGGCATGGCGACGTCGCGCCGACGCGCCTATGCGGTGACGGCGCGCGCCTCGGGCGAGACCTCGATCCAGGCCTTCTCCCTCGATCACGGCGGAGCCGCCGACCGGATCGAGACCAGCGCCGCCTTCCGCGAGGCCCCATGCGTCGCGCTCTGAACCCCGCCCCGCTCGCGGCCGCGCGCCCGCCGCTCGAGCGCGTGATCCGCCGCGGCTGGATCTGGCGCGGAACGGCGCCGCTCGACGGCCTGTTGGTCGCGAAGTCCGAGAGCTGGCGCGCCCGTCTCGCGCCCCGCCTGGAGCATGCCGCCGCGCTGCTCGAAACCGAGGATCTCGCGCTGATGCTGTTCGGCGAGCCTGTCGAACTCGATTGCGAAGCGCTCGGCGGCGCGCTCCCGCTCCGCCGCGTCGAGGGCGCGCTCGCCGGCCTGCCGATCGCGCCGCCAAAGGATCCCGATCTTCGCCATTGGGTGTCCAACCGGGTCCTCTGGATGGCGGGCGGCGCGCTCCTGGACCGACCGCTGTCCGATTTCGCCCCCGCGCCGCTCGATCCGTGGCTCGCGCTGGACGCCGTCGAGATCGAGCCGGGCGCCCCCCCGCCGACCCTGCCCGCGGCCACGACCGCCCCCGCCCTCGCGGTCGAGCCCGGCGCGGTCGTGGACCGCGACTTCGCCGACGCGGGCCTCGCCGCGCTCCGCATCGCGGTCGGCCGCGCGCCGGTCCCGAGATCGACGGACGACGCCCAGGACGGCGGCCGCGCCCCGCCCTTCTGGCTCCTGGCCCTGCTCGGCGGCCTTGGCGTCGCGGCGCTCCTCGCAGGGCTCGCCTCAGGCGCGGAGGGCGCCGGCGGTCTGCTCGTCGCTTTGGCGGCCATCCTCGCCGCCGCGGCCGCCGGACGACGGCTCCGCCGTCCCGCCGGACCCGGGCCACGGCGGGGCGCGCCAACCGAGGCGAAGGACGGCTGGCTCTGGCTCCGCTGGGCCGCCGTCGCCCTGCTGCTCGCAGGCATGATCGCGACCGGCTCCCCGGCCTCCCTCGCCGGCGCGCTGGTGGGCTTCGCGGCGCTGTTGGCGGTCTGGCTCCTGGCCGCGATCCTCGGCGGCCTGCTTGGGGCGCTCTGCGGCGGCGACGCGGAGGACGCCGCGCCCGCACCGCCGCCGAGGCCGGGTCTCGGCGGCGCCGGGGGCCCTGCGGCGGGCGTCGGTTCCGGCCCGTCCTGGACCGGCCCGTCCTGGACCGGCGCCGTCGGCCGCTGGCTCGAGCGCCTCCTCCGCGGCTCGCCCATGACCGACCGCGCCTACGCCCGCTACGCCCGGCGCATCGAAGAGATCGAGCGCCTGTTCGCCGAAGGCCGGGTCGAGGAAGCCCTGAAGCGCGGCCTCGCCCTCGATCCGCGCCCCGAGGAGGAGGCCGCGCCCCACGCCGACGAGCCGGTCTTCGGTCCGGGCGTGCGCGAGCGCCTCGACATCGCGATCGCCAACCCCGCCCCGGGCCGCGCCCTCGCCGCCCTGCCGCCTCAGGCTCAGGCGCGTCTCCGGGAACTCTATCAAGATCAGGCCCAACGCTGCGCGGCGGCGGGCGAGACCGACAAGGCCGCCTTCATCCACGCCGAGCTGCTCGGCGATCCCGAGGCCGCGGTGAAGGCCTTCGCCGACGCCGGCCAGTTCGACGTCGCCGCCCGGCTCGCCCAGGGCCGCCGCCTCGACCCCGCGCTGTTCATCCCGCTCTGGAACCGCGCCGGCGAGCGCGCCCATGCGCTCGCGCTCGCCGAGCGCCACGGCGCCTACGAAATTCTGCTCCGCGCGACCAATCCGGCCGACGCCGAGTTCCGCGCCGAGATTCGCCGCGCCTGGTCGGATCGGCTGGCCGGCGTCGGCGCCTACGCGCACGCCCTCGAGGTCAGCGCTCCCCTGACCGAGAGCGATCCGGAGGCCGCGGCGCGCCGCGCGGTATGGATGATCCAGGCCCTCGCGACGCCGGCCCCGGAACCCGAAGCGCTCGCGCGGGCCGCCATGGCCCTGCCGCCAAGCGCGGATCCGGTCAAGGACCCCTGGGGATCCGCCTTCGCCGACCTGCTCGCGGGCGACGGTCCGAGCGACGCGCGCCGGCGCAAGGCCTTCACCGACGCGCTGACGCGCGCCGATCTCGAGCCGCGAAAGGACCCGTCCTTCGCCGCCGAGCGCCTGCCCGACATCGCCGACCGCCTGACGCGGCGACTGTTGCGCGACGAGGCCGACCACGGGCTGCTGGGCGGCCTGAAACCCTTGATCGCGCTCGCCGAGGCCGGGGGTCAGGCGAGCCTCGCGGTCGATCTGCGCGCACTGCCGAAATCCCCGCCGAAGCCGCTCCAACCCGTGCGCCGGATCGCCCTCGGCCCGATCCGCGGGACGGCCGCGCTCGTCGCCGCGACCCCGCTCCGGGCCGGCCGGAGCCTGCTCGCTTTCGAGGATGGCGCGCTCCGCTGCGTCGACCGCGCGGGGCGGGAGATCTGGCGCGATCAGGTCTGGCGGGTCCGCGACGTGATCGGGATCGCCCCTGGCCGCCTCGCGCTCATCATCCGCGAGGAGCCGGGCGAGCGCCGCCTGTCGATCTTCGACGCGGAGCGCCGCCGCCACCGCGAGATCGGCCCGATCGCCGCCGAGGCCTGGGCGACCGCCGCAGGCCCCGACGGTTGGCTGATCTTCGACCGCGACCGCGTGATCAACCTTCGGATCGATCCGCTGCTCGCCGCGCTGTCGGGCCCGCCGCCGGAGAGCTTGGAGGCGCAGTGGGCGACGCCGATCACGGTCGACGGCGAGATCGCCGCGCTGACCCGAGACCCGACGAGCGGCGACGCGCTGTGGTTGCTCCGCCGCGAAGACGGCGCGCTCGAGCGCTGGAGCGTCTCGCGGCGCAATCTGAAAGTGGGCTACGAGGCGCTTCATTTCCCGAGAGCCGTCGCTGTGGCGAGTTCGGCGGATCTGCTCGGCTACGAGGTCGCCACGCCCGCAGGGCGGATCGAGCGGGTGTTCCCGCGCCGCGCGCCTCCCAACAGCGACCGTAAGAGGAGCGGCCTGCAAAAACCCTCCGCCCCGGCGCCGGGATCGCTCGACCTGAACGGCCTCTGGCTCCGCGCGACCGGCGGCGAGCGGACCAGCCGGCTCCTGGCGCCCGTGATCGAGCCGGTCGACCTCGGGGCCTCGCCCCCGCCGTCGCTCAGCGTCGGCCTGCTCGAGCGCTCCGATCGGCTGCGGCTGAGGATCGATCTGCCGGGCGCTCCCCGCGCCGCCTGCCGCGACGCGCCGGGCGCCGACCACGCGCTGATCTGGGACGCGCTCGGGCGCTATGTCGCCGTCGGGCTCGATCCGGCCGCACCGCTGTTCGCGAATGTCGACCTGCTCGAATAAGCGCCGACCAACCCGCATCCCGCGGGCCCAGAGGACGCATTGGCGCAGGCTTTCGCACCGCCTAAATCTTCCGGATCATCATCCTAGATCGGACCGCCCATGTTCATCGCCATGAACCGATTCCGCGTCGCCAAAGGCTCAGAGGAGGCTTTCGAGGAACGCTGGTTGAACCGTGAAGTCCATCTCCACGGCGAGAAAGGGTTTCTCGAGTTCCAGATGCTGCGCGGTCCGGAACGCGAGGATCATGTCCTGTACGCGTCCCACACCGTCTGGGCGAGCGAGGCCGATTTCATCGCCTGGACCAAATCGGACGCGTTCCGGGCCGCCCACAAGGACGCGGGCGAGAGCAAGCCTCTCTACCTGGGCCCGCCGGATTTCGAGGGCTTCACCGCGATCCAGAACATCAGAAGAGCCGACGCCCCGGCAACCTGACGGCCCCCCAAGGCCGGCTTCAGTCCGAATAGAGGCCGGCTTCAGTCCGAATAGAGGCCGGCTTCAGTCCGAATAGGGGAACCCGTACCGCGCCGCGATCGCCTTGGCGGCCGCGACGGTCTCGGGCTTCAGCTCGTCGTAAAACCCGTAGACCACCCCGCGCCGCACCTTGGCGCTGGCCTCGTTGTCTCGATCGAGCAGACCGAGATGCACGCTCCGCTCGTCGTCGGACATGCCCCGTTCGACCGAGCGCATGCGCTCGAAATCCGACGCCTCGGCCAAATCCGCGCCGACGACGTCCGTGCGTCCGCAGAAATCGAGGATCTGCTGGAAACCCGCCTCCGGCGCCGCGCGAAGCGTCTCGTAGGAGACGACGAGGCAATCCTCCCGCCCAGCCAGATGATCGAGCCAGGCCCGATTGAACCGGCAGACATTCTCGACGCCGTAGCGCGGATGAAGGACGAACGGATCGATCGCCTTCGGCGGCGATCCCCTAAGCAGCGCGATCTTCAATCGGTTCTTCGTCTTCTTCCAGAGCACGCTTCGAAAATGCACCTGGTAGAACATCGAGACCGCGGTATCGATCGGGTTCCGGTGGAGAAAGATCAGCGGCTCGGACTTCAGCGCCTCGGGGATCGTCCCGTGTTTTTTGCCGAGTCCGTTCGGCCCGGTGTCGGCGTCCGCATGCGTCGCCCGCAGCTTCAAGCCGTGCCGTCCAGCGGCGTAGCGGATCCAGGTCCGGCCTGATTTCGGAAATGAGACGAGCAGCATCCTGCGGGAACCCCTGTGTCCTCGGCCGCGGCCCCGCCTCTTACCGCAGCCCCTCGCCTCGCACAAAAAAAGAAGAGCCCGGCCGTGCGGCCGGGCTCCCCCTGACGACAGGCCTCTGAGCTTAGTTCAGTTCGGAGTACTGGCCGTCTTTCCACTCGTAGAAGACGTAGCCCGGCAGGGACACGTCGCCCTTGTCGTCGAACGACAGCTCGCCGAGCGCGGTCTGGAACGACCCGTCGTTGAGCGCCGCGTTGACGGCGTCGTAGTCGGTCGAGCCGGCCGCCTCGGCCGCCTGCGCCCAGGCCTGGATGGCCGCGTAGGTGTAGACCACGTAACCTTCGGTGGTCTTGCCCTCAGCCTCGAGCTTCTTGACGATGTCGGCGGCGTTCGGGTTGTTCCGCGGATCCGGCGAGAAGGTCATCAGGGTGCCTTCGCCGGCGTCGCCGGTGATCGCCCAATACTCGTCGGTCACCAGCGCGTCGCCCGACACCAGCAGCGTGTCCATGCCCTGGTCCCGCATCTGGCGCACGATCAGCCCGGCCTCGGTGTGGTAGCCGCCGAGATAGACGACGCCGACGCCTTCGGCCTTCATTTTGGTGACGATCGCCGAGTAGTCCTTCTCACCCGCGGTGATCGCCTCGTACATCGCCGGCGAGCCGCCGGCCGCTTCGAACGCGGCCTTGGTCGCGTCGGCCAGGCCTTTGCCGTAGGCGGTCTTGTCGTGCAGGAACGCGATCTTCTGGCCGTCGAAATTGGACTTCAGATAGGTGCCGGCCGTTTCGCCCTGCTGGTCGTCGCGACCGCAGACGCGATAGGTGCCGCCATCCGGGTTCGGACGCTCATCGGTGAATTTCGGGTTGGTCGAGGCCGGCGAGATCTGCACCAGACCCTCTTCCGAGTACACCGACGAGGCCGGGATCGAGGAGCCCGAGCAGAAGTGGCCGGCGACGAACGCGACGCCTTCGCCCACGAAGTTGTTCGCCACCGCGACCGCCTGCTTCGGATCGCAGGCGTCGTCGCCGATCGACAGCTCGAGCTGTTGGCCGAGCACGCCGCCGGCGGCGTTGATGTCCGCGACCGCCGCCTCGGCGCCGATCCGCATTTGCTCGCCGAAGGCCGCGTACTGGCCGGTCATCGGGCCGGCCGTAGCGATCTTGATCTGCGCCAGAGCCGCGCTCGACAGAGCGGAGGCCGCCGCGAATGCGAGCGCGGCCGTCATAAGCTTCTTCATCCCAAACCCTCCAAAGGTCTCTTGGGTTCTCCCTCTCCGAGGCCGGACGGCCCCGGATGCGACGGCGTTGAAACGCCGCCCTCTTCCCCACGATCGCGGCGTTCGCCGTCGTCGCGAGTAAGACAATGCCCGTCCCGATCTCAGACGCAAGAGGGCTCGCACCGGACCTCTTGGCGCGTCCCCGCGCGCCGGATTCTTCGCGGACGGTCAGCGCATCAACGGGGCGATTGCGGCGAGAGCGGGTCGGCTTTACGGCGTCGCGTCCGGCGTCTTGCCGGCCGCGTCCGCCTCGATCTCGCGCCAGCTGATCGGCGAAGTCCGCTCATAGAGCCAGAAATACTGGGTGGTCATCTGCTGCGCGCGGCGCACTCGGAACGACAAGCCGGCGATCGCCAGCAGAATCAGAAAATCGACGCTCCAATACCAGCCCGTCAGCAGCGAGCCGCCGGCGAGCGCGAAATGCAGGAACCGCGCGGCGCAGGCGAGCAGCGCGGTGTAGCCGACCAGAATCGCCGGATGCTCCCAAGCCCCCGCGACCGCCCGGCCCGTCATCCAGGCCGCCCCGCCGCCAAGCGCCAGCGTGATCAGCAGAAACGCCAGCGGCGTCGGTTCTTCCCAAAAGAAGCCCATCAGTGCGCGCCCCCTTCAAGATAGGCCGCCCGCACATCCTCCCGCGCCAGCAGTTCAGCCCCGGTCCCGCTCATCGCGATCTGTCCGTTGACCATCACATAGCCCCGATGCGCGAGCCGGAGCGCGTGGAAGGCGTTCTGCTCGACCAGGAACACGGTCAGCCCCTCCGTTCGGTTCAGCTCCCGGATCGCCTGGAAAATCTGCCGCACGATCAGCGGCGCGAGTCCGAGCGACGGCTCGTCGAGCAGCAACAGCCGGGGCCGGCTCATCAACGCCCGGCCGATGGCGAGCATCTGTTGCTCGCCGCCCGACAAGGTGCCGCCGCGCTGGCTCTGGCGTTCCTTGAGGCGCGGGAACAGCGTGAAAACGCGATCCAGATCCTGGTCGAAATGATCCTCGCCGGCGACCGCGGCGCCCATCTGGAGGTTCTCGAGCACGCTCATCCGCGGAAAGATCCGCCGCCCCTCCGGCGACTGCGCCACACCCATCCGCATGATCTTGTGCGTCGGGACCTTCGTGATGTCCTCGCCGTCGAGCAGAATCCGGCCCGTCCGCGCCTGCGGCGACCCGCAGATCGTCATCATCAAGGTGGACTTGCCGGCCCCGTTCGCCCCGATCAGCGAGACGATCTCGCCCGAGCGCACCTCGATATCGACGCCGCGCAGCGCCTGGATCTTCCCGTAGAAGGTCTCGACCCCTTCGACCGACAGCAGCGGCTGGCTCATACTCCGGCCTCCGTGTCGGCGGCTGCGCCGCCCCGCTCGGCGATCGCCTCCGCCTCGTCGACCTCGTCCTCCTCGACCCCCAGATAGGCCGCGATCACATGCGGGTCGTTGCGCACATGGTCGACGTCTCCGTCGGAGATCTTGCGGCCGTAGTCGAGCACGACGATGTGGTCCGAGATCTCCATGACGACGCCCATATCGTGTTCAATCAACAGGATGCTCGTCTTGTGCTCCGCGCGAATGAAGCGCAGCAGCTCGTTCAGGTCCGCTCCTTCCTTCGCGTTCATCCCAGCCGCCGGCTCGTCCAGACAGAGCAGTTCGGGCCCGGTGCACATCGCCCGCGCGATCTCGAGCCGACGCTGCTGGCCGTAGGACAGATCCGACGCCGGATCGTCGGCCCGGTCGATCAGGTCGATACGCTCGAGCCAATAGGTCGCCTGATCGAGCGCCGCCGTCTCCGCCGAGCGATAGCCGGGCAGCCCGAGCAGCCCGCCCACCGTGAACGTCGAGGCCGCCATCAGCGGCTCATGCTGCGCGACCATCAGGTTCTCGAGCACCGTCATGCCGCCGAACAGCCGGATGTTCTGGAAGGTCCGCGCCACCCCGGCCCGCCGCGAAATCAAATAGTCGGGGAGACGCTCCAGCAGATGCCGCTCGCCGCCGCGGCCGCGCATCGTGAGCCGACCGGCGTTCGGCTTGTAGAAGCCGGTCAGGCAGTTGAACATCGTGGTCTTGCCGGCCCCGTTCGGCCCGATCACCGCGGTGATCTCGTCGCGGCGGACGTCGAACGACACGTCATCGACCGCCACCAGCCCGCCGAACCGCATGGTCAGCCGTTCGACCTGCAGGATCACGTCGCCGCTCGGGCTCTGCGTCGCGTCCGCGCTCATCCCGCGCCCTCCGCCACCGCGTCGCCCGAGATCGATTTGCGCTCCTTCAGGAACACCGACGGCTCGCGCCGCGAGATCAGCCCGCGCGGCTTCCAAACCATGATGAAGACCATGGCGAGGCCGAACACCAGCATCCGGTATTCCTCGAACTCGCGGAAGAACTCGAAGCCGCCGATGAACACGATGGCCGCGATCACCACCCCGATCTGGCTGCCGAGCCCGCCCAGCACCACGATCGCCAGGATCACCGCGCTCTCGATGAAGGTGAAGCTCTCGGGGCTGATGAAGCCCTGCCGCGTGGCGAAGAACGACCCCGCGAAGCCGCCGAACATCGCGCCGAGCGCGAACGCCGTCAGCTTCGTCGTCGTCGTGTTGATGCCGAGCGCGCGGCAGGCGATCTCGTCCTCGCGAAGCGCCTCCCAGGCGCGGCCGATCGGCAGCCGCCGCAGCCGCATCGAGATAAAATACGTCAGGAGCGCCAGCGCCAGGATCAGAAAATAAAGAAACACGATCCGGTGGATCGGCGAATAGTCGAGCCCGAAGGTCGCCGCGAACCCGTCCCCGCCGCGGCTGAATTCGAGACCGAAGAAATCCGGCCGCGGGATCCGCGACAGCCCGTCCGGCCCGCCGGTGAACTCGTACCAGTTGAGCAGCACGACCCGGATGATCTCGCCGAACGCGAGCGTCACGATCGCAAGATAGTCGCCGCGGAGCCTGAGCACCGGAAACCCGAGCATCACCCCCCAGAGCGCGGCGAGCAACCCGGCGAGCGGCAGGCAGATCCAGAACGACAGCCCGAAATTGAGCGCGAGCAGCGCGTAGGAATAAGCCCCGACCGCATAGAACGCGACGTAGCCGAGATCGAGCAGCCCGGCGAGCCCGACCACGATGTTCAGTCCCCAGCCGAGCATGATGTAGGTCAGCACCAGAATCGCGAGGTCGATATACTGCCGCGCTCCGCTCGCCCCGTAGCTCTGAATCAAGAGGAACGGCCCAACGACCGCGAGCCCCAGCATCACCGGTCCGAAATACCGCCCGATCCCGTCCGCGACCGGCCCGCTGGCCACCGCGCTGCTCGCCGCGGAAAAGCCGCTCGCCAAGCCGCCGCCCAGATACGAAAATGCGAGCTTGCCGACGAACACGATGATGGCCGCCGCCGCGATCAATTCCGGCCGATACGACAGATCGAGCCCGCCCGGCGCGATCTGCGTCCGCGTTCCCAGCATCACCGACGCGAGCGCCGCGGCGATCACCGCAGCGATCACCGCCTCGCGCACCACGATCCCGTGGTCGACGCCCTTTTTCTCCGCGACGCCCGTCGCCTCCGCCGTCGCCATGCGCTCAGACCTTCTCAATCTCGGGTTTGCCGAGCAGCCCCGACGGCATGAAGATCAGGACGATCGCCAGGATCGAGAACGCGGCGACGTCCTTGTATTCAACGGAGAAGTAGCCGGACCAGAAGGTCTCGATCAGCCCGATCAGCAAGCCCCCGAGCATCGCGCCCGGCAGCGATCCGATGCCGCCGAGCACCGCCGCCGTGAACGCCTTCACCCCGGCCAGGAAGCCGATGAAGAAGTCGATCACGCCGTAATAGAGCAGGAAGAACAGCCCCGCGACCGCCGCCAGCGCGGCCCCCATGATGAAGGTCACGGAGATCGTTCTATCGACGTCGACGCCGAGCAGCGCGGCCATCTTCCGGTCCTGCTCGCAGGCCCGCTGCGCCCGACCGAGCGCCGTGCGCGAGATCAGCAGCGAGAACCCGATCATCAGCGCCGTGGTCGTTACGATGATCCCGATCTGCATGTAGGACAGGTTGATGATGAAATTGTCGCCGCTCTCGATCGAGAACTGAAACCCGCCCGAGATCAGCGGCTCGAGCGGCTTCGTCCGCGCGCCTTGCGCGATCTGCACGAAGTTCTGCAGCACCAGCGACATGCCGATCGCCGTGATCAGCGGCGCCAGCCGGAACGAGCCGCGGAGCGGTCGGTAAGCCAGGCGCTCGACCGCCCACCCCCAGACCGAAGTGAGCGCCATCGACAGCAACACCACCAGCATCAGCGCCAGCAGGATCACCCCGATCGACGAGGCGGCCGTCAGCCCGATGATCAGAATGAAGGTCAGCGCGATGAACGCGCCCACCATGAAGATGTCGCCATGGGCGAAATTGATCATCCCGATGATCCCGTAGACCATCGTATAGCCGATCGCGATCAGCCCGTAGATTGAGCCGAGCGTGATCCCATTGATCAGCTGCTGTAGAAAATAGTCCATCGCGCGCCTCTGCACGGAAGAGATCGGGCGCCGTCGAGGCGCGTGCGCGCGGTCGACAAAACGCGCGGCCGGATCTTCGGGCCGGCCCAACCGGCCGACCGCGACGATCCGGCCGCGTCGACGACTTTCCGCAGGCCTTGAGCGAGGTCAAGCGCCCGCGTGCCGGATTTGGGCTCGTCGCCGTCCCGCGGCGCCGCGTTGAGATCCCTCCGCCACGACCCGGCGCGGCGGAGGGATCTGGGCGCGGCGAGGCTTGCGACACGCCGACGCAAGGCCAGGCCGGCGCGCGGCGTCGACGCAAGGAAATCGCCCGAATGGGTCAGCTTCACTGTCTCTTTGGCGATCTGGACGGATCTTCGGGAAACGATTGTTCGCGCAAGATTCTTGCGCGCCAAACCGACGGGAGATCCGCATTCCGCATGATCGAAATCAACCGCCTGCGCGGCTAAACCCTCTTCCGTAGGGGCGCCAAGGCGCTCAGAGTTGACCCGACAAGGTGTGACGAAGCGCCGATAAGGGACGAAACGCGGACAGGGAGCCCGCTCCATGAAAGACTATGACGGCGTCGATCCGAACGCGCATCCGGATCTCCCCGACCCGGACGAGGTCAAGGACTGGACCGACGCCATCGCGTCGGTGATCGCCTTCGACGGCGCGGACCGCGCGGACGCCCTGCTGACGGCCGCGGTCGAGGCCGCCCGCCGCCATGGCGCGCAACTGCCCTTCGCCGCCAACACCGCCTATATCAACACCATCGATCCCGATGAGCAGCCGCCCCATCCGGGCGACCGCGAACTCGAGCGCGGCATCCGCTCCGCGATCCGCTGGAACGCCGCGATGCTGGTGCTCCGCGCCAACAAGGAGAGCTCGGAGCTCGGCGGCCACATCGCCAGTTTCCAGTCCGCCGCGACGCTCTACGACACCGGCTTCATGCATTTCTGGCGCGGCGCCGAGCACGCCTGCGGCGGCGACCTGGTCTACATCCAGGGCCACTCCTCGCCCGGCATCTACGCGCGCGCCTTCCTCGAAGGCCGCCTGTCGCGCGAGCAGATGGACAATTTCCGCCAGGAAGTGGACGGCGAGGGCCTGTCCTCCTACCCGCACCCCTGGCTGATGCCGGACTTCTGGCAGTTCCCCACCGTCTCGATGGGCCTCGGCCCTCTGATGGCGATCTACCAGGCGCGCTTCCTCAAATACCTGCAGGGCCGCGGCCTCGAAGCCGACCTGCCGCACCATGAGGAGCGCAAGGTCTGGGCCTTCATGGGCGACGGCGAGATGGACGAGCCCGAGAGCCTCGGCGCGATTTCGCTGGCCGGCCGCGAGCATCTCGACAATCTGATCTTCGTCATCAACTGCAACCTGCAGCGCCTCGACGGCCCGGTCCGCGGCAACGGCAAGATCGTCCAGGAGCTCGAGGGCGATTTCCGCGGCTCCGGCTGGCACGTCATCAAATGCCTCTGGGGCACCGGCTGGGACGAGCTTCTGCAGAACGACGTCACCGGCCGCCTCCGCCAGCTGATGGAGGAGTGCGTCGACGGCGAATACCAGGACTTCAAGTCCAAGGACGGGGCCTACATCCGGAAGAACTTCTTCGGCCGCTACCCCGAGACCGCCGCGATGGTCGAGGACTGGTCGGACGACAAGATCTGGAGCCTGACCCGCGGCGGGCACGACCCGCGCAAGGTGTTCGCCGCCTATCACGCCGCGATCCACCACAAAGGCCGGCCGACCGTGATCCTGGCGAAGACGGTCAAGGGCTACGGCATGGGCGCCTCGGGCGAGGCGCAGAACATCACCCACCAGCAAAAGAAGATGGGGATCGACGACCTCAAGCAGTTCCGCGACCGCTTCACGCTCTCGCAACTGACCGACGAGATGGTCGAGAACCTCGAATACGTGACCTTCGCCGAAGACAGCCCGGAGATGAAATACTACCGGGCGCGCAAGGAGGCGCTCGGCGGCTACCTTCCCTCTCGCCGGACGAAAGTCGACCCGCTGGTCACCCCGGAGCTGTCCGCTTTCGGCGCGCAGCTGCAATCCTCGGGCGATCGGTCGATCTCGACCACCATGGCCTTCGTCCGCGTCCTGAACACGCTTTTGCGCGACAAGAACATCGGCAAGCGCATCGTGCCGATCGTGCCGGACGAAAGCCGGACCTTCGGCATGGAGGGCATGTTCCGCCAATTCGGCATCTTCAGCCAGGTCGGCCAGCTCTATAAGCCCCAGGACGCCGACCAGCTGATGTTCTACAAGGAGAGCAAGGACGGCCAGATGCTCCAGGAGGGCATCAACGAAGCCGGCGCCATGAGCTCCTGGATCTCCGCCGCGACGTCCTACTCGTCGACCGGCGAGCCGATGATCCCGTTCTACATCTACTACTCGATGTTCGGCTTCCAGCGGATCGGCGATCTGGCCTGGGCCGCCGGCGATCTGCGCGCCCGCGGCTTCCTGATCGGCGGCACCTCGGGCCGCACCACGCTGAACGGCGAGGGTCTGCAGCACGAGGACGGCCACAGCCACCTGATCTCCGCCACCATCCCGAACTGCGTCTCCTACGATCCGACCTACGCCTACGAGGTCGCCGTGATCGTCCAGGACGGCCTGCGCCGGATGTATCGAGAGCAGGAGGACGTGTTCTACTACATCACCACGCTCAACGAGAACTACGAGCATCCGGCGATGCCGGAGGGCGTCGAGGAGGGCATCCGCCGCGGCCTCTACCTGCTCCGCGAAAGCCAGAAGCGCACCGGCCACCACGTCCAGCTGATGGGCTGCGGCGCGATGCTGAACGAGGCGGTCGCCGCCGCAGACATGCTGGAGAAGGATTTCGGCCTCCGCGTCGACGTCTGGTCCGTGACGAGCTTCACCGAGCTCCGCCGCGAGGCGCTCGACTGCGAGCGCTGGAACATGCTGCATCCCGGCGAGGAGCCGCGCATCCCCTACGTGACCGCGCGCCTCCAGGAGCAGGGCGACGGCCCGTTCGTCGCGACAACCGACTACATGAAGCTGTTCGCCGACCAGATCCGGCCCTTCGTGCCGGGCCGCTTCAAGGTGCTCGGCACCGACGGCTTCGGCCGCTCGGACTATCGCCGCAAGCTCCGCGAGCATTTCGAGGTCGACCGCCGCTTCGTCGCGATCGCCGCGCTGACCGCGCTCGCCGAGGAGAACAAGGCCCCGTCCGCCGCGGTCGGCGAGGCCATCGCCAAGTACAAGATCAACCCGGAGAAGAAGAACCCGGCGCGGAGCTGACGACCGACGCAACCCCACCCCCCGCCCCTCCCCGAAGCCGGGGAGGGGAGCGCGGCCGAAACCGATCAAGGCGCCCCTCGCTGGCCGGGGCGTGCTGATCGGTCGAGATGTCGCCCCCCTCCCCGCCGCGCGGGGAGGGGCCGGGGGTGGGGCGGATCCGCCGCTGGAGAACGAGGAAACGCCCATGCCAACCATCGAAGTCACAGTCCCCGACATCGGCGACTTCACCGACGTGCCCGTCATCGAGCTTCTGGTCTCCGTCGGCGACGCCGTCTCCGCGGAGGACCCGCTGGTCACGCTCGAAAGCGACAAGGCCACCATGGAGGTGCCCTCGCCGGCCTCCGGCAAGGTCCAGTCGATCACCGTCTCTCTCGGCGACAAGGTGTCTGAGGGAACCGCGATCCTGACGCTCGAGACCGAGGCCGCTGGCGACGCACCCGCGGACAGCCCCTCGGAAGACGCGAAACCCGCCGGCGCCGCGGCCTCGGGCGGCGGCGAGATCGAGGTCGAAGTGCCCGATATCGGCGACTTCACCGACGTTCCCGTGATCGAGCTGCTGGTCGCCGTCGGCGACAGCGTCTCCGCCGAGGATCCGCTGATCACGCTCGAGAGCGACAAGGCCACCATGGAGGTGCCCTCGCCCGCCGCAGGCGTGGTCAAAGCGCTCCATGTGAAGCTCGGCGACAAGGTCTCCCAGGGCGCGGCGGTCCTGACGCTGGCGAGCGAAGCGGCCGCCGCCTCGGCCCCCGCCGCCGAGCACAAGACCGCCGCCCCGTCGGCTCCGGCCCAATCCGCCGCCGCTCCCGCCCCGAGCGCGCCGCCGCGCCCGAACGGCTCGGGCGGCCTGCCCTCCCCGGTCCTCGCCGATTTCGGCGGCGCCCACGCCAGCCCCTCGGTCCGCCGCCTCGCCCGCGAGCTGGAGATCGACCTCACCAAGGTCACCGGCACCGGGGAGAAGGGCCGCGTCACCAAGGACGATCTGAAGGTCTTCCTGAAGGGCGCCGCCGCCGGCGTCTCCGCGCCGTCGGGCGGCATGGGCATCCCCCCGGTCCCGGCCGTCGACTTCACCAAGTTCGGTGAGATCGAGACCGTCGAGATGAGCCGGATCAAGAAGCTCTCCGGCCCGGCGCTCCACCGCTCCTGGCTGAACATTCCGCACGTCACCAACAATGACGAGGCGGACATCACGGAGCTCGAGATCTTCCGCAAGGACATCGACGACAAAGCGAAGGCGGAGGGCTACCGCGTCACCATGCTGTCCTTCCTGATCAAGGCCTGCTGCACCGCCCTCGACACCCACTGGGAGGTGAACAGCTCGATCGCCCCGACCGGCGACGCTCTGATCAAGAAGCACTACAAGCATATCGGCTTCGCCGCCGACACGCCGCACGGCCTCGTCGTCCCCGTGATCCACGACGCCGACAAGAAGGGCGTGGTGCAGATCTCGAAGGAGCTGGGCGAGCTGTCGAAGAAGGCCCGCGAGGGCAAGCTCGGCCCCAAGGAGATGTCGGGCGCGAGCTTCACGATCTCCTCGCTCGGCGGCATCGGCGGCACCAGCTTCACCCCGATCGTCAATGCGCCGGAGGTCGCCATCCTCGGCGTGACCCGCTCCAAGATGGCGCCGGTCTGGGACGGCAAGCAATTCGCGCCGCGAAACATGCTGCCGCTGAGCCTCTCCTATGACCACCGCGCCATCGACGGCGCGCTCGCCGCCCGATTCCTGGTCACTCTAAAGACCCTGCTCGGCGACGTCCGCCGCCTGCTTCTGTAACGCTCCGCCCGCTTCACGGAGCCCCACCCCTGTCCCCTCCCCGCGAATGCCGGGAGGGGGACGCGGCCCGATCCGCGCGAATCGTCCATCGGGGATGGGCGTTTGGCGACGACGGCGCCGATGTCGCCCCCCTCCCCGCCGCCGCGGGGAGGGGCTGGGGGTGGGGCCGACCCGAACCCACGCAAAGGACCGCCCCCAATGCCCACCAAAGACATCAAGGTCCCGGATATCGGCGACTTCACCGAGGTCCCCGTCATCGAGATCCACGTGAAGCCGGGAGACGCGGTCTCCGCCGAGGATCCGCTGATCACCCTTGAAAGCGACAAGGCGACGATGGATGTGCCGGCCCCCGAGGGCGGCGTGGTCCAGGAGCTGAAGGTGAGCGTCGGCGACAAGATCGCCGAAGGCTCGGTGATCCTGACGCTCGAGAGCGCCGGCGCGTCCGAAGCGGCGCCCGCCGCGGCCTCGAACGGCTCCGCCGCCGCCGGCGCGCACGTCCCCGCCGAAAGCTCCACCGCAGGCGGATCGCGCGCGCAAGGCGATCTCCATGCGGAGGTCCTGGTCCTCGGCGCCGGCCCCGGAGGCTACACCGCCGCCTTCCGCGCCGCCGATCTCGGCGCCAAGGTCGTGCTGATCGAGCGCTGGCCGACGCTCGGCGGCGTCTGCCTCAACGTCGGCTGCATCCCTTCGAAGGCGCTGCTGCACGCCGCCAAGGTGATCTCCGAGGCCGAGGAGATGGGCCCCCACGGCGTCAAGTTCTCGAAGCCCGAGGTCGACATCGACGCGCTGCGCGGCTGGAAGGACGGCGTCGTCGGCAAGCTGACCGGCGGCCTCACCGGCCTCGCCAAGGCGCGCAAAGTCACGGTGGTCCGCGGCGTCGGCCAGTTCGCCGGCCCCAACATGGTCGAGGTCGAGACCGTGGGCGAGGACGGGTCGCCCGACGGCGGGCGCAAGACCGTCTCCTTCGACAAATGCGTCATCGCCGCGGGCTCGGAGGCCGTCCACCTGCCCTTCATGCCCTGGGACGATCCGCGCGTGGTCGACAGCACCGGCGCGCTGGAGCTCGACGGCGTGCCGGACCGGATGCTGGTCGTCGGCGGCGGCATCATCGGCCTGGAGATGGCGACGGTCTACCAAGCGCTCGGGTCGAAGATCACCGTCGTCGAGCTGACCGGCGGTCTGATGGCGGGCGCGGACCCGGACATGGTCAAGCCCTGGCAAAAGCGCATGGAGCCGAAATTCGAGAAGGTTCTGCTCAACACCAAGGTGACCGCGGCCGAGGCGACCGGCGCCGGGATCAAGGTCGCCTTCGAGGACGCCAAGGGCGAACCGACCGCGGACACCTTCGACAAGGTCCTGGTCTCGGTCGGCCGGATTCCCAATGGAAACAAGATCAACGCCCAGGCCGCGGGCGTCGCGGTCGACCAGCGCGGCTTCATCGCCGTCGACCGCCAGATGCGCACCAACGCGCCCCACATCTTCGCCATCGGCGACATCGTCGGCCAGCCGATGCTCGCCCACAAGGCCGTGCACGAGGGCAAGGTGGCGGCCGAGGTCTGCTGCGGCCACAAGTCGGCCTTCGACGCCAAAGTGATCCCGAACGTCGCCTACACCGACCCGGAGGTCGCCTGGGTCGGCCTGACGGAGCTGCAGGCCAAGGAGAAGGGCCAGAAGATCGGGAAAGGCGTGTTCCCTTGGGCGGCGTCCGGCCGCGCGCTCTCCAACGAACGCGCCGAGGGCGTCACCAAGGTCATCTTCGATCCCGAGACCAACCGCGTGCTCGGCGCCGGCATCGTCGGCCCGAACGCGGGCGACTTGATCTCCGAGGTGGCGCTCGCCATCGAGCTGGGCGCCGACGCCGAGGATATCGGCCTGACGGTCCACCCCCACCCGACCCTATCGGAGACGGTGGCGATGGCCGCGGAGATGTTCGAGGGCACCATCACGGACCTGATGCCCCCGAAGCGCTGATCTTGCATTTCCCGCCGCGCTCGCCCCCGGCGCGGCGGGAGACCCGCAAGCTCTCAGAAAGATCTGTAGCCCGAAGATTTCGCCGAATTTTACAGATAAACCCGCTCTTAATTCAAGAATTTCGCAATACCCCTAAAAAACTGATGAATAACGCGCTTTAACCTTTTGTTTTAAAATCCTAGCAGCAGGTTTCGCGCATTCTCTCTCCTGCTGGTTGAGAGAGGGGTGCACATGAATCGCCTGATGCGAAGCCTAATGCTCGCGGCGTCGGTCGTGGCTGGGATCGGCGCGGCGTCCGGCGCGGCGGCGTCCGATGCGCAATGGTCTTCGAGCCTGCGCGAGACCGACGTCGTCTACGCGCCGCGCGGCTACCAACAGCTCTGCGCCGCCCGTCCGGAGTTCTGCGTGGCGCAGCAGACCGCCAACGAGGTTTCGACGGTCCTCGCGAACCTGCGCCGGCTGTACGGTCAGCAATACGCGGCGATCGACGCCCCCGAGTTGACCGAGGCGCGCTATCAGCAGCTCGTCCGCGTGAACTTGACGGTGAACCAGACCATCCGCCCGGCCGAGGACGCCTCGGGCGACATCTGGTCATTCTCCTCGATCGCCGGCGACTGCGAGGAATACGTGCTGATGAAGCGCGAGACCCTGGCCGCTCTCGGCTGGCCGCGAAGCGCGATGCGCATCGGCGTCGTGAAGGGCCAGCGCTATCCCTACCACGCGATCCTGATCGTCTCGACCAAGGGCGGCGAGTTCGTTCTCGACAACATGACCGACGAGATGACCCGGGTGGAGGACAGCCCCTACACCTTCGTGGTGTCCGAAAGCGCCCGCATGCCGGGCAAATGGGTCCGCGTGCACCAGACCCGGTGATGGAACGATGCGTCTTGCTCGGCGATCTCGAGGTTCGTTGAGCAAGACGATCCATGTTCAACAACGCTTGCGTTTGTTGAACACGCCCTTATGTTCAACAAACGCAAGCGTTGTTGAACATGGGCGGAGCCGCCTTGGTGCTCCAAAGACATTCATCCACCGCGCACAGCGCCTACGCCGATCTGCGCCGGTCGCTGCTCGACGAACGAGCAACCGAAATCCGCGGCACGCCGGTGCGAGTCGAACGCAACGGGCGTCGCTATTGGTATGACAACTACCGCGTCGGCGCCGAGGTGAAGCGCCGCTATATCGGCGAAGAGACCGAGGCTCTGCTGGAGACGCTCACGCGTCATCGCGCGCTGCGCGCTGAGCGGGACGAGCGGCGCAGAAAACGGACCCGCCTTGTCCGGCTCCTTCGGAACGAAGGCTATCTGAACGTCGATCCGGCGACCGGAAGCCTGCTGAACGCGCTCGCCTCAGCGGGGGTGTTTCGTCTGGGCGGGACCCTCGTCGGGACCAACGCGTTTCGGCTCTATGAGGGTGAACTCGGCGTCCGGATGGCTTTGGACGATGCGGCGATGACGAACGACCTCGACATCGCCAGCTTCGAGCGCCTGTCGCTGGCCTTGGCGGCGGATGACGGCGTCGATCCGAAAATGGAGGACGTGCTCGGCGAGTTCCAGTTCGCGCCCGCCCCGAGCCTGGAGCGCGGCAAGACCTGGCGATGGCGGCAAACGCGGAGCGAGACCTTCGTCGAGTTTCTGACGCCATCGTTCGATGACGAGGAAGGTCTGCGCGAGTTGCCCGCGCTCGGCGTCTCGGCGCAATCGCTTCACTTCCTGAACTACCTGATCGCGGAGCCGATCCAGGCGGTCGCGCTCTATCGAAGCGGCGTACTGGTCCAGGCGCCGCGCCCCGAGCGCTACGCCATCCAGAAGCTGATCGTGTCCGAGCGCCGGCGCGACGGGATCGATAGCCTGAAATCAGAGAAGGATCGCCGCCAGGCGGCGTTCCTGATCGACATCCTTGCCGAGGACCGCCCCGACGAACTGGCGGAAGCGCTGGAGGACGCGCGGAGCCAGGGGCTGCGCGGCCGCGGAGCGAAGTGGCGCGAAAAGATCGACGCCGCCCTCAAGCGGATGCCCGAGACGGCGGCGAAGCTAGCAGCGCTCGGGTAAGCGC
>JBCBRF010000042.1:0-23527 GCA_039819865.1 Pseudomonadota bacterium | reverse complement strand
GGGTCTCCGAAGCGCCGATCCCGGGCGGGGAGGCGGCGCCCTGCCCGCCGCAGCATATGCACTACGCGTTGGTCGCAGAGCGCGCGGACCCTGGCGCATTCGACGCGCGCATCGCGGTCGTTCGGCATCCGCTGTCGCGATTCGTCAGCGAGTACAAGTACCGGGTCTCGACGGCGCGGCGGCGGCATTCCTTCGAGTTTTGGGCCTGGCGGGCGTTGGCGCGCTGGCGGCGCGATCCGTTCCATCTCAGCAATCATCTGAGGCCGCAGAGCGACTTCGTGGGCGACGACGTCGCCGTCTTTCGGTTCGAAGACGGCTTGGAGCGGGCTTATCGCGCGGGGCTCGAGACCCTCGAGGTCGCGCAAGCGGCGCCGCTCGGCTGGGAGAAGAAGAGCGCGGCGGTTCGGGTCGCGGCGTCGCCGCGGTTGGTCGCTGCGCTGATCGAGGCTTACCGCGCCGATTTCGAGCGCTTCGACTATGATCCGGCGGCGGCGACCATCGAGCCGCCGCAGGGGCTGGCCGAGGGCCTTCTCGGACTGGCTCGAGGCGTGGCGGGGGCCTATTCGGCGCGGTTGTCTTCCTCCGGTCGGCCTCGCCGTTGACCGCCGCCCCGCGTCGTTGGGAGCGGTCGGCGCACGGAGGGGCGCCGCGCCGTACTTTACGTGGATAAGTCTAGCCTCGGTCGGAGGCGGTCGTCGTCGTCGCGGCGACGCCGGCGGATGCGCTTCGGGTCCTATTTCGACGATGGGGCCGCTGCACCTTCTGGATCTCGTCGTCGGCGCGCGCCCGGCGGGGGATCGCGTCGATGCCGGCGCGGCTTGGATTGTCATCGAACCGACGTGTGAACCGAGCGAAACTGTCGAAATCCCGCGATACGTAGCGGGACGACATCGGAGAATTTGTCTCGACACGGGTCAGTGCTGGTCGAGCGCCGTGTCGTTTCGAAGAGTTTCCCGGCCGACCGGATCGCCGGGCTCCGTTGCGTCTCTGGGAGGGTGCCTTGGCCTTTACGCTCGAACTTTTGCACATCGCGGATCAGGAAGCCGGCGCGCCGGCGATCGCCGACGCGCCGAACCTGTCGGCGGTTCTGAACGGGCTCCGCGCGGAGGATCTCGGCGGCGATGGGATCGAGGACAACACTCTCACGCTGTCCTCGGGCGACGCGTTCATCCCGGGCCTGTTCTACGACGCCTCGGGCGCAGCGTTCGGTTCGGGCGGGATCGCCGATATCCAGATTCAGAACGAGCTCGGCATCCAGGCCATTTCGCTCGGCAACCACGAGTTCGATTTTGGTCCGGCGGAGCTGGCGGGCCTGATCTCCGGCGAGGCGACGGGCGATTTCTCGTCGTTGATCGGATCGAGCCTCGAGGGTCAGGATTTCCTCGGCGCGGCGTTCCCGTATCTCTCGACCAATCTCGACTTCTCGACCGACGCCAATCTCGCGCCCCTCGAGGTCGAGGGCGGGGCCGCGCCGCAGGCGAACTCGGTGACCTCGTCGGTGACGATCGATGTGAACGGCGAGACGATCGGCGTCGTGGGCGCCACCACGCCGACGCTGCCGGTGATCGCCAGCCCGGGCGATGTGACCGTACTGCCGACCGA
Source organism: Pseudomonadota bacterium (assembly GCA_039819865.1). Taxonomy (GTDB): domain Bacteria; phylum Pseudomonadota; class Alphaproteobacteria; order Rhodobacterales; family Rhodobacteraceae; genus JBCBRF01. The sequence goes on along the minus strand of JBCBRF010000042.1, from coordinate 21,925 downwards.
GTTCGACGGCAATCCGACGGACGCGCAGCTCGATGCGCTAGCGGCGGAGATCCAGGCCGAGGTCGACGCGCTGCTGGCGGCGGATCCTGCCCTCAACAAGGTCGTGCTGCTTGCGCATATGCAGCGGATCGACATCGAGTTCGCGCTCGCCGAGCGGCTGACGGATGTCGACATCATCGTCGCCGGCGGCTCGAACACCCGCCTGCTCGACGAGGATGACCGGCTGCGCGACGGCGACAGCGTCCAGGGCGAATATCCGACTTTCATCGAGAATGCGGGCGGGACGCAGACCGCAGTCGTGAACACGGACGGCAACTACAAATATGTCGGCCGGCTCGTGATCGAGTTCGACGAGGACGGCAATATCCTGCCGGAGAGCTATGACGCGGCGGTCTCGGGCGCCTATGCGACCGACGATCAGGGCGTCGCGGATCTCGGCGCCGCGGGGTTGGTCGATCCGGAGATCCAGGCCATCGTCGACGCGATCGAGGCCGAGATCATCGCGACAGAAGGCAATGTGTTCGGCGTGTCGGACGTGTTCCTGAACGGCAACCGGACCGGCACGGGCGAGGCGGACGATCCGGACGGCGTGCGCTCGCAGGAGACCAATCTCGGCAATCTGACCGCGGACGCCAACCTGGCCGAAGCGAAGCTGTCGGATCCGGACGTGGTGATCTCGCTGAAGAACGGCGGCGGCATCCGCGACTCGATCGGTCAGACCATCGTGCCGCCGGGCGGCGTCGAGGCGGTGCGCGAGCCGAACGAGGCGGTCGTCGATTCGGACGGGGTCGAGGTGAAGCCCGAGGGCGGGATCTCGGAGACCGACATCCGCACCACGCTGGCGTTCAATAACGGCCTGTCGATCCTAACGTTGACGGCGGAAGAGCTGGTCGCGGTGCTCGAGCACTCGGTCGGCGATATCGGCGGCGGTCGGTTCCCGCAGGTCTCGGGCGTCAACTTCTCGTTCGATCCGGATCTCGATCCGGGCGCCCGGGTGCAGAGCGTCGCGGTGGTGGACGAAGACGGCGAGATCCTGTCGCTGGTGATGGATCGGGGCGAGATGGTCGCCGATCCGGCCCAGACCTTCCGGATCGTGACCTTGAACTTCCTGGCGGATGGCGGCGACGGGTATCCGTTCCCGACCGGACCGGAGGCGAACCGGGTCGATCTGTTCGTCGACGCCGACGGCGACGGGCGCGTGGATCCGGACGGGCCGATCGGCGGCGACGCGGTGTTCGCGCCGAACGGTTCTGAGCAGGACGCGCTCGCCGAGTATCTCGACGACAACTTCTCCGATCCGGCGTCCGCGTTTTCGCAGGAGGATGTCGGGCCGGAGGCGGATACGCGGGTGCAGAACCTGTCGTTTCGGATCGACACCGTGGCGCCGGTCACGGGGCCGGCGCCGGCGGGCGAGCTGGCGATCGAGAGACTGTTCCAGTTCGAGGGCGGCGGCGCGGAGATCGTCGCGGTCGATGGCGGCTTCGTCTATGTCACCAACTCGGCGGCGGATCAGATCGACGTGCTGGACCTCGCGACGGGCGCACCGGTCGACGCGATCGATCTGACGGGCTTCGAGAACTACAAGGCCGAGGGCGTGACCTCCGTCACCGCCTCGAACGGCCTGGTCGCTTTCTCCTATGACGGCCTGGTCGGCGATGGGCGCGTCGCGGTGATGACGGCGAGCGGCGAGACGGCGGTCTACACCGTCGGCAACCTGCCTGACGCGGTGGCGTTCAGCCCGGACGGGACCAAGATCCTGGTTTCGAACGAAGGCGAGTTCGACGAGGACGAAACCGACAACCCGCAAGGGACGGTGTCCATTATCGATCTCTCCGCGGGCTTCGACGCCGGCGTGGTGACGACGCTCGACTTCACCGCGTTCGACGGGCAGGAGGACGCGCTCCGGGCCGAGGGCGTGCGGATCTTCCCGGGTGAGACGGCGAGCGTCGATCTTGAGCCTGAGTTCGGGGCCTGGACGCCGGACGGCCAGCAGGCGGTGGTCTCGCTGCAGGAGAACAACGCGTTCGCGCTCATCGATCTGAGCGGGTCGACCCCGGTCATCTCCGAGATCGTCAGCCAGGGCGTGGTCGATCATTCGGCGGTTGCGCTCGACGCCAACGACCGCGACGGCGGGATCGATCTGCAGACCTATGAGAACCTGGTCGGCCTGCGGATGGCGGACGGGATCACGATCGCCGAGATCGGCGGCGAGGCGTTCCTGTTCGCGGCCGGCGAGGGCGACGATCGCGGCGATTTCGACGAACCGGAGAACGGCCCGATCGGCGATGCGGCGCGGGTCGGCGACATCCTCGACGGCGAGGTTCCGGGGGTTTCGATCGATCCGTTGGTCGACACCTCGGGGCTCGAGCGGCTGAACGTCTCGGTGATTGACGGTGATACGGACGGCGACGGCGATATCGACGTGCTCCACGCCTATGGCGCGCGGGGGCTGACGATCTACAACCTCGCCGGCGAGGTGGTCGCGGAGACGGGCGACCTGTTCGCGCGGATCGCGGCGACGCTCAACGCCGAGGAGTTCCAAGGAAACGAGGACGAGTTCGACACCCGGTCCGACAACAAGGGCGTCGAGCCCGAGTCCGTCGTGGTGGGCGAGATCGATGGACGCTCCTACGCCTTCGTCGGGCTGGAGCGTGACAGCGGGATCGTGATCCTGGACGTCACCGACCCGGCGACCCCGGTGTTCGACGGCTACATCAACGACAGCGAGCTGTCGGTTGCGGACATCAGCCCGGAAGGCCTCGCGTTCGTCTCGGCCGAGGATGCGGGCGGCGCGCCGCTGTTGCTGGTTTCGTTCGAGGAGTCGGGCACCACGGTCGCCTACGAGATCTCGCCGACCCCAACCGGCGACGAGACGCTGATCGGCGGCGGCTCGGGCGACACGTTCGACGGTCGGGACGGCGACGACGTGATCCGAGGCCGGAACGGCGACGACACGCTGAGCGGCGGCTCGGGCGAGGACGTGGTCCGTGGCGGCAATGGCGACGACGTGCTCGACGGCGGCGATGATGACGACCGGGTGGTCGGCGGAAACGGCGACGACATGGTCTCGGGCGGCGATGGGGACGACATCCTGCGCGGCGGCGAAGGCGACGATACGCTTGAGGGCGGAGAAGGGGTCGACACCTTCTTCTTCCTGGCGCCGAACGGCGGCGACGACGTGATCACCGATTTCGAGGTGGGCGTCGATCGGATCCGCGTCAAAACGCCGGGCGTCGACGCGTCGGATGTCAGCGTGGTCGATGGCGCCGAGGGCGCGGTGGTCTCGTTCGCCGAGACCAGCGTCACGGTGGAAGGCGTCAGCGCCGCGGCGCTCGAAGATCAGTTCGTGTTCGGCTGATCGCACCGACGCGCACGCTGGAGCGGGCGGGCGACCTGTCCGCTCCGGCTCTCGCCCGATGCCGAGCCCTCTGGCTTAGGGTTTGGCTTGGGTTTTGGCTTGGGGCTTGGGGCTTGGCTTGGCTCTTGGCCTGGGTCGGCGCCCGGGTCGTTACTCCAAGACGGTCAGCGTCGCCTCGCCAGCCGTGAGCGTCGCAGCGCCGATGCGATCGGCGCGCAGGACGGCGAGGCCGTGGCCGTCCCTGCTCGAGCCCATGACGCCGGCGGGTTTTCCGTCGGCGGCGATGGTCTCGCCAGGCGCGGGGGCGGCGCCCTCGACGCGCACGCGGTAAAGCCGTTTCTTCAACTCCGTCTTGTGCTTCATGCGGGCGACGATCTCCTGCCCGACGAAGCAGCCTTTCTTGAAATCCACGCCCTGGGCGCGTTCGAAGCCGGCTTCGAGCGGAAAGGTCGCGTCCGGCAGCAATTCGGCGCCGGCGAGCGGGACGCCGGCCGCGATCCGGAGCGCGTCATGGGCGGCCAGCAAACCCGGATCGTGCGGGGCGGAGCCGATCGGCGCGATCCCGCGGCGCCAGAGGCTCGGGTCGCGGGGATCGTCGTAGCGCGCCAGCGCGTCCGCGGGCGGCTGGTCGCCATCCCAGGCGAGCGCGACCTCGACGCCGGAGAGCGGCGCGATCTCCACCGCCGATCGGAGCTTGTACATCGTGAGCCGCTTCAAGAACGCCTCCGCCCGGTCGGCGGCCGTGTCGAGCAGGAAGACGTCCGGCTCGGGCGCGGAGACCAGGGCGTCGAACAGGAATTTGCCCTGGGGCGTGAGCAGCGCCGCATAGACCGCGCGGTCCGGCGCGGCGCGTCCGACATCGTTGGTCAGCAGGCCTTGTAGGAATGATTTCGCGTCCGGTCCCGCGGTCTTCAGGACGACGCGGCTCGGATCGGTGACGAGCGGCATGGCGGGCTCCGTTCAGTCGCGTGCTTCGACGAACGGCCAGAGTCGCGCGACCCGGACCGTTTCCGGTTCGTCGGAGTATGGGGTCTTGGGGACGCGCCGTCACCGGCGGTCGCGGGCCGAGGGCCGCGCGCAAGCGCTATTGGGCGATCCAGGCCTCGACGCGCCGGTTCGCCGCGCGGCCCCGGCCGGTGTCGTTGCAGGCGACGGGGGCCACGGTGGCGTAGCCTTCGATCTCGATCCGCGACCGATCGAAGTTCGGGCCGACCTGCACCAGGATCGCGCGCTGGATGGCCTCGGCGCGCCGCCGCGACAGGTCGAGATTGTCCCAATAGCCGCCAACCGAGTCGGAGAAGCCCAGCAGCTTCAAGCGGTAGCGCGCGTTCTCGGGACGCTCGAGCCAGCGCGCGAGGCGGCCGGCGTCGGCGACGGCCTTGGTGTCCAGACGCACGCCGCCGGTCGCGAAGCGGAACGTGGTCGAGAGGCGCGCGGCGTCGCGGGTCTCCTCGACGAAACGCCGGGTCGCCTCTCGCTCCGCCGCGGTTTGAGCGGCGGCCATCGCCGAGAGGATGTGATCGGAGTACGCCTCAGGCGTTTCGGTCTCGATGGCGTTGCCGATGAAGCCGACCGCGTCGATCGCGGGTTGCGCGGCGTCGGAGAGCCCGAAGCGGAGCAGCAGGTCGGCGGCCGTCGTCTCGGGTGCGCCGGCGGTGTAGAGGTACAGGCGGCGGCCAAGCGGGTACTCCTCCGCCTTCACCGAGAAGGGCGTCGGGCTGGTGATGATCCCGCAGGGCTGCGCGATCGCGACAGGCTTCACGCCCAGCACCGCGGCGAGGGGGACGAAGCCGATCGCGAGCGGATCGGCGGCGACCTCGGACGCAATCGCCTCGTTGGCCGCGTAGCGCAGCGCGGTCGGCGAGATCTCGCGGTCGAAGGGCGACAGGGCGAGCGCGTCGAAGGTGTCGAACGTGCCCGAGTTGGCGTCGCGCGCATGGAGGCGGATCGGGCCGGGCCGGAGGCCGAGATCCGCCCAGTTCTCGATCTCGCCGGCGAAGATCCGGGCGACGTCCTCCTGGGTCAGCGCCTGGAGCGGGTTCTCCGGATTGACGATCACGGCGATGCCGTCGAGCGCGAGGACGTGCTCGGCGCCCGGCTGGCGGATGTCGACGCCGGTGGCCTCGAGCACGGCCGCGACCTCCTTGTCCTTCGCAGGGCGCGAGGACATGCCGATCTCCGCTTCGCCCGAGGACAGGCCGGGATAGCTGGTGCCGGAGCCGAAGCGCCGGAGGTCGATGGTGAAGACGGCGGCGCCCGCGACATAGGTCGTCATGGTCTCGCTGAGACCGTCGGCGCTGATGTCCGTTCGCTCGATCGTCAGATTGGCCCCGCGGGCGTAGGCCTCGATCAGCGCCGGCATGAGCTCCGCGCCGATGGTGTTGGAACCGTGGATGCCGAAGCGCGGCTCCTGGGCGGCGAGCGGCGCGGGGCCCAGGGCCGCGGCCAAGGCGCAAAGGCCTGCCCCCGCCGAGCGGACGAAGTTGCGATCAAACCCCACGGCGAGCTCCCCAGGCAGCGCTTCCCGGCGCTCTGGTCCGATATCGGACCGCCCGGGTCAACCGCTGAAGAGTGCGGAACAGCGGCCATTTCTGGGCTGTGAGACGGGCGCGCGGCGGCGTCAGCGATTCACCCAGGCCTCGACCCGGCGATTGCTGGCGCGACCCGATTCGATCTCGTTGCAGGCGACCGGCGCGACGGTGGCGAAGGCCTCGGTCTTGACGCGGTTCGGGTCGAAATCCGGGCCGACCTGAACCAGCACGGCGCGTCGGATGGCGTCGGCGCGGGCCTGGGACAGGCGGAGATTGTTATTGTAGCCGCCGACGGAGTCGGAGAAGCCGATCAGCAGGATCTCGACGGCGGCGTTGGCGGGCTGCTCCAGCCAGCGGGCCAGGCGGCCGGCGTCCGCGACCGCTTTGGCGTCCAGGCGTTCGCCGCCGGTGCGGAAGCGAAAGGTCGAGGACAGCCGGACGCGATCCCGCGTGACCTGGGCGAAGCGCTTGGTGGCGTCGATCTCCGCACGGGAGCCCGCCGACTGCATGGCGAAGATCAGATGGTCGCTGAAATCCGCGGCGCCTTGGCGCAGCAGGGATTGGTCGACGAAGCCGGTCCGGTCGATCACGGGCTGGGCCGCGTCCGACAAGGCGAAGTCGAGAAGTCCGGCGGCCTCCGGGTTCTCCGGCCAGCCGCGGGTGTAGAGGAACAGGCGGCGCTGCAACGGGTATTCCTCCGCCTTCACCGCGAAGGGCGTCGGGGCCGCGATCTTGCCGCACGGCATGGCGATCGCCGCCGCGCGGACGTCTTTGAGGAATGCGAAGGGGGCGAAGCCGATGGCGCCGGGATCGGCGGCGACGGCGGCCACCAGATCGGCGCTCGAGCCGTGGCGCACCGCGAAGCGGCGCAGGATCCGGTTGGTGGGCCGCAGGATCTGCGCCTCGAAGGCCGCCTGGTCGCCAGAGATCCGGTCGCGGGCGTGGACGGCGAACTTTCGCGCGGGCAGGCCGAGTTCGCTCCAGTCGCGGATCTCGCCGGAGAAGATCTGGGCGATCTGCTCGAAGGTGAGCGGCGGGACCGGATTGTTCGGATGCGAGATGATCGCCAGGCCGTCGAGCGCCAGCACATGTTCGGAACTCGTCTCGAGAAGGTCGACGCCGACGGCGTCACGGACGAAACGCCGTTCTCGAGCGTCGGCGGGGATCGACGACATCCCGATCTGAGCGGAACGGGAGGCGAGGCCGCTGAAGGCGCTGTCGGAGCCGCGGCGGCGCAAATGCAGGATCGTGACCTGGTCGCCGCGCTCGAGACGATAGGTCGCCGCGCCGCGATACGGGCCGGGGCCGCGGATCGCCGCGATGCCGGTGTTTTCCGCATAGGCTTCGATGAGAGCCGGCATCAGCGCCTCGCCGATGGTCGCGGAGCCGTAGACGCCGAACTCGTCGGATTGCGCCTCGGCGGCGCCCGGGCGGAGGGTCGAGGCGGCGAGGAGGGCTGCGGCGATCCAGAGGCGGCTTGCGTTTCGAACTCGGTTCACGGACATCCCTCACCTAATCTATCCATCGTCGTCTTGCGCACGCCCGATGCGTCGGGCGGTCGGCTGGACGATTCTTGTCGCTGATGAGAGGCTGCCGCGGCGCGCCCGCGGATGGAAGCCCGTTCGGTCGGCGTCGAGCCGTCGCGGGACAGATCGGCGGAGAAGGAGCACGAGCATGGACGACGCACAGAGCGAGACCAGGCGGGGCTTCGACCTGCTGCTGACGGGCGGGACGGCGGTCGGGCCGTTCGGCGTGCGCCAGGCCGATATCGGCGTGCGCGACGGGCGTATCGCGGAGATCGGGGCGCTCGGGCTCCGCGACGCGGGGGCTCGGATCGATTGCCGAGGGCTCCACGTGCTGCCCGGCGTGATCGACAGCCAGGTGCATTTCCGCGAGCCCGGGGCGGAGCATAAGGAGACGCTGGCGAGCGGATCGCGGGCGGCGGTTCTCGGCGGCGTGACCTGCGTGTTCGAGATGCCGAACACCAAGCCCTCGACCACCACGCTCGAAGCGCTCGCCGACAAGGTGACGCGGGGACGGGCGAGCATGGCTTGCGATTTCGCGTTTTACTTCGGCGCGACGGCGGACAACGCGCATCTGCTGCCCGAGGCGGAGAAGGCCGAGGGGTCGGCGGGGATCAAGCTGTTCATGGGCTCCTCGACCGGGGATCTGTTGGTCGAGCAGACCGAGGCGGTGCGCGCCGTGCTGGCGTCGGGTCGGCGCCGCGTCGCGGTGCATTCGGAGGACGAGGAGCGGCTGCGGGAGCGGGCCGGCTTGCGGCGCCCGGGCGATCCGAGCTCGCACCCGGAATGGCGCGACCCGGAAGCGGCGCGGCTCAATACCGAGCGGCTGATCCGGCTCGCCTATGCGACCGGGCGGAGGGTGCATGTGCTCCATATCTCCACGGCCGAGGAGCTGCCGCTGCTGGCGGCGCACAAGGATCTGATCAGCGCGGAGGCGACGCCGCACCATCTGACCTTCGACGGCGACGAGGCGTACGCCCGGCTCGGAACCTATCTGCAGATGAACCCGCCGGTGCGGGGCGCGGCGCATCGGGACGCGATCTTCGAAGCGCTCCGCCAGGGCGTGATCGACGTGCTCGGCTCGGACCACGCGCCGCATACGCGCGCCGAGAAGGACGAGCCCTATCCCGAGAGCCCCTCGGGCATGCCGGGGGTGCAGACGCTCGTGCCGGTGATGCTCGACCATGTGGCGGCGGGGCGGCTGTCGCTCGAGCGGTTCGTCGACCTGACCGCGCATGGGCCGCAACGGCTGTTCGGGCTTGCGGGGAAGGGGCGGATCGCGGTCGGCTACGATGCGGACTTCACGATCGTGGATCTCGCGGCGCGGCGCGAGATTACGGACGACTGGATCGCATCGACCTGCGGCTGGACGCCCTATGCGGGCATGACCGTCCAGGGCTGGCCGGTCGGGACGGTGATCCGCGGACGGCGGGTGGCCTGGGAGGGCGACCTCCTCGAGCCGACCGGCGGCGCGCCGGCGCGGTTCCAAGAGGGCTGGTTGGGATGAGCCGGCGACCCGCGCAGACATCTCGGGTCGACAGTTGACGCCGGCTCCGCTGTCCGTGGTGATCCCGACGCTGAACGCGGCGCCGCAGATCGGCCCGACGCTCGCGCGGGTGGCGCTCGGTCTGGTCGATGGGCCGGTCCGGGAGGTGGTGATCTCGGACGGCGGCTCGACGGACGACATCGAGGAGATCGCCGACGGGGTCGGCGCGCGCTTCGTCTCCGGCCCGCCGGGGCGCGGCGGTCAGCTTCGGCGCGGGGCGGAGGCGGCGGTGGGGGAGTGGCTCCTGTTTCTGCACGCCGACACGCTTCTGCCTGCGGACTGGCCGGAGGTCGCGATGCGGCATATCGAGGACGCGCCCGAACAGGCCGGCGCGTTCCGGCTTCGCTTCGACGATCCGGGGTGGGCCGCGGGGTGGGTCGCCGGATGGGCGAACTGGCGCTCGCGGCTGTTCGCGCTGCCGTTCGGCGATCAGGGGCTTTTGCTCTCTCGCGCGCTCTATGACGCGGTCGGCGGCTACCCGGAGATTCCGCTGATGGAGGATGTGGCGCTGGTCGAGGCGCTCGGGCGGCGGCGGCTGCGGCTGTTGCCGGCGGCGGTGACGACGTCGGCGGAGCGCTACCAGCGGGAGGGATGGCTGCGGCGTGGGCTGAAGAACTGGCGCTGCCTCGCGCTCTATCGCGCCGGCGTGCCGCCCGAGGAGATCGTGGAGCGGTATCGGTGAGCGGCGCGGTCGCAACCGCCTTTCGCCGCCGGCTGGTGGTGTTCGTGAAGGAGCCGGTCGCCGGTCGGGTCAAGACGAGGCTCGGGCGGGAGTTGGGCATGGTCTCGGCCGCCTGGTGGTTCCGGCATCGGAGCCGTCGGCTGATCCGCGATCTTCAGGGCGATCCGCGCTGGGAGACCTGGGTGGCGGTCGCGCCGGATCGGGCGGGGCTCGAGAGCCGGTTCTGGCCTCGGGGCGTCCGGCGCCTCGCGCAGGGGCCGGGGGATCTCGGCGCGCGGATGGCGCGGACCCTGCGGTCGCTGCCGCCCGGGCCCGCGGCGATCGTGGGGGCGGACATTCCGGGCGTCACGCGGGCGCGGGTCTGGGCGGCGTTCGAAGCGCTCGGGCGGGCGGACGCCGTGTTCGGCCCGGCGGAGGACGGCGGCTATTGGCTGGTCGGCCTCCGGCGTTCTCCCGGCGCGGCTCCGGCCGGGTTTCTCGACGGGGTGCGTTGGTCGAGCGCCCATGCGCTCGCGGACAGCGTCGAGAGCTTGCGGGGCGCGCGGGTCGCGCTGGTCGAGCGGCTTTCCGACGTGGACGTCGCGGCGGATCTGCCGGGGGCGATCCCGTGAACCCGGCCGGCGGTCGCGCGTGGTCGCTCCTCAGGGCGCGGGCCGGATCTCCGTCACGATGGTCGCCGAAACCGTGTCGGGACAGTCCGGATCGCCCTCGCAAGAAGGCGCGAGCATGTCGGCGGTCGCGTAGCGGAGAGCGACGTCCGTTCCGATGAGATCGTCGCGCGCGCAGAGATCGAAGTCGCCCGGCAGGATCAGCGCCTCTCCGCCCGGCGTGGTCAGCAAGAGGCTGCAGGCGGCGTCGCCGTTCTGGAGTTGATCGAGACGGGCGATCTCCGGCTGGGTTTGAGCGGCGGCTGCGAGGGCGATCGCGGCGCCGAAGACGGCGGCGGAGACGGCGGCGAATGGGGATCTCATGGTTCGGGCTCCGGGTCGGGAATGGCGGGTTCAGCCGTAGGCGATCCAGAGCAGCAGGGAGCCGAGCAGGATCCGGTAGATCACGAAAGGCGTGAAGCTGACGCTCCTCAGCATCCGCATCATCACGGCGAGCGCCGCATAGGCCGAGATGAAGGCGAAGGCGGCGGCGATCCCGGCGTTCAGCGTCAGCGCGGCGTCGCCCGATTTATAGAGATCGTAGGCGCCCTTGGCGCTGGCGGCCAGGATCGCGGGCACCGCCATCAGCAGGGCGACCCGCGCCGCTTCCACCCGGCTGAAGCCCAGGAAGCGCGCGGCCGTCATGCAGACGCCCGAGCGCGAGGTGCCGGGGATCAGGGCGAGCGCTTGCGCGAGGCCAAGAATGATCGCGCCGCCGAAGGTCCAGTCTTTCAGCTCCAGCATCTGCGGCGAGAAGCGGTCGGCGACATAGAGCGCGAGCCCGTAGAGCAGCGTGGTCCAGCCGATGACCTCGATGGTGCGGATCTGCTCGAACGCCCCGATCCCGGCGAGGCCGAGACCTACAAGCACCACGGGGATGGTCGCGACGATCAGCAACAGCGCGAGCTTGCTCTCCCAGGAGAGCGCGCGGCGGGCGGACAGGTCGCCGACCAGCGTAAAGGGGCCGATGATCGCGCCCTGGACGTCGCGCCAGAAATAGAGCAGCACCGCGCCGAGGCTGCCGAGATGGAGCGCAACGTCGATCAGCACGCCTTGATCCTCGGCGCCGAACAGCTTCGGCGCGAGCACCAAATGCCCGGAGGAGGAGATCGGCAAGAACTCCGTGATCCCCTGCACGATGGCGAGCAGGATGAGTTGACCGAGGTCCATGGTCGCGAGATCTCCTGGGACTCTCTTTGGACGCCGGCGAGGCGTCGCCGATCGCGTCGACCTCGCCGATCCGCCGCCGGGCGGTCAAGCGGCAAGGTTAACCGCCGCTGGGTCCCTTTGGCTCGAGAGGGGAAATGACGCGCCGCGCGGCCGCCGCCGACATGGTCGTTCAGCCGGGCTTGCCCGAGCGGCTCCGGGCGGAAGCCGTCGCGCTGTATTGGGCGGCTTTCGAGGGAAAACTCCGGGGCGCGCTCGGAACGCCTGATCTGGCGCGGGCGTTTCTGGAGCGTGCGATCGATCCGAGCCACGCGCTTGCGGCGATCTCGGGCGGGCGGTTGTTCGGCGTGGTCGGGTTCAAGACTCAGGACGGCTCGTTCGTGGCCGGTGATTTTGGAGATCTCCGGGCGGTCTACGGCCTGTTCGGCGCGGTTTGGCGCGGCGCGGCGCTGTGGCCGCTGGAGCGGCCGGTCGAGCCTGGACGACTGTTGATGGACGGCATTTGCGTTGATCCGGAGGCGCGGGGGCGCGGGATCGGCGGTCGTCTCTTGTCGGCGGTCGAGGATGAGGCCCGTCGCCGTGGTCTCGACGAAGTGCGGCTCGACGTGATCGACTCCAACCCACGTGCGCGGGCTTTGTACGAGCGACGCGGGTATCGGGCGCGCGTTACTCGACGGTTCGGGCCGTTCGGTGGCTTGTACGGCTTTCGCTTCGCCACGGAGATGGTGAAGCGCGTGGATGGTATTTAGGTACTATATGCTGACATAAATTTGCTCACAGGACGCTCTGCGGCCCCGGGGCGTTCGCGTGCGCGCTATATAGGTCAGCAATGCTGATTTACTTTCGGCGGTTCCCTCGGTAAGCCGCGCTTTCGAGATTACGGCAAGCTAAGGTGGATCGCGAGCCTATGTCGGGAAACATGCTGAAGTTTACGACCGTCGAGCGCGAGATGCCGGTGAAGCGGTCGGCCGATGAGCGCCGGCGGGACTTCGAAGAGATCTACGCCGAGTTCATCGCTGAGAAGGCGCAGACGCAATCGGCGCGCTGCTCGCAATGCGGCGTGCCCTACTGCCAGTCGGGCTGCCCGCTTCACAACAACATCCCGGATTGGCTGATGCTGACCGCCGAGGGGCGGCTGCGCGAGGCTTACGAGGTCAGCCACGCGACCAACACTTTCCCCGAGATCTGCGGGCGGATCTGCCCGCAGGACCGCCTTTGCGAAGGCAACTGCGTGATCGAACAGGCGGGCCACGGGACGGTGACGATCGGCGCGGTCGAGAAGTACATCACCGACACCGCCTGGGAGGAGGGTTGGATCCAGCCGGTGCAACCGAAGCAGGAGCGCTCGGAGAGCGTCGGCGTCATCGGCGCCGGGCCGGGCGGGCTCGCGGCCGCAGATATGCTGCGCCGGAAGGGGTTCCAGGTCACGATCTACGACCGCTACGACCGGGCGGGCGGGCTGCTCACCTACGGCATCCCGGGGTTCAAGCTCGAGAAGGACGTCGTGATGCGCCGGATCGAGCAACTCGAGCAGTCGGGCGTGACGTTCGAGCTGAACACGACCGTCGGGGTCGACGTCACGTTCGCCCATCTGCGCGAGACGCATGACGCCATCCTGATCGCGATCGGCGTCTACAAGACGCGGGAGCTCGGCGGGCCGGGCGTCGGGCTGAACGGCGTGGTGCAGGCGCTCGATTATCTGACCGCGTCGAACAAAGTGGGCTTCGGCGACACGGTGCCGGCCTATGAGGACGGCACGCTGAACGCCGAGGGGCGGAGCGTGGTGGTCGTCGGCGGCGGCGACACCGCGATGGACTGCGTGCGCACCGCGATCCGCCAGGGCGCGAAATCGGTGACCTGCCTCTATCGCCGCGACCGGGCCAACATGCCCGGGTCCCAGCGCGAGGTGCAGAACGCCGAGGAAGAGGGCGTCGTTTTCGAATGGCTGTCGGCGCCGAAGGGCTTCTTCGGGGAGAACCGGGTGTCGAAGGCGCGGGTCGCGCGGATGCGGCTCGGCGCGCCAGACGCGACAGGGCGCCAGGCCCCGGAGGAGATCCCGGGCGGCGAGTTCGATCTCGACGCGGATCTGGTGGTCCAGGCGCTCGGCTTCGAGCCGGAGGACGCGCCCCGGCTGTTCGGCGTCGCGGGACTCGAAGCGGCGCGCTGGGGCACGATCAAGGCCGATTACTTCACCAAGGAGACCTCGATCCCGGGCGTTTTCGCGGCTGGGGACATCGTGCGCGGGGCGAGCCTGGTGGTCTGGGCGATCCGCGACGGGCGCGAGGCGGCCGAGGCCATCGAGCGTTATATCGACCAGGGCGCCGCGGCGCGGGTCGCGGCGGAGTAGCGGGCGTGGCCGAGCTCGAAAACGCGGGCGGGCGGCGCCTGTGCGGCGCGGTTCGGTTCGTCGCCGCGAAGGTGCGGACGGAGGTCCATGTCCGCCATTGCGGTATGCGCCGACGCTGGAGCGGCGGGCCGGAGTTCGCCGCCGACTGTGGCGCGAACGTCGCCTTCGAGGGTGCGGAGAAGATCTCGACGCACCGCTCTTCGGACTGGGCTGAAGGCGCCTTCCGCAAGATCTGCGGGACGCATCTTTACTACCGGATCATCGACAGCGCCGCCGAGGTCGTCGAGACCCTGACCGAGGCGGAAGCGTTCGCGAAGTACGCGCCGTCGACGGAGGGGGGAGCGCCATGAGCGAGCGGTCCAGCGAGCGGTCCAGCGAGCGGTCCCTGGCGCTGACCGGCTGGTGGCTGTTCGTCGCCTGCGCGGCCTGCTTCATCGGCTCGGCGCTGCGCAGCGGGGATCCGTTGGCGCTGGCGGGATCGCTGCTGTTCATGGCGGCGAACGTCGCGTTTCTCGCGGCGCTCTATCGCAACCCGCCGCAGGCGGCGGAGACAGGGAAGGACGCGTGACGATGATCGAGATCCTGCGAGCCCGATTGCGGTCCCTGGCGGCCGCCGCGGTCCTGACGGCCGCCGCGCTGGCCGCGGCGCCGCCTTTTCCGGCTTCGGCTCAGATCGCGGCCGGGGGCTATGTGTCGATGACGCTGAGCGGCGGCGTCGACCGGCCGCTCGACACCATCCGGATGCCGCTGGTGAACGGCGGAGACCCGTCGGTGAAAGTCGGGCTCGCGCAGATCAGCGTCGCGGACGGCGTGATGCGCGGCCGCCTGACGACGCGGCTCGGGTTTCTGACCTTCGAGAGCGCCGCGCCGAGCGGGCCGGGCGCGATGCCGGCGGTGACCTCGGCCGAGTTTTTCGATTCCGCCGGAGCGCAGTACCGGATGGGTGCGGGCGGCGCGGAGTTGGTGGTCGAGGACTACATCCCCGGCGCCGCCATCACCTTGCGCTTCGCCTCCGGCATGGAGGGGGTCGATGGCGGCCCGCCCGCCGCCGTGGCCGTCACAGCGTCCGCCCCCGTGGCGGGGCGCTGACGCCTCGACTTCTTCGCGCCGCCCAGCCGCCGCCGCGCAACGGCCGCGCGCGGATCGGCGCTTCACGTTTTGAGCCAACCGCTTGAAGAAAGGCCCCCCTCATGACCGAGCTGCGCACCCAACCGCCCGGCCCGATCGGCCTCTACGATCCCGCGGACGAGCGCGACGCCTGCGGGGTCGGGTTCATCGCCGCGATCGACGGCGAGCCGCGGCGCTCCGTGGTCGAGAAGGGCATCGAGGCGCTGAAGGCGATCTGGCATCGCGGCGCGGTCGACGCCGACGGCAAGACCGGCGACGGCGCGGGGATTCACGTCCAGATCCCGCAAGCCTTTTTCAAGGATCATATCGAGCGCACCGGACATCGGCCGCTCGAGGGCAGGCTCGCGGTCGGGATGGTGTTCCTGCCGCGGACCGATTTCGGCGCGCAGGAGACCTGCCGGTCGTTCATGGAGTCGGAGATCCTGCGGCTCGGCTACACGATCTATGGCTGGCGCCAGGTGCCGGTGAACGTGACCGTGCTCGGGGAGAAGGCCAACGCGACCCGGCCCGAGATCGAGCAGATCATGATCGCCAACACCCGCGTCGACGAGAATGGCGAGCGGGTCGACGACGAGGTGTTCGAGCGCGATCTCTATCTGATCCGCCGGCGGGTCGAGAAGGCGGTCGCGGCGGCGCAGGTCTCGGGCTTCTACGTTTGCTCGCTCAGCTGCCGGAGCGTGATCTACAAGGGCATGATGCTGGCGGAGCAGGTGGCGGAGTACTATCCGGACCTGAAAGACGAGCGGTTCGAGAGCGCGTTCGCGCTCTACCACCAGCGCTATTCCACCAACACCTTCCCGCAATGGTGGCTGGCCCAGCCGTTCCGCATGCTCGCGCACAATGGCGAGATCAACACGCTGAAGGGCAACCTGAACTGGATGAAGAGCCATGAGATCCGCATGGCGAGCCAGGTGTTCGGGGAGCATCAGGAGGATCTGAAGCCGATCGTGCCGAGCGGATCTTCGGACAGCGCGGCGCTCGACGCGGTGTTCGAGGTGATGGTCCGGGCCGGGCGGAACGCTCCGATGGCCAAGACGCTGCTGATCCCTGAGGCCTGGTCGAACGTGGCGACGCCGATGCCCGAGAGCTGGAGCGCCATGTACGCCTATTCGAACGCCGTCATGGAGCCCTGGGACGGGCCGGCGGCGCTGGCGGCGACGGATGGGCGCTGGGTGATCGGGGGGCTCGACCGGAACGGTCTGCGCCCGATGCGCTATGTGGTGACCGGCGACGGGTTGGTGATCGCCGGCTCCGAGGTCGGCATGGTTCCGACCGACGAGACCACGGTGGCGGAGAAGGGTCGCCTCGGCCCGGGTCAGATGCTGGCGGTCGATCTCAGCGAGGGGCGGCTGCTGCGTGACGCCGAGATCAAGAACGAACTCGCGAATGAGCGGCCTTACGCGCAGTGGATCGAGAAGATCACCGATCTCGAGACCTCGGTGACGGGCGGCAAGGAGACGGCGACCTTCGACGCGCAGATGCTGCGCCAGCGCCAGCTCGCGGCCGGTTACTCGGTCGAGGATGTCGAGGCGATCCTGCATCCGATGGTGTCCGACGCCAAGGAGGCGATCGGCTCGATGGGCGACGACACGCCGGCCGCGGTGCTGTCGGACCAGTATCGCCCGCTCAGCCATTTCTTCCGGCAGAACTTCAGCCAAGTGACCAACCCGCCGATCGATCCGCTGCGCGAGCGGCGGGTGATGAGCCTGAAGACGCGGTTCGGCAACCTGAAGAACGTGCTCGATCAGAGCTCGAAACAGATCGAGATCCATACGCTCGAGAGCCCGGTGGTCTCGAACGGCCGGCTGCGCAAGCTGCGCGAAGAGATCGGCGACCAGTTGAAGGAGGTCGACTGCACGTTCGACGCGAATGGCGGCGACGGCGCGCTCCGGGACGCGGTGGAGCGGTTGCGCGAGGAGGTCGAGGACGCGGTGCGCGCCGGCGTCGGGCATCTGCTGCTGACCGACGAGCACATGTCCGCCGAGCGGGCGGCGATCCCGATGATCCTCGCCGTGTCCGCGGCGCATTCCTGGTTGGTGCGCAAGGGGCTCCGGACCTTTTGCTCGCTGAACGTGCGCTCGGCGGAATGCCTGGATCCGCATTACTTCGCGGTGCTGATCGGTTCCGGCGCGACGACGGTGAACGCCTATCTCGCGCAGGAGAGCATCGCGGACCGGGTGTCCCGCGGCCTGCTGAAGATGAGCGTGAAGGAGGCGGTCGGGCGCTACCGCAAGGCGATCGACGACGGTCTGCTCAAGATCATGTCGAAGATGGGCATCTCGGTGATCTCATCGTATCGCGGCGGCTACAATTTCGAGGCGGTCGGCCTCAGCCGCGCGCTGGTCGCCGAGTTCTTCCCGGGAATGCCGAGCCGGATCTCGGGCATCGGGCTCGCCGGCATCCAGAAAAAGGCGCTGGCGCTTCATGCGCGGGCGTTCCGGGAAGACGTGATCAGTCTGCCGATCGGGGGCTACTACAAGCAGCGCCGGACCGGTGAGGTCCACGCCTGGCAGAGCCATCTGATGCACACGATGCAGACGGCGTGCTCGACCGGCTCCTACAAGCAGTTCAAGCGGTTCTCGGACGGGCTGCACAAGCAGCCGCCGATCCATCTGCGCGACCTGCTCGATTTCAAGCGCGCCGATCGGACCACGCCGATCGACGATGTCGAGAGCATCACCTCGATCCGAAAGCGCTTCGTGACGCCGGGCATGTCGCTCGGCGCGCTCAGCCCGGAGGCGCATAAGGCGCTCAACGTCGCGATGAACCGGATCGGCGCGAAGTCGGATTCCGGCGAGGGCGGCGAAGACCCGAAGCACTTCCATCCAGAGTCGAACGGGGACAACCCGTCGGCTAAGATCAAGCAGGTTGCGTCGGGCCGCTTCGGGGTGACGGCGGAGTATCTCAACCACTGCCAGGAGCTCGAGATCAAAGTCGCCCAGGGCGCGAAGCCCGGCGAGGGCGGTCAGCTGCCGGGCTTCAAGGTCACCGAGATGATCGCGAAGCTCCGGCATTCGACGCCGGGGGTGACGCTGATCTCGCCGCCGCCGCACCACGACATCTACTCGATCGAGGATCTGGCCCAGCTGATCTACGATCTTAAGCAGATCAATCCGGACGCGAAGGTCTGCGTGAAGCTGGTCTCCGCCTCGGGCGTCGGCACGATCGCGGCCGGGGTGGCGAAGGCGAAGGCCGACGTGATCCTGATCTCGGGGCATAATGGCGGCACCGGCGCGAGCCCGCAGACCTCGATCAAGCATGCGGGCCTGCCCTGGGAGCTGGGGCTGACCGAGGCCCATCAGGTGCTGTCGCTCAACAATCTGCGCGACCGCGTCACGCTCCGGACCGATGGCGGGATCCGCACGGGTCGAGACGTGGTGATGGCGGCGATGATGGGGGCGGAGGAGTTCGGCGTCGGCACGGCGGCGCTGGTCGCCATGGGCTGCATCATGGTGCGGCAGTGCCAGTCGAACACCTGCCCGGTCGGGGTCTGCACCCAGGATCCGAAGCTGCGGGAGATGTTCACCGGCAACGCCGACAAGGTCGTCAACCTCTTCACCTTCATCGCGACGGAGGTGCGGGAGATCCTGTCCGAGCTCGGCATGAAGCGCCTGGAGGAGGCGATCGGACGGGTCGATCTGCTCAGCCAGGTCAGCCGTGGCGCGGCGCATCTCGACGATCTGGACATGAACCCGATGCTGGTCCGGGTCGATGAAGGCAAGCCGCGGAGCTATCCGCTGAAGCGGCCGCGGGTCGAGGTGGACGACACGCTCGACGCGCAGATCATCCAGGACGCCGCGCCGTTCTTCGCGGATGCGGAGAAGATGCAGCTGTCCTACACTGTGCGGAACACGCTCCGGACCATCGGGGCGAGGGTGTCCAGCAAAATCGTCCGGCGCTTCGGCATGCGGAACGAGCTGCAGACCGACCATCTGACCGTGCATCTGTCGGGTTCGGCCGGCCAGTCGCTCGGCGCGTTCGCGGCGCCGGGGCTTAAACTGGTCGTCCATGGCGACGCCAACGACTATGTCGGCAAAGGGCTCTCGGGCGGCGTGATCGTCGTGCGGCCGCCGCTCGGCAGCCCGCTGGCGGCGGAGGAGAACACCATCATCGGCAACACCGTGCTCTACGGCGCGACCGGCGGCCGGCTGTTCGCCAACGGTCAGGCCGGCGAGCGCTTCGCGGTGCGGAACTCGGGCGCGGACGTGGTCGTCGAGGGTTGCGGTTCGAACGGATGCGAGTACATGACCGGCGGCCATGCGGCGATCCTCGGCGGGGTCGGCGACAATTTCGCCGCCGGCATGACCGGCGGCATGGCCTGGGTCTACGACGTCGAGAACGCCTTCGGGTCGCGCCTGAACGACGAAAGCGTGATTGCGGTTCGGCTCGGCGCGGCGCATTGGGAGGGGGTTCTCAAGGGGCTGATCGAGGCGCACCGGCGCGAGACCGCGTCAGCGCTCGCCGAGAAGCTGCTGAGGGACTGGAGCGAGGAGCGCGAGCGGTTCTGGCAGATCTGTCCGAAGGAGATGCTGGATAAGCTCAGCCATCCGCTGTCGGACGAGAAGAGCGCGAAGCGGGCCTGACCGCGGGGGCGATCGGTCGGCGGGCCGGCTGCGGCGTGCGGGGAGAGGGAGCCCAGAGGTGAGGGAGCGGACGAAGGCGAGAGCGGAAGACGGCGCGGCGGAGGTCGTTTCGCTCGAGCCCGCCATCCATGAGCCGCTTTCGACCATCGCCTCGCAAGCGAACGCCGCGGAGTCGGTTTCAGCCGCGTCGGTTTCAGCCGCGGCGGCGTCCAGCACCGGCCCCGCGACCGATGCGGGTCTCCAGTTAGCGGCCGAGCCCAAACTCGAAACCGAACCCGAATCGGCGGCTGAACCGGAGACGTCGGCGCTCGGCGCGGCGTTTGTCGGCCGTTCGGCGCCGCCGCCAGAGGGGGTCGATCCGAGCGATCCCGAGGCGGGGCGGCGGATCCTTGAGCGCGCAAAGACCGACCGCTCGGAGCCGCCCGAACCGCGTCCCACGCTCTCCGACGCCGAAGCCGAGACGCTTCCCACTGTCGGAGCGGCGGTCGCCCAGCGCTCGTCAGCCGCGGCGCGGAGCGCGTCGGCGGCGCTCGGCGCGTCCTTCGTGGGGCGTTCCGCGCCGCCGCCTTCGGGCGTCGATCCGCGCGATCCGGACGCGGCCTCGAAGATCCTGGAGCAGGCCAAAACCGATCGCTCCGGGGCGGCGTGGAGCGGCGCGTTCGGCGCGGCGATGGGGGATGCGGGCGCTCGGAACGGGAGCTGGCCGATCTGGCGCGCGCGGCTTCGCGCCGGCGCTTGGTGGGCGGGGCGGGGGCTCGCGGCGGCGGCCGCGCTCTCGGTGCTCTGGGTCGCCCTTTACGGGCTGATCGATCCGCCCGGCACGCTCTTGATGGCGCGGGAGCGCGCGCGGCTCGGCGCGGTCACTCAGGAATGGCGGTCGCTCGAGGCGATCTCGCCGGCGATGCGCCGGGCCGTGATCGCAGCCGAGGACGCCAAGTTCTGCGAGCACTGGGGCCTCGATCTCGGAGAGCTGCGCGCCGCGCTTCGCGACTGGCGCGAGGGCGGGCGGTTGCGGGGCGCGTCGACGATCTCGCAGCAGACCGCGAAGAACGTGTTTCTGTGGCCGGACCGCTCTTATCTCCGCAAGGCGCTCGAGTTCTGGTTCACCGGGCTGATCGAGCTGATGTGGTCGAAGGAGCGGATCCTCGAAGTCTATCTGAACGTCGCGGAGTTCGGCGAGGGCGTGTTCGGGGCGGAGGCGGCGGCGCAGGAGCTGTTCGGACGCTCGGCGGATCGGCTGACGATCCCGCAGGCCGCGCGGCTCGCAGCCGTGCTGCCGGCCCCGCGGGTCCGCGACGCCCGGGCGCTCGGGCCGGCGTTCGGTCCGAGGCTGCGCAACATCTCGTTCGGCGCGGGCGATCTGGCGATCGCGAACCGGGACGCCTGCGTGGTAGAGAAGAAGCCGTGACCGGGGCCAGGTCCCGGCCTCCGTCCGCGGCGACGCGACTGGCCGAGGCGGTGAAGGCCAGGGCGGTCGCCGAAGGCTTCGCCGAGGCGCGGATCGCGGATCCGGAGGCGCTCGGTCCAGCCGGCGGACGGCTCCGCGCGTTCGTCGCGGCGGGGCGGCACGGCGAGATGGGCTGGATGGCGGACCGCCTCGAACAGCGGGCCGATCCGCGGGCGCTCTGGCCGGAGACACGCTCGGTGGTGATGGTGGCGGAGAGTTACGGGCCGGACGAGGATCCGCTGGACGCGATCGAGCGGCGCGACCGGGGCGCGATCTCGGTCTATGCGCGGAACCGGGACTATCACGACGTCGCCAAGAAGCGGCTGAAGCGCGTCGCGCGCTGGCTGGCGGAGGAGACGGGCGCGCCGGTGAAGGTGTTCGTGGACACCGCGCCGGTGATGGAGAAGCCGCTCGGGCAGGCGGCGGGGCTCGGCTGGACGGGCAAGCACAGCAATCTGGTGTCGCGCCGGCTCGGGTCGTGGTTCTTCCTCGGGGCGCTGTTCTCGGCCGCGGAGATCGCGCCGGACGCGCCGGAGAGCGATCATTGCGGCGGCTGCCGGCGGTGTCTCGACATTTGTCCGACAGCGGCGTTCCCGGCTCCCTATCAGCTCGATGCGCGGCGATGCGTGTCGTATCTCACGATCGAGCTGAAGGGGCCGATCCCGCGGGAGATGCGGGCTGCGATCGGCAACCGGATCTATGGCTGCGACGATTGCCTGGCGGTCTGTCCCTGGAACAAGTTCGCGGAGACGGCGCGGGACGCGGCCTATTGGTCGCGGGTCGAACTTCGCGCGCCGCGGTTGGCGGATCTGGCGGCGCTCGACGACGCGGCGTTCCGCCAGGTGTTCGCGGGCTCTCCGATCAAGCGCATCGGACGGGACCGGTTCGTGCGCAACGTGCTGATCGCGATCGGGAATTCAGGGGACGCCCCGCCGTTCCTCTTGATCCCCGCCCTGGCCGCGATCG
>JBCBRF010000041.1:18376-23618 GCA_039819865.1 Pseudomonadota bacterium | reverse complement strand
ATGCAGGAGCTGCATGTCAGCCTGGTCTCCTCCCAACCCCATGCGGGCTGGCTGGAGGTCCACGCCTTTCCGATCGACGCTTACACGCGCCGCCCTCTGGTGATCGAAGATCATCTCGCGACGGCGCCCGACGAACCCGGGATCGGCGTCGAGTTCGACTGGGAGGCGCTCGCCGCCTCGCATGACGACGCGACCTGACCGCCTCAGGAGCGGATCAGCTCGTTTGACGCGGCGGTCTTCGACTGCGGCTGGCGCGCCGCCTCCTCCGCCTCGAACAGCGACCGCACATTGGCGAGCAGCGAGCCGACATGGGCCTCGATCTGCCGCCGCACGCGTTTGGCGTCGCGGCGCTCCAGCCCCTCGACCATGGCGCCATGCTGGCGCAGCACGCGCTCGCGCGCCCTCAGCCGACTGGCCGAGAGAAAGCGCACCCGCCAGAGCCGTCTGAGATAGGACCGATGCGTCTCCGCCAGAGCCGCATTGTTCGCCGCGTCGACCATTGCGACATGGAACCGCATATCGATCTCGAAGGCGTCGATCGGATCGACGATGTCGAACGCCTCGGCCAGCTCTTCGTGCAGAGCGCGGATCGTCGCGATATCGGCCGCCGAGGCCCGTTCGCACGCCAACTCCCCCGAGAGCAACTCAAGCGCCGTGAGCACCTCGAGATCGTTTCGGATTTCGTCGAAACTCGGGTTCGCGACGATCGGGCTGCGGGAGGGGCGGAGCTGCACAAGTCCTTCATTCGCCAGGAGTCGGATCGCCTCGCGCATGGGTGTGCGGCTGACGTCCCGCGTGGCCGCCTGTTCGCGCTCCTTCACCGGCGCGCCGGGGGCGAGCTCCCCGCGCAAGATCTCGCGGCGCATCTGATCGGCGAGAATTTGCGGCAGCGTTTCATCGGTCACAACGCGTCTCCCGGCCCGGCGCGCCCGTCGGCGCATCGGTTGTTCTGCGGCGATTTCGGCTCTCGGGCCGGCCTTCCGCGGGGCTTTTTTTGGTATACCAAAATCAATTGATTGTCGAAACTCAAGCCGCTAGCGTCCGTTTTGGGTGGCTCGCCACTCGGCTCGAAACCCGCGATTACCTGCGGGACATATAGGGCGGCGAAAACGCCGCGAGTTGGAGGAAACACGGTGAAGTTCAGAGATTTGTTGGTTGGCGTGGCCGCGGCCTCGCTGTTCGCCGGATCGGCGCTGGCGCAGACCACGCTTCGCATCCAGACGCACTACGCCTCGGAGCATCCGTCGGGTAAGTTGGCGGCGGAGTTCGCCGACGACGTCCAGACCATGTCGAATGGCGAGATCCAGATCGAGATGTTCTACTCCTCGTCGGTCGTCGCCACGACGGAGACCTTCGACGCGGCTGCGAACGGCATTCTCGACTGCGACATGACCGGCGGCGCCTATCAGACTGGCAAGAACGCCGGCTTCCAGTTCGTCGGCGACATCATGGGCGGGTACGACACCCCGTGGCAGCAGCTGTCCTGGCTGTATTACGGCGGCGGTTATGACGCGGCTCAGGAACTCTACAACGCCGAAGGCATGCAGCTGATCGGCTGGTGGATCTATGGCCAGGAGTCGCTGTCCTCCTCGAAGCCGATCCGCGGTCCGGAAGACCTGAAGGGCTGGAAATTCCGCTCACCCCCGGGTCTCGAGACCGAGATCTTCGCCGAGCTGGGCGCTCAGCCG
Source organism: Pseudomonadota bacterium (assembly GCA_039819865.1). Classification (GTDB taxonomy): domain Bacteria; phylum Pseudomonadota; class Alphaproteobacteria; order Rhodobacterales; family Rhodobacteraceae; genus JBCBRF01. The sequence continues at coordinate 21,930 of JBCBRF010000041.1, read as the reverse complement.
ATCGTGATGGACTTCACCGAGATCTTTACGGCTCTCGAGACCGGCATCATCGACGGCGCGGACGCGTCGGGCCTCTACAACAATGTCGGCCTCGGCCTGTACGACATCGTGAAGCACGCGACCTATCCGGGTTTCCACTCGATGCCGTCGGACCACCTGGCCTGCAACAAGGCGGTCTGGGACGGCATGCCCGAGCATCACCGTCGCATTATCGACGTCGCCATGCAGAAGCTCTCGCTCCACACGGCGCTGAGCAACGAGAAGAAGAACGCCGAGGCCGCCGCCGAGCTGAAGTCGAAGGGCGTCACGCTCCACGCGTGGTCGGAAAAGGACCGCGCCGACTTCCGCGCCGCGGCGCAGAAGGCCTGGGACGGCTGGGCGGAGAAGACCCCGGAAGCGGCTGCGCTGGTCAAGAGCCACCGCGAATATCTCGGTCAGCTCGGCCTGATCGCGAAGTAACCCTTCGACCAGGGACGCCAAAGACACAGTCTTCGGCGGGATTGGGCGAGCGCTGGTAAAGCGTTCGCCCAGCCAACTTGGGCCGCAGAAGCTCAAGAAAAAGACATGTACGCTCGGGAGGTGTCGTCATGGAAGGCGAGAGCCTGTGGCTTGGCCGACTGCGTCAAGCCGTCAGATGGCTGATGATCGCGACGGTGGGATTGGCCGCGCTCCTCATCCTCTGGCTGATTATCTCGAACAACCTCTTGGGCGGCGAAGTCGGCATGTACGAGGCGGTGCGCCCGCATGGCCGCCCGATCGTTGCGATCATGCTGACTGCTCTCGTGCTGGGCGTCGTGGTGTCGGGCGTTTATCTCTCCGACTGGCGCGGCGTCATCGAGATCAAGCATGGCGGCTTCTTCGATCTCGTCTCGCTCGTGTGCTCCCGTATCGCGATGATTTGCGTGGCCTTTATCGTCCTCGTGATGTTCTACGAGGTCATCGCGCGGTACGTCTTCAGCGAAGGCACCCGCTGGGCCAACGAGCTTTCGAAGTGGATCGCCGGCTTCGTCTTTCTGTTCTCTGGCCTCTACGCCATGCAGCAGCGTAGCCACATCCGGATCTACATCCTTTACGACATGATGCCCCGCTGGGCGAAGAAATCGGCTGATGTGTTTTCGGTCTTTTTGTTGTGGGTCTTCGCCTTCTGCGTGATCTGGGGCGGCTATAATGAGGCCGTCGCCAAGTTCCTGCGCGGCGAGACCTACGGCACCGCTTGGGATCCGCCGATCCCGGCGACGATCAAGCCGGCGATCATCATCATCATCATCATGGTGGCCATCCAGGCGCTTTCCAATCTGATCGCGGATTGGAGCAAGGCGGAAGAGCACCATTCGCCCTTGGACGACATCGACGAGACGGAGATCGAAAACATCCGTCGGACGCTCAAATAGGGACGACGCGCCGCCATGGATTTTCTCGCTTCGCTCTCCTGGATGAAGGTCGACGACCTGGGGACATTGTCCCTCATCCTGCTGCTCGGCATGTTCTTCCTGCTCGCGATTGGGATGCCGCTGGGTTTCGCCTCCGCCTTTCTCGCGGTTGCGGTCCTGGTGATGAAGTTCGGCCCAGAGGTGCTTTTTCGCGACTTCGGACGCGGGGTGAACGCCGTTTTGGGGCAGGCGATATTTCGACAGGTCGACAATTTCGTCCTTATATCCGTGCCTCTATTCATATTCATGGCGGCGTTATTGGAACGCTGCGGTATTGCGCGAGACATGTACAACTCGCTCAACATCTGGCTCTCGCGCACCCGCGGCGGCATCGCCTTCGTCACCTCGATCATGGCCGTCATCATGGCCGCGATGTCCGGCATCATCGGCGGCGAGGTCGTGCTGCTCGGCCTGATCGCGCTGCCCCAGATGCTGCGCCTGCGCTACAATCAAAACCTCGCCATCGGCACGATCTGCGCCTCCGGCAGCCTCGGGACCATGATCCCGCCCTCGATCGTGCTGATCTTCTACGGCCTCGTGACGGAGACCTCGATCAAGGCGCTGTTCACCGCGTCTTTCCTGCCCGGCTTCATGCTGGCGAGCTTCTTCCTGGTCTACATCCTGATCCGCACCCAGCTGAACCCGGACCACGCCCCTCTGCCGGAGCCGGACCCCGACGATCCGCCGAGCGAGGAAAAGCGGATGCTGTTCCTCGGCTTCGTCAGCCGCTTCGCGCTCTGGCTGACCGGCGTGATCTTCCTCCGCGCGCTTTTCTTCACGGTCACCGGGCAGAACCAGATCGTCGAGGGCGAGGATCCGATCTTCCTCGGGATGGTCTCTGACATGCCCTGGATCCTCGGCGCCTTCGCCATCGCGGCGGGAATCATGTTCGGCGTGGTAGGGCGGGAGCGCGCCGCCCGCGGTTGGGAGCTCGGCAAGGGGCTGGTCGCGCCGATGGTGGTGATCGGCGTCGTGCTCGGCTCGATCTACGGCGGCATCACCGGCATCACCGAGGCGGCGGCCATGGGCGTGGTCGCGGTCTTCACCATTGGCGTGATGCGCCGCGAGATGACCTACGAGATCATCTGGGACAGCCTGATGCGGACGGTCAAATCGACCGGCACCATCATCTGGGTGACCTTCGGCGCGGCCTCGCTGGCCGCCGCCTACACGCTGGCCCGCGGCCCGGACTTTGTCGCCAATCTCATTGTCGGCGCCGAACTGCCGACCATGGGCGTGATCCTGGTGATGATGCTGATCTTCCTGATCATGGGCATGCTCATGGACTGGGTCGGCATCGTGCTTCTGATTATGCCGGTGTTCCTGCCGATCGTCTTGAAGCTGCCGGTCGAGGAGATCGGTTTTCTCGGCGGTCTCGAGCCGAAATACGTGGCGATCTGGTTCGGCGTGGTCTTCTGTATGAACATGCAGGTCAGTTTCTTGTCGCCACCATTCGGGCCGGCGGCGTTCTACCTCAAATCCGTCGCGCCGCCGCACATCTCGCTGACCGACATCTTCAAGGGCTTTCTGCCGTTCATCGCGCTGCAGCTGATGGCTCTGTCGGTCCTGCTGATCTGGCCGCCGATCGTGACCCTGTTCCTGGATTGAGGCGACGCCCATGCTCACCGAGCGTCAGATCGAGACCTTCGAGACCGACGGCGTCCTGGTGGTCGAGGATCTGCTGCCGCCCGATCTGCTCACGCGGATCCGGTCAGAGTACGTCGCGTTGCTCGACGGCCTTTACGCCGCCTGGGCCGCTGAGGGGCGCGTCCCGCCAAGCGACGTTCCGCCAAGCGACGTCCAGCCGAGCGACGGTCTGGGCTTCTGGGACAAGCTGCTGACCGCCTATCGGGCGGGCTGCGACTGGTTCCAGCCGATGGACATCTCGCTGCCGGGCGGTGCGATCGCGCCCGACACGCCCTTTCATTTCGGACCCGCGGTGTTCGACATGCTCACCTGCCCGCGGCTCCTTGACCTCGTGGAGGACCTGATCGGGCCGGAGATCGTGTCGAACCCGATCCAGCATGTCCGCCTGAAGCCGCCGGCGGCGACGCTCCACGCCGACGAGATCCGCGCCCATGTCGGCGGCACGGACTGGCACCAGGACCGCGCCGTCGCGCTCGA
>JBCBRF010000041.1:0-18276 GCA_039819865.1 Pseudomonadota bacterium | reverse complement strand
CCGCGGATGTACCCGCACTGCCCGAAGAAACAGACGGCGATCGCCGACGGCTTTCTCGACTTCGAGAAGGCGCGCCCCTTGCCGGTGAAGGCGGGCGGCGCGGTGATCTTCCATCCGCTGACGCCGCACGCCTCGCTCGCCAACCGCTCCGCGCGCTTCCGCTGGTCCTTCGACATTCGCTACAACGTTGCGGGTCAGCCCACGGGCCGGGAGCATTTCCCGAGCTTCGTCGCCCGCTCTCGCGCCCGGCCCGAGACCGAGCTCCGGGACTGGCGCGCCTGGCGCGACCTTTGGCGCGAGGCGCGCGCGCGTCTGTCGGGGGCGCCGCACATCCCGATTCACCGGTGGCGCGCCGACAGCCCGCTTTGCGCATAGGGCTCCGATGAAGACCGTCAGACTGGCCGCCGAAGACAATGTCGTGACCGCGATCTCTGCGCTGCGGCCGGGCGAGGAGGGCGCGTCGGAGCCGATCCCCCGCGGCCACAAGCTCGCGCGCGCGCCGATCGCCGCCGGAAGTCCGGTGCTGAAATACGGCCAGGTCATCGGCTACGCATCGGCCGACATCCCGCCCGGCGCGCATGTGCACGACCACAATCTCGACTTCCGCGCGGTCGACGTCGACTACGAGTTCGGGACCAACCTGAAGCCCGCGCCCGCGCCCGCCGCCCAGGACGGCTTCCTCGGCTATCGTCGCGCCTCGGGGCGGGTCGGCGTGCGCAACTACGTCGCGGTGCTCACCACGGTGAACTGCTCCGCCACCGCCGCCCGGCGCATCGCCGAGCATTTCACCCCCGATCGGCTCGCCCCTTATCCGAACGTCGACGGCGTGGTCGCCTTCGTCCACGGAACGGGCTGCGGCATGGCCTCGAACGGCGAGGGCTTCGAGGCGCTGCAACGCGTGATGTGGGGGTATGCGCGCAACCCCAATATCGGCGGCGTTCTGATGGCCGGCCTCGGCTGCGAAGCCAATCAGATCGACTGGCTGATCGAGGCCCACGGCCTGACGCCCGGCCCGCTGTTCCAGAGCATGAACATCCAGGATGTCGGCGGCCTCCGCAAAACCGTCGAACGCGGGATCGCCAAGATCGAGGCCATGCTGCCGCTCGTGAACGATGTCGAGCGCGAGCCCTGTCCGGCCTCCGAGCTGATGGTCGCGCTGCAATGCGGCGGCTCGGACGCCTGGTCGGGCGTCACCGCCAACCCGGCGGTCGGCCACGCCTGCGATCTGCTGGTCGCCCAGGGCGGGACCGGCGTCCTGGCCGAGACGCCGGAGATCTACGGCGCCGAGCATCTGTTGACCGCCCGCGCCGTCAGCCCCGCGGTCGGCGATAAGCTTATAGGCCTGATCCGCTGGTGGGAGGACTACACCGCCCGGAACCACGGCTCGATGGACAACAATCCGAGCCCCGGAAACAAGAAGGGCGGCCTCACCACCATCCTCGAGAAATCCCTCGGCGCCGCCGCCAAGGGCGGCTCGACCCCGCTGACCGGCGTCTACAAATACGCCGAGCCGGTGCGCGAGCGCGGTTTCGTGTTCATGGACAGTCCCGGTTACGATCCGGCCTCCGTCACCGGCCAGATCGCCTCCGGCTGCAATCTGGTCGTCTTCACGACGGGCCGCGGCTCCGCCTTCGGGGCGAAGCCCTCGCCCTCGCTGAAGGTCGCGACCAACACGCCGATGTACGAGCGGATGACCGAGGACATGGACGTCGACGCCGGGCGCATCCTCTCCGACGGGGCCGGCGTCGAGGAGGTCGGCCGCGAAATCTACGAAATGTGGCTCCGCGTCGCCTCCGGAGAACAGACCAAATCGGAAGCCCAGGGCCTCGGCGACTACGAATTCGTGCCTTGGCAGATCGGAGCGGTGATGTGATGGACGAGGTCTACCCCGAACACGACCTTGAGTGTCTGACCCCGGCGCAGGTCGCCTTCTACAACGACAACGGCTATCTGCTGCTCGAGAGCCGGCTGCCGCGCGAGGTCCTCGATCATGCCCATGCCGAGGTCGCGGCATTCCGGGAGGAGGCGCGGACGCTGCGCGAGAGCAGCGACCGCATCGACCTCGAGGCCTCCCACACGCCCGAGGAGCCGCGGATCCGCCGGATCAAGCTGCCGCATCTGAACAGCCCGTTCTTCGACGAGCTGATGCGGAGCGATCTGATCCTGGCGCCCGCGCGCGACCTGCTCGGGCCGCATCTCCGGCTGCACACCTCGAAGCTGAACATGAAGTCCGCCCGCTACGGCGCGCCGGTGCAATGGCACCAGGACTTCGCCTTCTACCCGCACACCAACGACGATCTGCTGGCGATCGGCGTGATGCTCGACGACGTCGACGAGGAGAACGGTCCGCTGCTGGTGTTCCCGGGCACGCACAAGGGGCCGCTCTACGACCATCACCATCACGGGGTGTTCGCCGGCGCGATGGATCTCGAGGCGTCCGGCCTCGCGCTCTCCGACGCGGTGAAGATCACCGGGCCGGCGGGGTCGCTGTCGATCCACCACGCGCGCATTGTGCACGGCTCCGATCTCAACCGCTCGCAGAACGACCGCGGCGTCCTGTTCTATGAGATGATGGCGACCGACGCCTTTCCGATCCTCGGGTCGATGGCCGCCGCCGCCTCTCTCGAGGAGTACGACCAGCGCATCCTTTGCGGCGAGCCGACCAAGGAGCCGCGGTTGCGCCCGGTTCCGGTGCGGGCGCCGCAACCCCAGCCGAGCAAGCACGGCTCGATCTACGAGATCCAGATGTCGACCGAGACCAAAGGCTTCGAGACCTTTGAGGACGCCGACCGGGAGCAATGACGGCCTGACCGACGGTCGGGCCGCGAACAGGAGAACCGCGCGATGAGCAACCCCAAAATCGGCTTCGTCGGCCTCGGCCTGATGGGTCGCGCGATGGTCGGCCGGCTGCAGGATCTCGGCTACGCGCTGACCGTGCTCGGCAATCGCGACCGCACCGGCGTCGAGGCGGCGATCGCCCGCGGCGCGACCGAGGCGGCGACGGCCCGCGCCGTCGCGGAGGCGAGCGACGTGGTCATGTTCTGCATGGGCACGTCGGAGCATGTCGAAGCGCGGGTCTTCGGCGAGGACGGCGTACTCGCGGGCGCGCGCCAAGGCCAGATCGTCATCGATTTCGGCACCTCGCTGCCCGCTTCGACCAAAAAGATCGGCGCCGCGCTGGCCGAGAAGGGCGCGACCTATCTCGACGCCCCGCTCGGACGCACTCCGGCCCACGCGGTCGACGGTCTCCTCAACATCATGTGCGCGGGCGACAAGGCGGCGTTCGAGCGGGTGAAGCCGGAGCTCGACGCGTTGGGCGAGAACGTCTTCCATCTTGGCCCGCTCGGAACCGGCCACACGATCAAGCTGATCAACAACTTCTTCGCGATGACCACCGCCTGCGCGATGGCGGAGGCCTTCGCGACCGCCGACGCCGCCGGCGTCCCGCGCGAGGCGCTCTACGGGGTGATGTCGGCCGGACCGCTGCGCTCCGGCATGATGGACTTCATCCGGAACTACGCGACCGAAGGTCGGGTCGACCTCGCCTTCTCGGTGGCGAACGCCGCGAAGGATGTCGGCTACTACCGTTCGATGGCCTCCGATCTCGGCTTGAGCTCGCGGATGTCGGGCTGCGCCGACGCGACCCTGACCGAGGCGCGCGACGACGGCTTCGCGGAGAACATGGTGCCCGAGATGGTCGACTATCTGAGCAAGAACCTGAAAGCGTGACGCCATGGGCCGCCTGAGCCGAAACCGCGTCGTCCGCCTCGGCGGACGGCGGACGCGATGACGCCGGTCAATCCGCGCGAGGACCGCACCACCTTCGGCCTGCTCGTCATGCTGATGGCGGTGAGCTTCTTCACCTGCATCGACACTTCGGCGAAATGGCTGATCTCGGTGGCGGCGCTGCCGGCGCTCCAGGTCGTGTTCGCGCGCTATGCAGGGCATTTCGTTCTGGCGGTCGCGGTCTATGCGCCCATGGAGGGCGCCGACGCGTTTCGCTCGAACGCGCCGCTCAAGCAGTTCCTGCGCTCCTCGTTCCTGCTCGGCAGCACGGTGCTGAACTTTCTGGCGCTCCAGCACCTTCCGATCACGCTCACCACCACGATCATGTTCGCGGGTCCGATCGTCGTGACCTTCCTCGCGATCCCGCTCCTCGGCGAAAAGGTCGGCCTCCGCCGCATCATTGCGGTCTGCGTGGGCTTCATCGGCGTGCTGGTGGTGATCCGGCCCTGGGGCGCGGATTTCAACCCGGCGACCTTGTTCTCGCTCGGCGCGCTTTTTTTGGCTTCGCTCTACTTCGTGATGACGCGGATGCTGGCGGGTGTGGAGAGCAACGCGACCAGCCAGATCTGGTCCTCGGGCATCGCGACGCTCGCGATCGCGCCCATGGCAGTCCCGCTATGGGTCTGGCCCGAAAGCCCGCTGACCGCCCTGATCCTGACGCTGATCGGCGTCTTCGGCGCGGTCGGGCACATCGCGGCGACCTACGCGCACCGCATGGCCGACGCCTCGGTGCTGGCGCCGGTGATCTATGTCCAGATCCTGTTGGTGGCCTTCGCCAGCTGGCTGGTCTTTGCGACGCTGCCGACGCTCTGGACCTTGGGCGGCGGCGTGATCATCATCGGATCGGGCCTCTACATCTGGTGGCGCGAGCGGACCAAGAGCGCGTCCGGCGAGACCCGGCTCGACGCTCCGGACGCGCCGCCGTTCTGGCGGCGCTTCGTGCGGTGAACCGAAGGCGTTCGATCGGCGCGGCGTGATCGGTTTCACGGGTTTCAGCGCGGGTCGCGGGTCCCCGTGGTGCGACGATCGCGCGCCAGCGAGAGAGGAGCGCTCGTCTCGGGCTTCGCCGATCCTCGCAGCGAAGCCCTGCGCTCAGTGATTGTCCCGCGGCAGGTCTTTCGCGACCCGGCGGTAGGCCGTGGCGAGCTCCAAGCAGCCGCCCTCGGCCAGTTGCCCGACATGCGCGCGGTAGATCTCTTGCCAGGGCGTCTGGCTCTCGATCTCGGGCGGGGTCCAGTCCGCCCGGCGCGCCGCCCACTCCGCGTCGTCGACCAGCGCGTCGAGACGGCTCTCGTTCAGGTCGAGCCGCACCCGGTCGCCTGTTCTGAGCAGCGCAAGCCCGCCGCCGACCGCGGCTTCGGGCGAGGCGTTCAGGATCGAGGGGCTCTCGGACGTGCCTGACTGGCGACCGTCCCCGACGGTCGGCAGATGCGCGATCCGGGCTTTGATCAGCGCGTCGGGCGGCTGCATGTTCACCACCTCCGCGGAGCCCGGATAGCCGACGCATCCGACCCCGCGAATGAACAGCATCGTCTTCTCGTCGATCTCGAGCGCGGGATCGTTGATCCGGTCGTGATAGTCCTCGGGCCCCTCGAACACGACCGCGCGCGCCTCGAACACGCCCTCGCGGCCCGGCTCGGACAGGAAGCGCCGGCGAAAATCCGGCGAGATCACCGAGGTCTTCATCAGCGCGCTGTCGAACAGGTTGCCCGAGAGCGTCAGGAAGCCCGCCTTCTCCCGCATCGGATCGTGATAGGGGCGGATCACGTCCCGATCGACGCTGTCCCGGCCTTCGAGATTCTCGCCCATCGTCCGGCCCGTGGCGGTCATCGCGTCTTCGTGGATCCGCCCCGCCTTGCGCAGCTCCTGCATCACCGCCGGCACGCCGCCCGCGCGGAAGAACGATTCGCCCAGATACTCGCCCGCCGGCTGCATGTTCAGGAGCAGCGGCGCGTCATAGCCCACGGTCTGCCAGTCCCGGACGTCGAGCGCCACGCCCGCATGCCGCGCGATCGCCTGCAGGTGCGGCGGCGCGTTGGTCGATCCGCCGATCGCGGTGTTGGTCAGGATCGCGTTCTCGAACGCCTTCCGCGTAAGGATGTCCGACGGCTTCAGATCCTCATAGACCATCCGCACGATCCGCCGCCCGGTCTCATAGGACATCGCCATGCGCTCCCGGAACGGCGCCGGGATCGCGGAGGAGCCGGTCAGCGTCATGCCGAGCGCCTCCGCCATCGCGTTCATCGTGCTCGCGGTGCCCATGGTGTTGCAGTGCCCGAGCGAGGGCGCGCTGGCGCAGACCCGGCTGATGAACTCGTCATAGTCGATCTTGCCTTCGGCCAGCAGGCGGCGGCTCTCCCAGACGATGGTGCCCGAGCCCGCCCGTTTGCCGCGCCACCAGCCGTCGAGCATCGGCCCGCCATTGAGCGCGATCGCCGGCAGGTCGACGGTCGCGGCGCCCATCAGCATCGCGGGCGTGGTCTTATCGCAGCCCGTGGTCAGAACGACCCCGTCGATGGGATAGCCGTGCAGCACCTCGACCAGGCTCAGATAGGCGAGGTTCCGATCGAGCGCCGCGGTCGGCCGCTTGCCGGTCTCCTGGATCGGATGGACCGGGAACGCCATGGGGATGCCGCCGGCGTCCCGGATCCCGGCCTTGATCCGGTCCATCAGGAAAACGTGGATCTTGTTGCAGGGCGCGAGGTCGCTGCCGGTCTGCGCGATCCCGATCACCGGGCGCTCGCCCTGCAGCTCGTCCCGGGTGAATTCCTGGTTCTGGTAGCGCTCGAGATAGAGCGCGGTCATGCCGGGGTTGTTCGGATTGTCGAACCATTCTTGCGACCGGAATCGCTTGTTCGCGCGGGTGTCGCTCATGGTTTTCTCCGGGTCTTTGGGCGGGTCTTCTGGCGGGTCTTCTGGCGGGTCTTCTGGCGGGCTTTCGGGCGGGCCTTAGGGCGAGCCTTCGGGCGTCTCGCCGAGACCGTCGTTGTTTGGCGTCGTCGCGGCTTCCGAGATTGCGATTTGGTATACCAAGATGCAAGCTCGCGACGGGCGGCGTCACGCCGCGCCGGCGACGGAGGACAGGGCCCATGATCGAAGAACCGCCGCTCCTCACGATCAGCGACCAACGCCTTCGACCGACCGAGAGCCAGATCGCGGCGTTCCAGAACGCGCCCACGGGCTTCGTCTGCGACGCGCTCGGCGGCGGCGGGGCGCTCGATCCGCGCATCCGCCCGCTTGGCGAGGGTCGAGACGTGCGTTGCATCGCCGCCGGGCCCGCTCTGACCGCGGAGAACGGACCCGCGGACATTCTCGCGACCCTCGCCGCGGTCGATTTGGCCCAACCCGGCGACATCCTCGTGCTCGGCTTTTCGGGCCATACCGGCTGCGCGGCGCTCGGCGACCGGGTCTGCGGCGTGGCGAAGAACCGGGGCGTCGCGGGCGTCGTGACCGACGGCCCGATGCGCGACTATGCGGGCCTGGTGGAGATCGGCCTCCCGGCCTGGTGCGACGGCCTGAACCCGGCCTCACCTTTCGCGAAAGGACCTGGGCGCGTGGGCTTCCCGTCCGCGATCGGCGGCATGACCGTCTCGACCGGCGATATGATCGTCGCCGACCGCGACGGCGTCGTCGTGGCGCCTTTCGCCCGCATCGACGAGGTGATCGAGAAGCTCGGCCGCGTCCGCGCTCTCGAGGCGGAGCTCGACGCCGAGGTTCGGGCCGGCAAGCGGGAGTTCGGCGTCCTCGGGGAGATGCTCGCCGACGGCCGCGCCGTGAAGGCGTGAGCGCGCGGCCTGAAGCGCGATCAGGATAAGTGGGCGCCGGTTTTCCGTCCGATTGCGCGATAACGAGAAACGCTAGCCCGTGATCGTGGCTCGACGAAATCGGGGCGTCGTCTAGAGGCTCGCCGTGACCCCGCCGTCGACGAACAGCGTCTGGCCGTTCACGAAGCTGGCGGCGTCTGAGGACAGGAACACGCACGCCCCGACCAGCTCCTCGACCTCGCCCCAGCGCCCCATCGGCGTGCGCTTCTCGAGCCAGGCGGAGAATTCGGGGTCGGCCACCAGCGCGGCGTTGAGCGGCGTCTTGAAGTAGCCGGGCGCGATCGCGTTGCAGTTGAGCCCGAGCCGCGCCCAGTCGGTCGCCATGCCCTTGGTGAGGTTGGCGACCGCGCCCTTGGTCGCGGTGTAGGGCGCGATGCCGGGCCGGGCGAGCGCGGTCTGCACGCTGGCGATGTTGATGATCTTGCCGCGACCCCGATCGATCATATGCCGCGCGACCGCCTGGCCGACATTGAAGGCGGAGCTGACATTGGTCCGCATCAGCCGCTCGAAGGCGTCCGCCGGGAACTCGTGGAGCGGCGCCCGATGCTGCATGCCTGCGTTGTTCACCAGGATGTCGATCGGCCCCTCCGCCGCCTCGAAGCCGTCGACCGCCGTCCGGGCCGCGGCGTGATCCGTGACGTCGAAGGGCAGGGTGTGGACCCTGTGCCCCGCCTCGCGCAGCGTCGCCGCCGCCGCCTCCAGCTTCTCGACCCCGCGTGCGTTCAGCACCACCGCCGCGCCCGCTTCCGCGAGCCCCCGCGCGAGCGCGAACCCGATCCCCATCGAAGCGCCGGTGACGAGCGCGGCGCGGTTGGAGAGATCGAAAAGCGTCATGGCCGGGCCTCGAACGGTTGTGCGGAGAAGGAGGGGAGGGCGTGGGGCGACGTTGGTTCCGTTTGATCGCCGCCCGAAATGGTATACCAACTTAGGCCTCGCACAAGAACGTTCCGCCCCCGCCAAGCGCGCGCGGTCAGGATCGCGCAGGCGGCCGAGAGAGACCCAAGAGGGCCGGCAAAGCCAGGGAGGCGGAGATGGAAGCCCTGTTCGCGCACGCGGCCAAGGACCTGCGGCTGGAGCCCGCGCCCGAGGATCCGCTCGGCCCCGGCCAGGTCCGTATCGCCGTCCGCGTCGCCGTCCGCATCGCCGTCCGCCGCGGCGGGATCTGCGGCGCCGACCGCAGCCGGTCGATGAAGGTCCAGTTCGAGTTCGCCGCCCCATGCTGACTTTCGCCGTCGCGGTCTTTCTGCTGATCGGCACGCCCGGCCCCGGCGTGATGACCGCCGCCGGCGTCGGGGCCGCCTACGGTTTCCAGCCGGGGCTCCGCTATGTGCTGGGGCTGTTCCTCGGCAATTTCTTCGTAGCGCTCGCAGTGATCAGCGGGCTCTCGGCCATCGTGCTGTCGATCCCCGTAGTCCGTACCGTCCTGATGGTCCTGTCGATCGGCTACTTGATCTATCTCGCCGCCAAGATCGCCTTCGCGGGCTCGCGCATCGCCTTTCTCGAGGCCAAGACGGCGCCCGGCGTCCTGAACGGCCTTCTGCTGCAGCCGATCAATCCGAAAGCCTATGCGGTGAACACCGCGCTGTTCTCGGGCTTCGCCTACGCGCCCGGCGATCTGGTGTTCGAGACCGTCACCAAACTGCTGATTTTCAACGCGATCTGGATCCCGATCCATCTGGCTTGGCTCTACGCAGGCGTCACGCTGCACCGGCTCGACCTGCCGGAGCGCACCCATCGCATGATCAATGTCGGGATGGCGGCCGCGATGCTGGGCGTGGTGGCGCTCGCGGTCTGGTCGGCGATCCGGACCGCTGGGGGAGGCTGAAGCGATGACGACCAAACCCCGTTCCGGCGTGTGGCCGGCGGCTCCGACCACGGTCGCGGAGGATGGCGCCGTCGATAGGGGCGGCGCCGTCGGCAGGGACGGGATGCGCCGCCTCCTCGCCAACTGCGCCGAGCCGATCCGGATCTCGGACGCGCGGATCGGCGGCACGTTCCAGCTGGTGAGCGCGGTGGGCTGAGGCGCTGCGGCGGTGCCGGGCGAACGAGCGGGCCGCGGCCTGCGCTGAAGCGGGCGGAAAAGCAAGAAAGGGAGGACGACGCGATGAACATTCTGATCCTCGGCGGGGGCGGCTTCCTCGGCCAGAAGCTGGCGAAGGCGCTCGCCGTGCGGGGCGAAATCCGCGGTGCGCCGATATCTCGCATGGTGTTGGCGGACATCGCCCCGGCGTCGGCGGTCGAGGCGCCTTTCCCGGTCGAGACCCTCGCCTGCGACATCTCCGATCGCGCCGCCGTCGACGCCGCAATCCCGGCGGAAACGGATGTGATCTTCCTCCTCGCCGCCGTCGTGTCGGGCCACGCCGAGGCGGATCTCGACGCGGGGCTGAACATCAACTTGTTCGGCGCCTTCAACGTGCTCGAGCGCTGCCGCGCGCTCGGGACCAAGCCGGTTCTGGTTTTCACCTCCTCCATCGCGGTCTATGGCGGTGAGATCCCGGACCCGATCACCGACCACAGCTTTCTCAATCCCCAGACCTCCTACGGCGCGCAGAAGGCGATGGGAGAGCTGCTGGTGAACGACTATTCGCGCCGGGGCCTGGTGGACGGCCGCGGCTTCCGCCTGCCGACCATCTCGGTCCGCCCCGGCAAGCCGAACCGCGCGGCGTCCGGCTTCATGTCCTCGATCATCCGCGAGCCGCTGAACGGCGAGGAGGCGATCTGCCCGGTCGGCCGAGACTATCTGCACTACTATCTGTCGCCGCGGCGCTGCGTTGAAAACCTGATCCGCGGCGCGGAGCTGGAGGCGGCCGATCTCGGCCTCAACCGCTGCATGATGATGCCGGGGCGAAGCTGGACGGTCGGCCAGATGATCGACGCCCTGACCGCCGTCGCGGGGCCCGAGCCGGCCAAGCTGATCCGGTTCGAGCGCCAGCCCGAAATCGAAGGCATCCTCGCCGGCTGGCGCGGCGACATGCGCCCCGAGAAGCCCCTGAAGCTCGGCCTCGAAGCCGACGCCAGCTTCGAGGACAATGTCCGCTTCTACCTAGAGGACGACAAGCCGGCCTCTTAGGGCGCCTGTGCGCCTCGGCGAGCGGGGCGGTCGGGTCAGGCGAGGGCGATCTCGCCCGCCGCCCCATCGCGCGCGCCATAGTAGAGCCGATCATAGGACGGGCTCCAGGCGAGCGAGGTGATCTCCGCCTCCTGAGCGGCGCGGGCGATCATCGCGACGCCGGAGCGCGCGTCGCCGATCAGGATCGCGCCGTTCGAGAACCCGCCGGCGATCCGGTCGCTCGGCCCGCCCGCCGCGATCGCCGTGACGACGCCTTCGCAGACATAGCCGATCTCGACCGGCGGAAACGCGCCCGGACGCCCCGCGATCGGCCATGCCGCGATCACGTCGGCGCCGGTGCAGACCAGGCGCGCGCTATCGCCCGTCCAGCCGACGCCTCGGACCTTCGCGCGGAACCCGCCGAGCCGGTAGTCCTTGTCCTCGAGCAGATCCCAGACATGGAGCTCCCGATCCTGCGTCGCCCCGACGATCCAGCGCCCGTCCGGCGACCAGACCGCGGACAGCATCGAGCCTTTCCAGGGCAGCGTCGTCGGCGCCGCCAGATCGTTGGTGGTCCAGAGGCTGACGCCGTCATAGCGGCTGGCCGCCAGACGATCCCCGGTCGGCGAGAACCCGAGCCCGCTGACCGTGCTCGGATGCTCGGAGAACCGTCCGCGCACGCCGTCATCGTCGATCAACACCACCGTCCGGCCATAGGCCGCGGCCACCTGGCGCGCTTTCTCATGCACGACGCAGGCGTTGATCCACTCGCCCTTGGCGTCGAACAGCGTGACCGGAGCCCTGCGCCCCGAAAGCAGGACCCGCCCGTCCTGCCCGGCGGAGACCACGCGCCCGTCGCCGAGCGCGCTGAGCGAGACCACGGCCGCGTCATGGCGGGCGATCTCCTCGGCCCCGCCCTCGACGATCCGCACCACGCGGCCATCGCCGAGGCCCGCGATCCCGCCCGCCGGCGACGCGGCGGTCGCGGTCACGTTCGCGCCGAGGCCGATCTCCGAGACCCGTAGTCCGGGCGCGATTTGATCTGCGCCGACATCGCGGACGGCGGGGTCCGTCAGCCCCATGTCCGCAAGCCCCTTGTCCGCGAGCCCCTTGTCCGCGAGCCCCGGGGAGGACGCCAGCGCGCTCATGCTGCGACCTTCGCGCGGCAGCTCTCGAAGCCGCTCTGCAGCATCGCCGGGTCGAGGCCGCGGCCGATGAACACCAGCCGGCTCCGCCGCGCCTCCGCGCCGCCCCAGGGCGCGCCCCACTGGCTGTCCATCACCATATGCACGCCTTGGAAAACATAGCGCCGACCTGCGTCGTGGAACGCCAGCACGCCCTTCGAGCGAAAGATCTTCGGCCCGTGCTCCCGAACCAAGGCGCGCATCCATTCGGAGAACGCCTTGGCCTCGAGCGGCGCGTCGGAGCTCAGCGAGACGCTGACGATGCTGTCGTCATGCTCATGGTCCTCGGGGTCTTCCTCGAGGAAGCCCGGCTCGATCTCGAGCAGCCGGTTCAGATCGAACGCCGCGCGGTCGAGCACCGCCTCGAGCGGCGCGGCGCTGTTCTGCGTCTCGATCACCCGCGCCTGCGGGTTCAGCGACCGAAGCTTCGCGCGCACCTTCTCGAGCTGCTCGGCGTCCACCAGGTCGATCTTGTTGAGGATCAGAAGGTCCGCGAAGGCCGCCTGCTCCTCCGCCTCATGCGCCTCGTCGACTTTGTCGAGGAAATGCGCCGCGTCGACCACGGTCACCACCTGGTCGAGCCGCGTGCGCTCGCGAAGCGCGTCGTCGACGAAGAAGGTTTGGATCACCGGCCCGGGATCGGCGAGGCCCGTCGTCTCGATCAGCACGCCGTCGAACTGCTCCGCGCGATCCAGCAACCCGCCGACGATGCGGATCAGGTCGCCCCGCACCGTGCAGCAGATGCAGCCATTGTTCATCTCGAACACTTCTTCGTCGGCGCCGACGACGAGATCGTTATCGATGCCGATCTCACCGAACTCGTTGACGACGACGGCGTATTTCTTGCCGTGCTGCTCCGTGAGAATTCGGTTCAGAAGGGTCGTCTTGCCCGCGCCGAGATAGCCGGTCAGCAGGGTGACGGGGGTTTTGTCTTGGGCGGTCGTCATGGGGGCGGCTCGCACAGTTTGGATCACGGAGAGGGGAGGGGAGCGCGCGTCCGTCGATCGGCCGCGCGCTCCCATGCGGCGTGGGTCAGGTCGCCCAGCCGAGCAGATCGAAGACGACGCCCTCGGCGTTCTCGAGCGACAGGAACAGGCCGATTCCGGCGACGACCGCGCCCGCGAGACGCGCCTCGACGGCCTGGGCGGTGACGGCCTTCAGCACTTTCTCGACGACGAATCCGGCGGCGATCGCGATCGCGTACTGTACGGCCGCAAGGCCCAGCAGATAACCGGTCACGACGGCGGCCGAGGCGCCGCCTTCCTGCCCGACGATGCTCTCGCCGAACGCGGAGCCATGGAACAGACCGAAGCCCGCGAAGGTCAAGAGCGCGGTCTCGAAGCTGAGCGCCCGCCCCGAGAGCACGACATAGCCGAGCACGAGCAGCGAGGCGCCGATGACGATCTCTGCGATCGGCATCGCGACGCCGGCCATCATCAGCGCGCATCCGGCCAGCATCCCAGCGACATAGCCGAGCGGCGCGATCAGCGCGCGGCCGCTATAGATCGCGGCGACGCCGACCAAGGCCACGAAGAAGAGGTGATCGAAGCCGAGCACCGGATGCCCGATCCCGGACAACACGCCGTGCGCGAAGGTCTCCATCGGCATCCCGCCCAGCGGGTGGTGCGCATAGGCCGGCGAGGCCGCAGCCAAGGTCGCAAGCAGGCTGATCCCGGCGAGCCGGGGCGAATGGCGGGTGATAGTCATACGCATAGGGAGGCTCCCTCTTCGATGTTCGTGGCGTTGACAGGCGCTCGTCGACACTTGCGACGGCGATACTTCGATAATCGCGGTTGAACTCCTCTTTTTAGAAAGTCTTGTACGGCAAGAATTTGCCGGTCATTTCTACCTTGACGCGATCGCCCGCTGGATTTTCTTCGCGCGTGATGTCCATCGTGAAGTCAATCGCCGACATGATGCCGTCGCCGAATTCTTCTTCGATCAGCGCCTTCATCGTGGTGCCGTAGACGTTGACCACTTCGTAGAGGCGATAGATCAGCGGATCGGTGGGCACCGCGGTCGGCAGACTGCCGCGATAGGGCACCGTCATCAGCACCGCGATCTCTTCCTCGGAAAAGTTGATCCCGAGCGCGTTCCCGGCCGCGGTCGCCTGTTCCTTGGTGAGCGAGATCTGGCCCATCAGCGCGGCCGTGGTCCATTCCTTCGACTGGCCGACCGCGGCGGCGACGTCCGACCATTTCACCCCGCGCAAGGTTTTGTGCGCGACGATTTTCTCCGTCAGTTCAGCGCGCGTAATCATGGGATCGGTTCTCCTTAGTTGACCATTTGTTTTTTTTTGAGCGAGTCCGCGCCGACGCGGGTTTCAGACGCTGGCGCGGAACTCGCACTCGGCCGCGCGGTCGGCGGTTTCTTTGGGTTGTAGTTCGAGCTCGAAAGTTCTTGCTTGAACGACTTCGAACGGTTGACCAGAAATTCGATGAGGTGGTTCCGCATCGGGTAGTAATTGGGATGCGTGTGCATCTCGGACCGTTTGCGGTCTTTCGGCAGCGTGTTCTCGACGATCTCGCAGACCCGCGCCTCGGGACCGTTGGTCATCAGCACGATGCGGTCGGCCAGCAGGATGGCCTCGTCGACATCGTGCGTGATCATGAAGCTCGTCTGGCTCCGCTCCGCGCAGACCGACAGAAGCTCTTCCTGGAGGGAACCGCGCGTCAGCGCGTCGAGCGCGGAGAACGGCTCGTCCATCAGCATGATGCGCGGCTCGATGGCGAGCGCTCGCGCGATGCCGACCCGCTGCTTCATGCCGCCTGAAAGTTGCGACGGCTTCTTGTTCTCGGCGCCCGTCAGATGCACCAGGTCGATGAAAGCCTGGCCGTGCGCCT
Source organism: Pseudomonadota bacterium (assembly GCA_039819865.1). Lineage (GTDB taxonomy): Bacteria > Pseudomonadota > Alphaproteobacteria > Rhodobacterales > Rhodobacteraceae > JBCBRF01. The sequence goes on along the minus strand of JBCBRF010000041.1, from coordinate 3,590 downwards.
CGCGATCCGGCTTCGACATATCGGGCCAGCGCGACTTCACCGCGAAGTCGATATTGCCGCGCACGGTCATCCAGGGCATCAGCGCGTGGCTCTGGAAGATTACCGCGCGATCCAGGCTCGGCCCAGCGATCTCCTTGTCGTCGACCAGCACGATCCCGTCGCTCGGCGCGTCGAGCCCCGCCAGGATGTTCAGCAGCGTCGTCTTTCCGCATCCGGAATGGCCGATCAGGCAGACGAACTCGCCCTGGCGCACGTCGAACCAGACGTCGCCGAACACCTGCGTCTCGTCCTTCCCGTCCGGCGTCGGAAAGCGTTTCTCCAACGCCTCGAGGCGAATGATCGGTTTGCTCTTGGTCACGCTCGCGCCCCTCTCAATCGACATAGGCGACCAACCGGCTGGCTTGCTCCAGCACGAAGTCGAGGAACATGCCGACCACTCCAATAAAGAAAATCGCAGAGATCACCCCAGTAATGGACAAGTTATTCCACTCGTTCCAGACGAAGTACCCGATGCCAGTGCCGCCCACGAGCATCTCGGCCGCCACGATCACCAGCCAGGCGATGCCGATCGAGATCCGCATGCCGGTCAGGATCGTCGGTGCGGCCGCGGGCAGAATGACCTGTAGCGCGGTGCGCCAGGGCGTGACCTCGAGCGTGCGCGCGACGTTCAGCCACTCGCGGCGCACCGAGGCGACGCCGAAGGTCGTGTTGATCAGCATCGGCCAGATCGAGCAGATGAAGATCACGAAGATCGACGAGGTCTCGCTGTCTTTGATCGTGTAGAGCGCCAGCGGCATCCAGGCCAAAGGCGAGACCGGCTTCATCAGCTGGATGTACGGGTTGAGCGCCTGCTGCGCGACGCTCGACATGCCGATCAGGAAGCCGAGCGGGATCGCGATCACTGCGGCCAGGAAGAACCCGGTCAGCACCCGCGCCACTGAATAGGCGAGCTGGATGCCGATCCCCTTGTCGTTCGGCCCCGCGTCGTAGAACGGGTCCGAGAGATGCCCCCAGATCTCAGCCCCGACATCGCCGGGGCTGGGCAGGGCGCTTTCACCCTTGGCTTGCGGGCCGAGCAGCTCGGCGAGCTCCGGATCGATCTCGACGGTCTTATTCAGCGCGTCGACATAGAGCTGCCACGCCAACAAGAAGATCAAAAGAACCGCGATCGACAGCGTAACCGCCTGCAATCGCTCTTTTGATATGTATTCCATGTAGGCGCTCCTTACGGGCTGCTCGGCCCAATCGTTGCTTTAAGTCTTCTTGATCGGGAAACTGTCGACGTATTCGTCCGGCTTGGCCGGATCGAACGTCTTGCCCATGATCGTGTAAGACTTGTAAGTCGTCTCTGGCGGTGTGAGCCCCATGTCCTTCATGACCGCGGCCGCGTCCGTTGCGAGATAGACTTCTTCAGCGATGTCTTTGTAGTTGACGGCGCCTTCGATGTAGCCCCAGCGCTTCATCTGCGTGAGGATCCATACGGCCATCGAATGGTACGGGAACGGATCGAAATCGATCCGTTTCGGATCGTTCTTCACCATGCCCAGACCATCGGCGTACCGACCCGTGAGCACCTGTTTGATCACCGTCTCCGGCTGGTTCAGGTAATTCTTGGGCGCGATCGCCGCCGAGATCTCCGGACGGTTGCTCAGATCCTGCGAATACGAGGTCGCGTCGAGGATCGACTTGAACAACGCCAGGAAGGTGTTCGGCGTCTCGTCGATGAACTTCCGGCTGGCCGCGAACGCGCAGCACGGATGGCCTTCCCAGATCTCTTTCGTCAGCTTGTAGATGAAGCCGACGCCGTCATAGACCGCCCGCTGGTTGAACGGGTCGGGCGACAGATAGCCGTCGAGATTGCCCGCCGACAGGTTCGCCACCATCTCGGGCGGCGGCACCACCCGGATCTGGATGTCCTGATCCGGATCGAGCCCGGCCTCCGCCACATAGTAGCGCAGTAGGAAGTTGTGCATCGAGTATTCGAAGGGCACGCCGAAGGTGAAGCCCTTCCAAAGCTTTGGATCCTGCTTGTCCTTGTGCTTCATCGCCAGGGTGATCGCCTGGCCGTTGATGTTCTCGACCGCGGGCATCGTCCACGGCGTCGCGCTCGAACCCGCGCCGACCGTGATCGCCAGCGGCATTGGCGTCAGCATGTGCGCCGCGTCGTATTCGCCCGACAGCGACTTGTCGCGACTGACCGCCCAGCCGGCCGTCTTGATGATGTCGACGTCGAGCCCGTACTTCTCATAGAAGCCGAGCGGCGACGCCATGATGATCGGCGTGGCGCAGGTGATCGGAACGAAACCGATGTTCAGCTTCGTCTTCTCGAGCGGTCCCTTGGCGCCGACGATGTCGGCCAGGGCTTTGTCGAGCGGCAGGATGGACGCGATCGCCGCGGCCGCCGTGCCGCCGCCGACGGCGCGCAGGAAGTTCCGCCGATTGACGTCCGTCCCGAAGATGCCGGCCAGGATCGCCGAATGGGCGACATGCGCCATCACGGCTTCCTGGTCCTTCCAGTCCGGCGCGTCGGACGCGGGCGTCCTCGGATCCAGATCGCCGAGCGGATCGCCGCCCGTCGACAGTCCCATCCCGTCCGGGCGGTCGTCGCCCGCCTCGGTGGTTTCTTCGCAGTAGAAACGCGATCCTTGCCGCCCGGCGGCCAGCGCCGCCTGGTGCTCGTACATCGTCGCGTGCAGACCGCACGGACAGCCGGTCCACAGGACCTCGTCCGGGTCGTACAGATTGCTCAAGGCTCCCATAAGAGCGTTACCCTTCGAACTCGGGTCTCGGCCGTCTTCAGCCGGGGGCCGGGCGCGCCGCCATCAGCGCGTATCGGCCGCGATCGAGGCGTTCGGTCAGCGCCGCCATTAGCGCCCGAACGCCGATCCGCTGCGGTGCGCGCGCCTCAGTGCGCGCCCAGCAGCGCCTCCGCGTCGATGATCGCGCGCGCCGTCTCGCCGACCGGCAGATTGCGCTTCATCGACAATTCCTGGACGCGCCGATGCGCGTCCGCCTCCGTCAGGCTGTGCCGGGTCATCAGGATGCCCTTGGCCCGGCTCACCAGCTTCATGGTCTCGAGCGCCGCCTCCGCCCGCTCGCGCTCCGCGACGACCGCCTTGATCCGGCTCCGCGCCGCCATCGCGGACGCAGCGCCCGTCAGGATCCGGTCGGACCGCATGCCGACCGGCGTGACCTGGTCGGCGCCCGCCCGCATCAGCGCCGCGACCGTGTCCGGATCGCCGTCCTCGACCAGCACCATCAGCGGCGCGTCGAGCCCGGCGCGCAGCGCCTCGACCGCGCTCTCCGCGCGCTCGACCGCCTCTGCGTAAAAGATCGCGAGATCCGCCTCGGGCCGCGCCGAAACCGCCGCCGCCGCGCTCGGATAGACCGCCGCCACCGCGAAGCCGCGATCGCTGATCAGGCCCGCGAACATCTCGCGGCGCCCCGCGTCGCGATCGATCAGGACGGCTCGGGCGGTCTCCGGCGCGCGCAGGGTCAGGAACATCAGGCGCCCTCCCTGGCCGAGGCGGGCAGGCCGAGCGCCTCGGCCACGAAGGAGAGCCGGTCCTGGCCCCAGAACCTTTCCCCAG
>JBCBRF010000040.1:0-23747 GCA_039819865.1 Pseudomonadota bacterium | reverse complement strand
CGCCATCTCGCGCCGCAGCTTGTCCGCCACCTCGGCGTCGACCGAGACCTTCTGTTCGAGGATCTCGTCGAGCGTCTTGGCGCCCAGACTCTTGCGGAACGCGTACTGCAGCGCCCGGTAGAGCGCGTCGACATAGTTGGTCGTCGCGCTCACCGCCTGTTCGGGGTCCGCCACGCGGTACTCCGCGGCCAGATTCACCCGGATCGAGACGCGGTCCTTGGTCAGGATCTCCTGACCCGTCACGTCGAGCGCGTGGCGGCGCAGATCCACCCGGTTCACCTCGACCTTGCGGCCGACGTCCCAGAAGGCGTGGGCGCCGGGCTCCAAACGCCGCGCGAACGCGCCGTCGAGGAACAGCAAGCCCGCCTGCTCGGCGTCCACGGTGAAGCGCTTGACCTTGTCGATCGGGCCGAAGCGCTCGAGCCGGCGCAGGAGCTTGCGCTCGACCGCCAGATCATCCGAGACATCGACCCGCTCCACCGTCCAGGGACCGGCGTCGGTCCAGACCACGCTGCGGCCGTCGGGCTTCTGCACCGCCCAGATCCGGCCGTCGCGCAGGATCACGCCGACCTCGTCCGAGCTGGTGCGGATCTCCGTGAGATGGGCCGCGACCAGATCGGGGCGCTCGCGGAACAGCGCCGTCTCGTACGGGCTGACGAACTCGGGCCGCGACAGGTCGTGGAGATGGACCGCGATCTCCGCCAGTTCGCCGAAGCGGCCGGCGTCGGTCCGCAGGCTCACCTCGTGGCGGCCGGGGCCGAGAAGGTCGAGGAAGCGACCGTCCTTCAGGACCAGCGCGCGCTGGTTCTCCTGAACCGTGACGCGGCGGACGGCGCGGAGCCGCTCCAGCATCGTCAGGGTGCGGGTTGGGCCTTCGGTCGGGCTCGGCGTCATTTTGCGAGTCATGGTTTGAGCCATGGCGACCTCCTCTTCTTCTCGGTCAAAGCGTCATCGTCGTCGTCGGTTGGGACGGCGCATGCGCACCCCTTCTCGGTTGCGTATCGAACTGTCGGTCAGTTCCCGCCGGCGGCGGGAGACGCGGCTTTCCCGCCGCGCAGTGGAGGCCCCGGGGCCGAACCGTGACGGTTTGACGGCGGGCCGCGGCGAGCGGGCGTCCGGGACCAAGGGCGGGGTTCGCCTCCGCAGACGGCGTCCGCGGAGGCGAATCTGACCCTAGGCCGCGTCGGCCTTCAGCCGCGGCGCTTGGCCGCCTCGCCGCGGCGGGCGCCCTCCGCGGCGCGTCGTCCCGCCCGAGGCTCTCGCCCCGCGCGTTTCGACGGGCCGCTTCGAACGCCCGCCAGATCCAGCCCCGGAACCCCCGTGGGTTCTGGTCCATCTGGTCAAGATGGCGAGCTTAAAAGGCTCGGTTGTGATCGCAGGACTCGAACCTGCATCGCCCCTTGCAGGGCGCCCGATCTTCAATCGAGTGCGTCTACCTGTTCCGCCACATCACTTGGAGCAGACAACGGGATTCGAACCCGCGTCCCCCCGGCCGTCAGGCCAGGCGCTCTTCCTCTGAGCTATGTCCGCGACCGACCCGTTCGCGGCGACCTCGGCACACGGCTCGGCAGAGCCGGCCGCGCTGGCGGGGCTGGGAAACCCCGGCCACTGAAGCTCACCCCAAATGCTCGGATCGGAGGCGGCTCGGTAGAGCGCTCAGCGTTGGAGCGTCGAGTCTCGATCGCCGTCGTTTACGCTGCGGCGCCCCGACTGTCGCCGTGGCGCTACGGTCTGGCCCATTATTGTCGCAAGGTGACCATGGCGACGCCGTAGTCGGTCTCCCCCCAGGCCTGCGTCGCGGTGGGGCGGCCGTCCCTGCGCACGTTGAACTTCACGACGAAGGGAAAGTCCCGCTTCTTCATCATGCTGGGCTTGAAGCCCGCGACGCGCCTGAAGACCGCGTCGCACTCGACGATGCGGCGACGCCCCTCCTCGTAGGACTTGGCCGCGCGCAGGAACACGATGTCGAAGCGGCGGCGGCCGTCGAACACCGGGATGGTGCGGTCGCAGACGTCGCCGGAGGCCGCCGGCAGAAACGCCATCAGCACCGCGCTGATCGGATCGAGGGCGCCGCGCTGATCCTTCGGATCGATCTCGTACTTCTTCTTCTTGTATTTCGGCTCGGCGAAGATTTCCGAGGGCGCGCCTTCGGCGAAATCCATGCGCATGTCGAACTTTTTGTCCTGGAAGATGGACTTCATCTGGAAGACGCCGGGGTTGAGGGCGTCGGCCCTCGGAACGCTCTCCGGGTCCGGCCGGCTGCCTTGGGTCTGCGACTGCACGCGCGCCTCGAACATCGATTGCAGGACGCCGGCGGCGCGGATGTCGGTCTTGGCGGCGTAGGAGATCTCGGTGACGCGGGCGCGGAGGCGGCCCTCGGCGATCGGCACGCCGCCGAGATAGATGTCGTAGGTATGCCGGAGTTTGAGCGGTTTAGCGGGCTTCGTCGGCGCCTTGGCGGCTTTCTGGAGCGCCTGCTCCAGCGGCTGCGCGGGCGGCTGAGCGTCCGCCAGCCTGATGGCCGGCCCGGCGGATTCCTCGGCGTCGGCGGGCGCCGGGGCGAAGCCGGTCAGGGCGAGGGTCGCAGCCGCGCCGAGCGCGCAGCGGCGAATCGCCGGGCCGGCGATCATGAGGCGGCGCTCGGTGGCGCTCCGCGGAAACGTCTTGCTCAACGCTTGCTCCTCTTCCGATAGTGCCGCAAACGCCCATGCGCCGATGCTCGGGCGGCCCCTTCCCCCGAGAGAGACAAGAGAGACCAAAGCGCGGTGACGGACGGCGATCAAGGCGGGCCGGAGGGCGCCGACCCGGAAATCGGAACTGGCACGGGCGAGACCGGGCATTCCGGCGCGCGGTCGGAGAGAGAATTGGCGGCGTCGGCGCAGGCCTGGGCGGCGCGCCTCCGGGCCGGCGACCGGCGGGCGTTGGCGCGGGCGATCACGCGGGCGGAATCCGGTCGGCCGGACCACCGTCTGGAGGCGGAGGCGTTGATCGACGCCGCGCGCCCCGAGCCGGGCGCGCGGCCCGCCGTGCGGATCGGGCTGTCGGGGTCGCCGGGCGTCGGCAAGTCGAGCTTCATCGAAGCCTTCGGGTTGCTGCTGACCGCGGCGGGCGAGCGGGTCGCGGTGTTGGCCGTCGACCCGTCCTCGAGCGTCTCGGGCGGCTCGATCCTCGGCGACAAAACCCGGATGGAGCGGCTGACGCGGGACCCGAACGCGTTCATCCGACCCTCGCCCGCGGGCGCGCAGCTCGGCGGGGTGGCGCGGCGAACCCGGGACGCGATCCAATTGGTGGAGGCGGCCGGCTATTCGGTCGTGCTGGTGGAGACGGTGGGCGTCGGCCAGTCGGAGATCATGGTCGCGGATATGACGGACGTGTTCGCGCTGCTGATCGCGCCCGCGGGCGGCGATGAGCTGCAGGGCGTGAAGCGCGGCGTGATGGAGGTCGCCGACTTCGTGCTGGTCAACAAGGCCGACGGGGCGCTGGAAGGTCCCGCGAAGGCGACGGTGTCGGACTATTCGAGCGCGCTCAGGCTGCTGCGCCGGCGGCCCGGCGATCCCGAGGACGTGCCGGCGGCGGCGCCGGTGTCGGCGCATACCGGGCTCGGGCTCGCGGAGGCTTGGGACCGGATCAAGGGGCTCCATGCGCACAGGCTCGCCTCCGGCGCGCTCGCCGCGCGGCGGGCCGGGCAGGGGCTCCGAGCGTTGCGGCGCGAGATCCAGGCCGGGCTCTGGGAGGCGTTCGAAGCCGATCAGGCGGCGGCGGCGACGCTCGATGCGCTCTCTCGCGCGGTCGAGGCGGGCGAGATCACGCCGGAGCGCGCGGCGCGGGTCGCGCTCGCGGCGCATCGGGGCGGCGAAGCGCGGGGCGGAGAGTGAGCCGGTTGCTCGATTGGGGCCGCGCTCGACGGGCTCTTTCTTGACGTGGCGGGCTCCGCGGTTTAGGCAGCCAACTTTCCGAGTTTCCGGCGCTTCGCGACGGATGCTTGGTCCTTGAACATAATTCTTCCTGAGGCCCTGGCCGCGGCGCCGCGCCGGGAGAGGAGACGACGATGTCGCGACGCTGCGAACTGACCGGCAAGGGCGTGCTGACGGGCAACAATGTGAGCCACGCGAACAACAAGTCGCGGCGGCGGTTCCTGCCGAACCTGAACCGCGTGACGCTGATGAGCGAGGCGCTCGGGCGGTCGTTCAAGTTCCGGGTGAGCGCGGCGGCGCTTCGGACCGTCGATCACCGGGGCGGCCTCGACGCCTTCATGCTCAAGGCGCGCGACGGGCAACTGTCGCCGCGGGCGCTCCGCGTGAAGCGCGAGATCGAAAAAGTCGCCGCCCCGGCTCAGGCCACGGTCGAAGCGGCCGCCGGCTGAGCGAAGAGCGCATGACGGGCGCGATGAGCGCGGGCTCGTCTCGGGCGTCGCCCGATCCTCGCGACCCTAGACCCTGATCCCTTTTGTTCTAGGCGGGATCACAGTCTAGCCTTTGCCCTGTTCTTCCTAAACGCATGCTAGCGGCTCAGGATCTCGTCGACCCAGGTCGGCACGATCTCGGTCGCCGGCCCGATCTTGCGGGCGTTAAAGGCGGTCGACGTCGCCTCCATATTCAGCTCCAACGTCTCCGCGCCGAGACGCTGCGCGGCGGCGACGAAGCCCGCGGCCGGATAGACCTGTCCGCTGGCGCCGATCGAGACGAACAGCTCGGCGCGGCCGAGCGCCTGGTCGATCTCCTCGAGATGATGCGGGATCTCGCCGAACCAGACGACGTCGGGGCGCATGCCGCCCGGCTGTCGGCACGACGCGCAGGCGTCCGCCACGCTCAGCGCGCCGACCTCTTTCCGCTGCGATCCGCAATGGGCGCAGAAGGCGTTCGCGAGGCGGCCATGCATATGCAGCACGCGCTTCGAGCCCGCGCGCTCGTGCAGATCGTCGATGTTCTGGGTGATGATCAGCATGCGATCGCCGATCTCGCGCTCGAGCTTCGCCAGAGCCCTGTGCGCGGCGTTCGGCTCGGCCTTCTGCATCAGGTCTCGGCGCAGGTTGTAGAATTCGTGGACCAGCGCCGGGTTGCGGGCGAAGCCTTCGGGCGTCGCGACCTCCTCGAGGTCGTACTGGTCCCAGAGGCCGCCGACGTCGCGAAACGTGCCGAGCCCGCTTTCGGCGGAGACGCCGGCCCCGGTGAGGATGAGGATCTCGCTCATTCGGGGCCTGCTCGCCGTTGGTCTTGCTCTTGGTCTTGCTCTTGCCGGGCGACGTCCGTCTCCGGCGCGGGCGCCATCCACAGTGCGGCGAGCGACAGCTTCAGGGCGTCGAAGGGCGGCGCCGCGGCCTCGTCGGCGTCCGACCAGGCCCCGAGCCGCACCCAGCGCGCGCCGTCGCGCTCGAACGCCGTCATCAATCTCGGTTCGGGGTCGATCAGCCAGAGATGCTCAACGCCGTGCGCCGCGTAGATGTCGGCCTTGCGGGTCTCGTCGAGCTTGCGGGTGGAGGGCGAGAGCACTTCGCAGATCCAGTCCGGAGGCGTAGCGACGCCGACCGCATCCGGATCGATCGGCGCGCGACCGCCGCGCCATCCCGCGATGTCCGGCACCAAGACCTCGCGCCCGAGATGAAGCTCCGGCTCGATCAGGAAGAACCAGTCCTCGCCGCCGCCGCCGTCGTCGTCCGAGTTCCCGCCGCCGCCGTCGAAGCCGCCGCCGCTCACCCCGTCGAGCCGCGAGAACAGGCGGCCGATGGCGTAGGCGTGGCGGGGGCGCGGCCGGGGCTGGGTGTGGAGCCGTCCATCGATCAACTCCGCGACCAGATGCGGCGGCGCCGCCAGCACGTCGTCATAGGTCGCGACGCGATAATCGGCCGGGGTCTCTCGAACGCGGCGGTCGTCGTTCACTGGATGATTCCTCTTCGACTGCGTGGAACAGCCTAGCGGCCGCGGCGCGGCGGCCGAAGATCTTTTTTTGTTCTCACTCAACCGTCTTGAATCGGAACTTTTCAGGCGCATTGTCTCGAGCAACTGTTGGCCGCCCGGCGTTTCAAGAAAAATGGCGATTTGCGTCGGCGGACCCAGTATCTTAGCGCGTTGATCCAGAGCCGCCGGCGGCGCGCTCGGTTTGTGAAAAGGCCCCGATGACCAAGCTTTCGCATATTCGGAACTTCTCGATCGTCGCGCATATCGATCACGGCAAGTCGACGCTGGCCGATCGGCTGATCCAGAAGACCGGAGCGCTGTCGGATCGCGAGATGAGCGAGCAGGTGCTCGATTCGATGGATCTCGAGAAGGAGCGCGGGATCACCATCAAGGCGAACACCGTCCGGCTGGAGTATCCGGCGCAGGATGGCGAGAGCTACATTCTCAATCTGATCGACACGCCCGGGCATGTCGATTTCGCCTACGAGGTCTCGCGCTCGATGAACGCGGTCGAGGGCTCCCTCCTGGTGGTCGACGCGTCCCAGGGCGTCGAGGCCCAGACGCTGGCCAATGTCTACCAGGCGCTCGACGCTGATCATGAGATCGTGCCGGTTCTCAACAAGATCGACCTGCCGGCGGCGGAGCCGGAGAGGGTGGCGCAGCAGATCGAGGACGTGATCGGCATCGACGCCTCGGATGCGCTCCATATCTCGGCCAAGACGGGCCTTGGGATCGAGGATGTGCTCGAGGCGATCGTGAAGCGTCTGCCGGCCCCGCGGGAGGGCGAGCGCGACGCGCCGCTGAAGGCCATGCTGGTCGACAGCTGGTACGATCCCTATCTCGGCGTCGTCGTGCTGGTCCGGGTGATCGACGGGGTCCTGAAAAAGGGCCAGAAGATCAAAATGATGTCGACCAAGGCGGTCTATCCGCTCGACCGGGTCGGCGTGATGCGCCCGAAAATGGAGAGCGTGGCCGAGCTCGGTCCGGGTGAGATCGGGTTCATCACCGCCTCGATCAAACAGGTGGCGGACACCCGCGTGGGCGACACGATCACCGAGGACAAGAAAGAAACCTCGAAGCCTCTGCCCGGCTTCAAGCCGGCGCAGCCCGTGGTGTTCTGCGGCATGTTCCCGGTCGACAGCGCGGAGTTCGAATCCCTGCGCGACGCGATGGAGAAGCTCGCGCTCAACGACGCGTCGTTCTCCCACGAGATGGAGACCTCCGCGGCGCTCGGCTTCGGTTTCCGCTGCGGGTTCCTGGGGCTCCTGCATCTCGAGATCATCCGCGAGCGGCTGGAGCGCGAGTACGATATCGATCTGATCACGACGGCGCCGTCGGTCGTGTATCAGGTCCATATGACCGACGGTTCGATGCAGGAGATGCACAACCCCGCCGACATGCCGGACCCGGTGAAAATCGCGCATATCGAGGAGCCCTGGATCCGCGCCAACATCATGGTGCCGGACGAGTATCTCGGGGACGTGCTGAAGCTCTGCCAGGAGCGGCGCGGCGTGCAGCAGGATCTGACCTACGCCGGCTCGCGCGCGATGGCGGTCTACAAGCTGCCGCTCAACGAAGTGGTGTTCGACTTCTACGATCGGCTGAAGTCGATCTCGAAGGGCTACGCCAGCTTCGACTACCAGATCGACGGCTATGAGCAGGGCGATCTGGTGAAGATGTCGATCCTGGTGAACGAGGAGCCGGTCGACGCGCTGTCGACCATCGTGCACCGCAGCCAGGCGGAGCGGCGCGGGCGCTCGATGTGCGAGAAGCTCAAAGAGCTGATCCCGATGCACATGTTCAAGGTGCCGATCCAGGCGGCGATCGGCGGCCGCGTCATCGCCCGAGAAACGGTCCGAGCCCTCCGCAAAGACGTCACAGCCAAGTGCTACGGCGGCGACGTCACCCGGAAGCGCAAGCTTCTGGAGAAGCAGAAGGCGGGCAAGAAAAAGATGCGGCAGTTCGGACGGGTCGAGATCCCCCAAGAAGCGTTCATCAACGCGCTCAAGATGGATAGCTGAGCGTGGGCGCTCGGATGGTTGGGGGATGGACCGCGGCCGTTTTGGCCGGCGCGGCGTGTTCGGTTTGGCTCTCGGCGGCGGCGGCGCAAAGCGTCGCGTCCGCGGTCGAGACGCCGGCGAAGCAGCTGTTCGGCTCGGTCCCGACGCCGAATGCGGGGGCGGCGAAGGCGATCGGCGGCTATGCGCGCGGCTGTCTCGCCGGCGGGCGGACCTTGCAGGCCTCCGGGCCGGGCTGGCAGGTGATGCGCCTCTCGCGAAACCGGAACCACGGGCATCCGGAGCTGATCGCGTTCGTCGAACGGCTCGCGGGGCGCGTGCGGGAGATCGGCTGGCCCGGGCTGCTGGTCGGCGATATGGCCCAGCCGATCGGCGGGCCGATGCTGACCGGGCACGCCTCGCATCAGATCGGCCTCGATGTCGACATCTGGATGCGCCCCGCGCCGGATCGCACGCTCAGCAGCGAGGAGCGCGAAGCCATCGGCTCGTACAACATGGTGGCGGCGGACGGGCGGGCGACGTCGGCGGCTTGGACGGGCGACCATATTCAGGTGCTGAAGGCTGCGGCGAGCGACGCGGCGGTCGCGCGGATCTTCGTCAACGCGGCCATCAAGCGGGCGGTCTGCGACGCGGTCGGCGACGGGCCGTCGGAGGCGGACTGGCTCCGCAAACTCCGGCCGTGGTGGGGGCACGACCATCATTTCCATGTGCGGCTCGAATGCCCGGCGGGGTCGCCGGACTGCCGGGACCAGCCGGCGCCGCCGCCCGGAACGGGGTGCGACGCGTCGCTCGACTGGTGGTTCAGCGCGGAAGCGCGCGCGCCGCGAAGCCGCGCCGTAAAAGGCCCGCTGACCCTCGCGGATCTGCCGGTCGCGTGCCGGCGCCTCGTGGATGGCGGGTGAGCCGGTGCGCCGGGCTGGTTTGGCGCTCGCGCTGACGCTGGGGGTCGGCGTCGCGGCGATCGGGGACCGGGCCGCGACGCAAGAGACCGCGCCGCTTTCGGCGACGCAGATCGCCGACCGCGAGGAGACCTCCGATCGCGGGCGCGCCGCGCTGGTTGCGGCGTTCGAGATCGAGGCCGCTTCGGACGCGTTCGGCGGGGTTTCCGGACTGCGGGTGTTCGGCGACGATCTGATCGCCGTGTCGGATCGGGGAAACTGGCTTCGGTTTTCGTTGATCCGCGATGCGGACGGCCGGCTGCGGGGCGTCGGGACCAGCGTGCGGATCGAGCCGCTGCGGGATGCGGGCAAAGGCGCGCTCGAGGCGTCGAGCGCCGACGCGGAAGCGCTCGCCGTCACGGACCGCGGCCTGCTTTGGGTCGCGTTCGAGCGCGGCCACCGCATCGTGCGCTACGACCGCATCGGCGGCTCCGCGCAGGCGGAGGCGTCGCAGCTGCCGATCGCCGGGCTCGCGTCGAACGGCGGGGTCGAAGGGCTCGCGATCGATGGCGACGGGGCCCTGATCGCGCTGATCGAGGAGCCGGTGAAGAGCCGCGGGTTGCCGACCGACGCGAAGCCAGGCTCGATCCTCGGCTGGCGGCTGATCGGGGGAAAGGCGACTCCGTTCTGGATCCCGCGGATCGATCAGTTCGCCGCGACGGGGGCCGATATCGGGCCGGACGGCGCGCTCTATCTGCTCGAGCGGCGCTATAGCTTCTGGACCGGGGTCAGGCTTCGGATCCGACGCTTCGAGCCCCTGACCCTCCGGGCGCTCCGCAGCCATCCGGGGCCCGGCGCCGTCGGCTTCGGGCCGGGCCGGACGATCGCGACGCTCGGTCCGCTCGGCCCGGTCGACAATATGGAGGCGATCTCGGTCGAGCCGCGCTCGGGCGGCGGGCTTTGGATCTTCGTCGCCTCGGACGACAATTTCAGCGCGCGCCAGCGAACGCTGCTGCTCCAATACGCCTATCCGCCGCGGTGACGCCGCGCGGACTGCGGTTCAAACGCTGGGATCGATCGGAGGTTGGCGCGCGAGATCGTGATGCTCGGCGATGATCGCCCAGGCTTCCTCGGCGGTTTCGACGAAGCGGAACAGGTCGAGATCCTCCGGCGAGATCGTGCCGGCGTCTCGGAGCGCTTCGAAGTCGATGATCTTCGACCAGAATTCGGGGGCGAACAGCACGATCGGGAGCTTCGCCATGCGTTCGGTCTGGATGAGGGTCAGGACCTCGAACAGCTCGTCCAGCGTGCCGTAGCCGCCCGGGAAGATCGCGATCGCCTTGGCGCGCATCAGGAAGTGCATCTTGCGGATCGCGAAGTAGTGGAAGTTGAAGGAGAATTCGGGCGTGACATAGGCGTTCGGGGCCTGCTCGTGCGGCAGCACGATGTTCAGGCCGATCGACCAGGAGCCCGCCTCCTGCGCGCCCTTGTTGCCCGCCTCCATGATGCCGGGTCCGCCGCCCGTCGTGATCACGAACTCTCGCCCGCCGTACTGCAGCGAGGTCTCGGTCGCGAGCTGCGCGAACTTCCGCGCCTCCTCATAGTATTTCGACGCGGCCGCGAGGTTTTCGCGCGCGATCTCCGTCTTCGCGGAGGGCGCCTCGCCGGGCGCTGGGATGCGGGCGCCGCCGAACAGGACCACGGTCGAGGTCACGCCGCGCTCCTGCAGCGTCAGCTCCGGCTTCAACAGTTCGAGCTGGAGGCGCACGGGGCGCAGCGCCTCGGAACGCAGGAAATCCGGGTCGTCGAAGGCGAGGCGGTAGGCGGGGGACAGCGATTGCGGCGTGCCGGGAATCCGGTGGGCGGCCGCCAGATCGGCCTCGGCCGAGGTGAGGCGCGAGATGCGGTTCTTGCGTTTGGCCATTGTCTCCCAGCCCAATATCGGTATGTCGCCGTTCAGCGGCGCAAGATCTACGCCGGTCAATAGAATTGAGGAGGGCCCCATGGCCAGCGGCATGACCACCGGCGCGACCAGCGATTTCTCCGCCGAGCAACTCCGCCCGGTGATCGACGCGGCCTGGGAGGCTCGCGCCGAGATCGGGTTCGACACGCGCGGAGAGGTGCGGGACGCGGTCGTGGCCTCGCTCGCCGCGCTTGACGCGGGCGTGGCGCGGGTCGCGTCGAAGCCCGAGGGTTCGACCGACTGGGTGGTCCATGAGTGGCTGAAAAAGGCCGTGCTGCTGTCGTTCCGGCTGAACGACATGACGCTGATCGACGGCGGTCCCGGCGGGGCGCCCTGGTGGGACAAGGTGGCGTCGAAGTTCGCGGGGTGGGGCGAGCAGGAGTTCCGCGCCGCGGGCTTTCGCGCGGTGCCGCACGCGGTGGTCCGCCACTCCGCGCATATCGGCAAGGGCGTGGTGCTGATGCCCTCCTTCGTGAATATCGGGGCCTTCGTCGACGAGGGGACGATGGTCGACACCTGGGCGACCGTCGGCTCCTGCGCGCAGATCGGCAAGAACGTGCACCTGTCGGGCGGCGCGGGGATCGGCGGGGTGCTGGAACCTCTCCAGGCGGGTCCTGTGATCATCGAGGACAATTGCTTCATCGGCGCCCGGTCGGAGGTGGTCGAGGGCGTGATCGTGCGCGAGGGCGCGGTGCTTTCGATGGGCGTGTTCATCGGGGCCTCGACCAAGATCGTCGATCGGGAGACCGGGGCGGTCCATATGGGCGAGGTGCCGGCCTATGCGGTGGTGGTGCCGGGCGCGACGCCGGGCAAGCCGCTGCCGGACGGGCGGCCGGGGCCGAGCCTGTCCTGCGCCGTGATCGTGAAGACGGTCGACGCCCAGACCCGCGCCAAGACCGGCATCAACGAGCTGTTGCGGGACTGAGGCGCGGCGCGCCGCCCCTGTCGGACGGCCGCGCGCCCGGCGCCGCGTGAACCGGGCGTTCATCTCGGTCTGGTCTGGTGAACACGAAGTTCACCTTAGACCTGTCAAGACCGAGGAGGCGGCCGATGCCTGCGAAATCCCGTCGTCGGCGAGGCGTGCGCGGCTCGGGCGAAGCGCCGTTTCGCGCCGCTCCTCTCGGCGGCGCCGAGGAGACGCGGCTGATTGCGCAGGTTCAGGCGGGGCGCATCGCGGAGGCGCGGACGGAGGCCGAGGCGCTCGCGCGGCGCCATCCGGGCGCAAGCCTGCCGCGCCGGATCCTCGGCGTGCTGGCGGCGCGGGAGGGCGCGACCGCCCAGGCGACCGCCCAGGCGATCGCGCATTTCGAGGCGGCTCTGGCCGGCGACGCGCCGGACCGCGAGACCTTCCTGAACCTCGCCCGGCTCCAGCTTCGAAGCGGGCGGGCCGAGGACGCGCTCGACACGCTGCATCAGCTGTCCGCCGCGTCGCCCGACGGTCGAGATCTTCCCAGGTCGCTGCTTCTGGCCCAGGCGCTCGAAGGTGCGGGACACGGCGCCCGTGGGCTCGAGGCGGCGCTCGATGCGCTTGCGCTCGCGCCTGGGGACGAGAAGGCGCTGGCGGTGTTCGCGCGCCTGGCGCCGCACGCCGCGTCCGCTTCTGCGCGGCTCGACCGCGCTCTGGCGCGGCTGGTCTCGCATCCGGCGCGGCTGAGGCATGACGATTTCAAGATCGCCAATGCGCGGCTGGCGCAGGCGATTGCGGCGGGCGGCGCTCTCAGCCAAGAGACGCGCGCGCTGCTCCGCGCCGTGCTCGCGGACCGGATGGTCGCGGACCGGACGGTCGAGCGGCATGCGGCGGCGCTCCGCGCCCGACTGCTGGCGGAGGTTGCGGCGGGCGCCGCCCTTTCGGCGGAGGACGCGGCGTTGCTCGAGGCGCTGGCGCTTCACGGGTTCACCACTGAGCATCTCTGGGACGAGACGGCCGAGGAGGCCGGGCGGCTCGCCCTGGTGAGCGACCGGGTCGGCGCGGCGCTCGCGGGGGGCGCCAGGCCGGCGCTTGTCGATCTCTTTGCGCTCGGGGCCTATCGACCGCTCCACAGGATCGAGGCGGTGCGGGGCTGGGCGACGTCGGCCGCCGGTGGGGGCGCCGTTCCCGCCACGCTGCGGATGGTGCTGCTCGACCCGCTCGCCGAGGAGGCGATCGCACGCGATCTGCCGGCGCTCACGCCGATCGACGATGCGGTCTCGGAGGCGGTGCGCGCGCAGTACGAGGCGAACCCCTATCCGCGTTGGCGCGCGCCTCAGGCGGCGCGGCGCGGCCCCTATCTGTCGTTGATCGCGGAGGCGATCGCGCCTCATCGGGCCGATCTCGGCGAGGGCGCCGCGCGCCCTCAGGTGCTGGTCGCGGGCTGCGGGACCGGGCAGCACCCGATCAGCGTGGCGCTCCGCTACGAGGGCGCGGCGGTCATGGCGGTCGATCTCAGCCGGGCGAGCCTCGCCTACGGCGCGCGTCAGGCGAAGGCGCTCGGGGTCGGCAATGTGCGGTTCGCCCAGGCCGACATCCTGCGCCTGCCGGAGATCGATGCGCGGTTCGACGTGGTGGAGGCGAGCGGCGTGATCCATCATATGCGCGATCCGGAAGAGGGTCTCAGTGCGCTGCTGTCGGTGCTGAAGCCGGGCGGGCTTCTAAAGCTCGGGCTCTACAGCGCGCATGCGCGGCGCGATGTGGCCCGCGCCCGCGCGTTCATCGCGGAGCAGGGCTATGCGAGCGATCTGGAGGGGCTTCGGGCGTTCCGGCGGGACTATCTGGCGGGCGGGATCGAGGCGATCGGGGATCTCACGCATTCGCGCGACTTCTACCTCGCCTCGAACCTGCGGGACCTCGCGTTCCATGTGCAGGAGCACCAGCTGACGCTGCCCGAGATCGCCGGGATGCTGGCGCGGCATGGCCTGGCGTTCCTCGGTTTCAGCCATCTCGACGCCGCGACCCGGGCGGCCTATGCGACCGAGACGCCGTCCGATCCCGCGCAGATCGATCTGGCGGGCTGGGACGCGTTCGAACGCCGCCGCCCGACGACCTTCGCGGTGATGTATCAGTTCTGGAGCCGTAAACTTTAGCGCGCGCCGCTTACGGCGCGTTCACTTCGATCTGTTGTGGTGCCGGTCAGAGTTGACAGAACCGGAGCCCGCCGATGACCCCGCAGACCACCGCCGCGACCGCCCCGTCGAACCTGTTCGACGGTCTCGAGGAGATGGACTCCGACGCCGCGGAGGCGATGCTGCTTTCCGAGGATCTCGAAGCCGGCCGGTTGGATGTGGTGCGGACCCGCTGCGCGCAGATTCTCGAGCGCAACCCGAACGCCAGCCTGCCGCATCGCGTGCTCGGCGTAGTGGCCGCGCGGGCGGGCGATGCGGCGGAGGCGGAGCGGCGCTTCGAGGCGGCGATCGCCGGCGTTCCGGCGCATCGCGAGCCCTATGAGAACCTGGCGCGGCTGCTGGTCGGGCGGGCGCGCTTCGAGGAGGCGCTCGACGCGCTCGCCCGGCTCGCCGGCGCGTTCCCGGGACCGCTCACTTTCGCCGAGGCTCAGATCGCCGCGGAGGCGCGACTCGGCGTGGGCGATGTGGAGGGCGCTCTGGAGGCGACGCTCGACGCGCTCGATCTGGAGCCTGAGAGCGAAAGCGCGCTCCGCAGCTTCGGCTTCGTGCTCGACCGGACGACGGCGACGCAGCCGTCCGAGCGCTATCGGCGCGCGGTCTATAAGCTGGCGACGCATCGCGAGCTTCTGTCGCGGAGCGATCATATGGCCGCCTGCTTCCTGGTCGCTCAGGCGATCCAGGATCTCGGCGAGGAGCAGCCGCGCTACAGCGATCTCAGCCCGGAGATCCGGGAGCTGCTGCGCGCGGTGCTGTTCAACCGGTTCGTGCCGGTCCTGAGCGTCGAGAAGCTGCTCATAGGGCTGCGCGCGCAGATCCTGAAGAAGGTCGCGGGCTCGGAAACCGGCGAGGGCGTCTCGGAGGAGCTGCTCGATCTGGCCGAGGCGATGGCGCGGCACAGCTACACCACCGAATACCTCTGGGAAGAGACGGCTGAGGAGACGGCCCAGCTCGAGATCCTCCGGGGGCGGGTCGAGGCGCGGCTTGCGGAGGGCGCGCCGGTCGCGGCGCGGGACCTGTTCACGCTCGGCGCCTATCGCGATCTGTCGAAGATCGACGCGGTTCGGGCTTGGGTCGCCGCGCTGGCGGAGCAGGACCCCCACTCCGTCGATCCGACGCTCGAGCTGCTCGTGTTCAACCCGATCGCGGAGGCGATGATCGCGCCGGCGCTTCCGGCGGTGACGGAGATCGAGGACGGCGTCTCGAGCGCGGTGCGCGCGCAATACGAGGCGAACCCTTATCCGCGCTGGCGGATCGTGCGGCAAAGCCACCCCACGCCCTATCTCGACCATATCCGTTCGGTGATCCAGCCGAACCGGACGGCGCTGTCGCCGACCTCGGACGCGCCTAAGGTGCTGATCGCGGGTTGCGGCACGGGGCAGCATCCGATCAGCGCGGCGCGCGGCTATCGCGACAGCACGGTGCTGGCGGTCGATCTCAGCCGGGCGAGCCTCGCCTACGCCGCGCGCCAGGCGATCGCGCTCGGGGTCGGGAACATCCGGTTCGCGCAGGCCGACATTTTGAAGCTGCCCGAGACCGATGTGCGGTTCGACGTGGTCGAGGCGGGCGGCGTCATCCACCATATGCGCGACCCTGAGGAAGGGCTCCGGGCGCTGCTGTCGGTGCTGAAGTCGGGCGGGTATCTGAAGCTCGGGCTTTACAGCCGGATTGCGCGGCGGGATGTGAGCCGGGCGCGGGCGTTTATCGCCGAGCGGGGCTATGCGTCGGATCTCGAGGGCATCCGGGCGTTCCGGCGGGACTATTTGGCGGGCGCGATGGACGAGATCGGCGACTTCACCGCCTCGCGCGATTTCTATCACACCTCCGACCTTCGGGATCTGGTGTTCCATGTGCAGGAGCATCAGCTGACCCTGCCCGAGATCGCGGGGATGCTGCAGCGGAACGGGCTGACGTTCCTCGGGTTCAGCGATCTCAGCCCGAGCGTGCGGGCGAGTTACGCCGAGGAGACGCCGGACGACGAGCGCCAGACCGACCTCGCGGCCTGGCACGCGTTCGAGGAGCGCCATCCGCGGACCTTCGTGGCGATGTACCAGTTCTGGTCGCGGAAGGCTTAGGCCGGGACGGAACTCTCGTCCCGCCCCGCTCGGATCGTTCGGCGAAAGCGGTCCTTGCGTCCTTCGCCTGGGCGCGCGTCAGCGGCTTTTTCCGGCCAGGGCCGGATAGGCGTAGCTGTGGACGAAATCGGCGGCGCGGACCGGCTCGTGGCACGCGATGCAGTCGTCCTGGTAGTTCGTCGTCACGGTGTTTTCGGGATCGTCGGCGTTGAACAGCGCCCAGCCCCAACCGTCGCCCCAAAGAGGGTTCCCGGCGAACCGCCCTTCGCGATCCTTGATCATCACGAACCAACCGGCGGGCGTCGATGCGTGGCTGGCGGAACCGGTGGTCAGTTCTTCGGTCTTGCCGGCCCATAGCTCTTTGATGAGGACGGCGCCGTCGGGGTACTCCCCGGTCTCGCGATAGGCGTCGACGACCTTTGGTTCCGCGTAAACCGAGTGGAACTCGACATGATCCTCGCGGGGGACGGAGAAGGTTCCCAGATGCGACCAGTCGCGGCGGTAATCGACGTTGGGCACGCTGATCGCGCCATTCGCGGAAACGCCCGGCGCGAAGTCTTGCGCAAAGCCTTGCGCGAAGGCGCTGGCGTCGAGGGCGGCGGCGACCGCGACCGCGACCGCCATGGCATGAATACGACGCTTTCTCATGTTCCTCGGGTCCTGGGGTCTTGGGGGGCGTGGGGTTCGTGCGGCGATGAAAGCGCGCGGCTTTTTTGCGCCGGTAAGCGCCGGCGAATGAGGCGCGCCCCGTCATTCTCGGGCGCGCTTCAAATCGGTGTCGCCGGCGTTACGGCTTCGACGCGCGCAGAACCGGATAGTATTGCGTGAAGACGAAATCGGTTTCGGCGTTGACCTCGTGGCAGGCGTTGCAGGCGTCGGTCGGAAACGCCGTCGCCGTCGCTTCGTAGGGTTCCGCTTTGTGGCCGAAGCTGAAATAGGCCCAGTTTCCGGGTTCATCGGCGTAGCGGACGGCGTCCTTCACTTTCAGCTCCAGCCCCTGGAACTCGCCCTGAAAATAACCCTGACCCGAGGTCTGACCGCAGGAGCCGTTCTCCGGGTCGGGGTCGCAGTCTTCCGCCGCGCGGATCAGCACGAGTTCTTTGGCGAATTGGGTTCCATCCGCCCACTCGCCGGTGCGCACCCAGTGCTCGAACGCGGAGGGCTCGATGTAGACGTTGTGGTACTCTGGAAACGGCGCCTCGCCGCCGTTCAGCGCGTTCGGCGTCAACGGCGCGCCGACGAAGACCCAGCGACGCCAGTTGGTCGGCCGAAGGACCGCGCCGTCTTCGTTGAATGCGGCGCGATTGATTTCTTGGGCGGAGGCGCCGCGCACGCCGCCGCCGAACGCCAGCGCGGCGCTCAAAGCCGCCGCTAAACCAAGCCATTTCATTGGACTCACCCCTTTTCAATACAAGCACAATTTGTCATATCGATTCGGGGTGGTGTTGCCGAATACTCTTTATTTATTGAACCATAGTTGGGGTCTATTGGTTTTTCGAGCGAGGCGAGGGCGTCATGGAGTTTCGGCAAGTTCGCTATTTTCTGGCGGTCTGCGATCATATGAGTTTCACCCGCGCGGCAGAGGCCTGCTCGGTTTCGCAACCGGCGCTTTCCGTGGCGATCCAGAAGCTCGAGGACGAACTCGGCGGCCCGCTGTTCCTTCGCGAGGGACGGGGGCTGCTCCTCACCGAGCTCGGGAAGGCGATGCGGACCCACCTCGGGCGCTTGGAGGAGACGCGTCAGGTGGCCAAGAGGGCGGCCCGAAGCATCGTCGATCGGGAAATGGAGATGATCGATGTCGGCGTGATGTGCACGGTCGGTTCGAGACGCATCGGGCGCGCGATCGCGCGATGGTCTCAGGCCAGCGGCGGCGTCGAACTCCTGTTGCACGACGTTTGGGGCGAGCGGGCCCAGGAACTGCTGCTGTCCGGCGTCCTCGATTGCGCGATCATCGGTCGGACGGCGCCGCTTTCCGATCGCTTCTTATCGACGCCTCTGTTCGACGAACCCTTCAAGCTTGTCATGGCCAGCGGCCATCCTTTGGCGTCGGCGTCGTCTCTGACGATGGCGTCGCTCGATGGGCGGGCCTATGTGGATCGCCTGCGCTGCGAATTTCGCGAGACGTTCTTCGACGTCTTGGCCGATCGCAAACTCGAGGTCGATCTGGTGATGCGCTCCGAGCGTGAGGACTGGATCCAGACGGCGATCGCCGCCGGGCATGGCGTCACGATCGCGCCCTGTGAAATGTTGCTGAGCGAAGGCGTCGTGGCCCGGCCGATCGAAGATCTTCAGGTCAGCCGTCACGTCGAGATCGTCACCGTGCGCGGGCGTCCTCGGTCCGCGCCTCTCGAGCGCTTCTTGGCGTTTCTTGGCGATTTCGATTGGTCGAACCCGACCGAGCAAACCCCGATCGAGCCCACGCAGACGGAGCAGCCCCCAGGCTGACCACTTGATGCCGCTATCGGCGCGCCGCCGCGGGGCGGAAAGTCTCCAGGACCCGCAGACACCATTCCGGGTCGGGCGCGCTCTCCGCTTGCAGGCGGCAGGAGAGGGCGAAGATCCGCCCGTCGGGCGTCTCGATCCATCCGTCGAGGACGGCTTCGGGCCCGCCGGAGCCGATGAAGGCGTGGGCGGTCCCGTCGTCGGCGTCGAAGCTGATCCGGAGGCCGTGGGCGGTCTCGATCGTCGTCGAGCGTGGGCGGGCCCTCGCCAGCGCCGGGCCGAGGATCAGCAGGCGGGGCTGGCGGGCGCCGGGCGCGAAGTCGATAACGACCCCGGCCTCTCCGCCGACGATCTCCGCGTCGGCCGGCGCTAAGATCTCATAGGCCTCGCCGCGGATCGTGATCGCCGTCGGACGGTGGTCGGTCTCGAGCGCCGGTCCGCAGCCGGTCAAGACCAAGGCGAGCAGCGTCGCCGCGCCGATCGGCGGGAGCCGCGCGCTATTGGCGGACAAGGGTGGCCGAGGCGCCCAAACGGCCGTCCGGATAGTACCAAAGCCAGCGGACGGCGTTCGGACCGGTCTTGGAGAGCAGCATCGCGCCGCCCTGGGCGCATTTCTGTGCGCCATAGGTGAAGCCTTCGCCCAGAAGCACGGCGCCGCCCGGACGACGCTCCATCACGGATAGGATCCCGCCGCAGCCGAGCTCGGGATAGTCGACCAGGAAGGGCCCGTTCTCGGCGAAGGTCATCTTCATCGAATAGGGGCGGGAGCCCGGCTGGCTGACCGGGCCGGTCCAGACGCCGAGGAAATCGGCAGGCAAGCCACGCAGATCGCTCGGCGCCGTCGCGCCCCGAAGCTTCGCCGCGCGGGTGGCGGCGAGTTGGCCCCAGAAGGTGTCGCCGAAGGCCTTCGCCACCAGATCGAGCTCGGCGGGATCGTCGCTGTCCTTCACGGCCTCCCATGCGGCCTTGGCCTCGGATCCGCCGGCGCCGCCTGTCTGCGGGCTGGCGGTCGGCTGGGCCTGCGGCTCGCACTCGGAGGCGGCGCGGGCGAGGCAGTCGCGATAGGTCTGGAAGGCGGCGGCGCAGTCGAGGCCCGCGCCCGCCGCCGGGACGGCGCCCGCGCCGAAGGTCGACAGGCAGGCGGTCGGCAGATCGGTTCGGCAGGCCGCGCCGGGATCGGCGCAAAGTTCGGCCGAGGCGGGGCCGGCGCTTCCGAGAACCCCGGCCAGGGCGGCGATTAAGAGCGATCGGGGCATGGCCGTTCCTCGCGCGGCGCTGGACGTCGCGCTGTTTTACGAGAGCAGAGGCGCTGCGGTCGAGCTTTTGCATCGAGCGCTCACTAGCGTTTTTCGCCGCGGCGCGGTTTGCTGGCGCGCAGAAAAACCCTTGGCGAGACCATGATCCTCTTTCTTCGAACCGCGATCACGGCCTCATCTTTTGTTCTGCCGCGCGATCGGACGGATGATCGGTCTCCGCTTATCCTGATCGCGCTTTAAGCGAGCCCCGATGACCGAGCTCCCCGATCCCGTCGCGCTGACCCAGGCGCTGATCCGCTGTCCCTCGGTGACGCCGGAGGAGGGCGGGGCGCTCGGGCTGCTGGCCGAGACGCTGGCGCCGTTCGGATTCGACTCTGAGCGCATCGACGTCGAGGGGATCCCGAATCTCTGGACGCGCTGGGGGCGGGGGCGGCCGTTGTTCTGCTTCGCGGGGCACACGGATGTGGTGCCGGTCGGCGATCAGGCGGCGTGGTCCGAGGATCCGTTCTCGGGCGCGCTTCGAGACGGGCTGGTCTGGGGGCGCGGGGCGACGGATATGAAGTCGGGCGTCGCGGCGTTCGTCGCCGCGGCGTGCCGCTTTGTGCGGGAGACGCCGCCCGACGGCTCGATCGCGCTCCTGATCACCGGCGACGAGGAGGGGGACGCGGTCTATGGAACGCGCGCCGTGCTCGAGCGACTGGCCGCACGCGGGGAGGCGATCGACGCGGCGCTGGTGGGCGAGCCGACGAGCGTCGAGCGGCTCGGCGATGTGGTGAAGATCGGGCGGCGCGGCAGCCTGACGGCCTATCTGACCGCGACCGGCGAGCAGGGGCACACGGCCTATCCGCATCGGGCGCGCAATCCGTTGCCGGCGCTGGCGCGGCTGCTCGACCGGTTGGCCTCGACGCCGCTCGACGCGGGCACGGACCATTTCGAGGCCTCGACATTGGCGCTGACCACGATCGATGTGGGGAACCCCGCGAACAACGTGATCCCGGCGCGGGGGCGGGCGACGCTCAACATTCGGTTCAACGACGGCCATGACGGGGCGTCTCTGATCGCGATGCTGGAGCGGGTCGCGGGGGAGGTCTCGGCGGAGAGCGGGGTCGCGATCGGGGTCGAGACCAAGCTGTCGGGAGAGGCGTTCCTGACCCCGCCGGGGCCGCTGTCGGAGATCGTGTCGGCGGCGGTCGAGGCGGAGACGGGCGCGCGTCCGGCGCTCGCGACCGGGGGCGGGACTTCGGACGCGCGGTTCATCAAGGACTATTGCCCGGTGATCGAGTGCGGGCTCACGGGGCGGACGATGCACCAGGTCGACGAGCGCGCGCCGGCGGCGGAGATCGAGGGGCTCGCGAAGATCTATCGCGGCGTGCTGGCGCGGTACTTCACAGGCGGTTGAGAGAGGGGAGGCCGGCCTCGGGGGCGTCGAGCCCCCTCGGTCGGCCTGGGCGCGCCGCTCCGCAGTCGGGGAGTGGCGCTCGGGCTCACCATCGAGAGAGGGCCCCGCCTCTCCCGCCCGATCCGTCGTCGCCCGCCCGGATCGCAGCCCGCGTCCGCCCCGTCCAGGGAACCTCGGCTCTGCCGAGGCGCGTTCGCGCCCTGGACGGGACGGCCGCCGGCCGCGCCTCGGATCGCGCGACGGCGGCTCCGGCGAGAGAGGCTTGCGAAGCGCCCGGAAAACGCCCCGGCGGGGCGTCTTCAGTGGTTCGATGGTCGGAGATCGGCCCGCACGCGGCCCGGTGGCGCATCTGGCGACGGCCGTCTCAGTCGCGATCGCTGACGCCCGCCTCCTCGAAGGTCGCCATGCCGTCCTGACAGGCGAGCGCCGCGCGGAGCACGCCGAGAGCGATCGCAGCGCCCGAGCCTTCGCCGAGGCGCAGATCGAGGTCGAGGAGCGGTTCGAGGCCAAGGGCCTCGAGCAGACGGCCGTGTCCGGGTTCGACGGAGCGGTGGCCGGCCAGGCAATGGGCGAGCGCGCCCGGGGCGAGGCGGGCCAGCGGCGCGACGGCGGCGGTGCAGATGAAGCCGTCCAACAGGACCGGCCGCCGCAGATGTCGCGCGCGCAACGTCGCGCCGGCGAGCGCCGCCAGCTCTTGACCGCCGAGACGGCGGAGCGCCTCCAGCGGGTCGGCGAGCGCGTCGCCGTGGAGGGCAAGCGCTTCATCGACCACCCCGGCCTTCTGGGCGAGGCCGGCGTCGTCGAGCCCGGCCCCGCGGCCGGCCCAATCCGCGCCGCGCCCGCCGAACAGCGCCGCGGAGAGGGCGGCGGCGGCGGTGGTGTTGCCGATGCCCATCTCGCCAAGGCAGATCGCGTCGGCGGCCGGATCGACCGAGGCCCAGCCTGCGTTCAAGGCGGCGAGCAGATCCGCCTCGGTCATCGCGGGCGCGCGCGACAGATCCGCGGTCGGACGCCCCACATTGAGCGCGCGGACCGTCAGGCTCGCCCCCTGGAGCCGGGCGAGCTGGTTGATTGCGGCGCCGCCCGTCTCGAAATTCGCCACCATTTGGGCGGTGACTTCCGACGGGTAGGGAGAGACGCCGCGGGCCGCGACGCCGTGATCGCCGGCGAAGATCAGGATCTGGGCGCGGTCCAAGCGCGGCCGCGGGTCCTGGCGCCAGCCGGCGGTCCAGAGCGCGAGGCGCTCGAGCCGGCCGAGCGCGCCGGCGGGCTTGGTCAGCCGGTCGTTCCGGGCGGCGGCGGCGGCGATCGCCTCGACGTCGGGCTCGGGAAGCGCGTCGCAGGCCGCCAGAACGGCGGCGCGATCGCGGAAGGGGGCGGAGGCGGTCGGATCGAAAGCGCTCATGGCGGCGAGCTTGCACGACCATGGACCGGGGGCAACGCAGCGGAGGACCCGCATGACCCAATCGGAGAATCAGTCGCAGCACACCGAGAGCGCCGGACCGGGCGGTCCGGAGGGGCTGATGCATCCCGCCGACTCGCTTTATGCGGCGGCGCTTCTGACCATGCTGCCGGTGCCGGTGGATCACGCCGCCGCCGGGGCGCGGGGGGCGCGGGCGGCATGGGCCTATCCGATGGTCGGCGCGTTGGTCGGGTTGATCGCCGGCGCGGCCTATGCGCTCGCGCTCGCTTTCGGGATCGCGCCGGGGCCGGCGGGATGGCTCGCGGTCGGCGTCGGGGTGGCCGTGACCGGCGCGCTCCATGAGGACGGGCTGGCGGACGCGGCGGATGGGCTCGGACTGCCGAGAAGCCGGGAGCGCGCGCTCGAGATCATGCGGGACAGCCGGACCGGGGCGTTCGGCGCGGTGGCGCTGATCACGGTGCTGGCGATGCGGGCGAGCGCGATCGGGTCGCTCGGGGCGGTCGAGGGAATCATCGCCCTGGCGGCGGCGGGGGCGCTGTCGCGGGCCGCGCTCGTCGTCGTGTGGCGCGCGCTGCCGCCGGCTCGGTCGGATGGGATGGCGGCGCGGGCGGGGACGCCGCCGCAGCAGACCGCGCTGGCGGCGCTGGCCATCGGGGTGCTGTTCGCGGCGCCCGCGGCGGGGCTCGGCGGCGGGGCGTTGATCGGGGCGCTCGTGGCGACGGCGGTGGCCGCGCTTGCGGTGGCGCGGCTCGCGTCGCGGCGGATCGGCGGGCAGACCGGGGATGTGCTCGGGGCGACGCAGCAGGCGGCGGAGGCGGCGGCGCTGGCGGCGCTGACGATCTGAGCCGGGGTGCTCGGCGCGCGCCGTTCGCAGTTCTGACCGGGGCGGTGGTGTTTTCCCACGCCCATGCCGAACCCCACCCCCAACCCCTCCCCGCGTGCGGGGAGGGGAGCCGCGCTTGCGGCGGGGTTGTGAAGAGCGGGCGGCGGTCTTGTCGGCAGCAGGGCGGAGGTGGCGGTCTTGGCGGCGCCGCGTTCATCCGACCCCAACCCCTCCCCGCGAGCGGGGAGGGGAGGCGCGCTTGCGGCGCGGTTGTGGAGAGCTGGCGGCGGTTTTGTCGGCGGCAGTGGCGGAGGAGGCGGTCTTGGCGGCGCCATGGTCATACGACGCCACCCCCTGCCTCTCCCCATGTGCAGGGAGGGGCGGAGGGTTCCCTGCGCGGTTGGGGGCGTCGCTGCGTGGGGCGTCTTGCGGCCGCGGAGCTGCGATAGGCCGCGGGCGCAAACGAAAAGCGCCCGCCGG
>JBCBRF010000039.1:0-23804 GCA_039819865.1 Pseudomonadota bacterium | reverse complement strand
TCGCCGCCGAGGAGCTGCGCGACCGGCTTCCCGGCGATGCGCCCGAGCGCGTCCCACAGCGCCATCTCCACGCCGGACATCGCCATCCCCATCGCGCCTTGGCGACCGAGCAGGCGAAAGGCGGCGGAGAGGTCCGCCATGCGCGCGGCCGGCGCGACGGCGCGGCCCTCGATCAGGCCGCCGACCGCCTCGACCGCGGCGACCATCGGCTTCAGGGCGGCGGGCGTGTAGCCGAACAGATAGCTGCGGCCGACGACGTCCCGATCGGTCTGAACGTCCACCAGCACCAGCGGCGCCTGATCGATCCGCGCCACCGCCGTGGTGATCGGCCGGGGCAGCGGCGCGAGGACCGCGCGGGCCGAGACGGAGAGGATCGTTGGCGCGGAATCGTCCGACATCTCTTCTCCTCCGCCGTCCAGTCTCGGAGCGCGCCCTAAAACGTCCTCGACAGCGGGTTCCGCGCCGCGCGCTCCGCCGCTTCCGCCGGGGTCGTTTGGCCTTCAAGCTCGCGGCGGGCGGCGCTGCGGCCCGTATAGGGGCGCTGCTCGAGACCGGGATCGCCCCCCGCGCCGTCCTCAAGCTGAAGCGGCGCGAGCGCGGCCTTCTCCGCCGCCGTGGGCGGCACGACGAGACCCGCGGAGATCACGAGCTTCGCCGCCTCCTCGACGCTCATGTCGAGCAGGATCACGTCCTCCTCCGGGACGAACAGCAAGAAGCCCGATGTCGGGTTCGGCGTGGTCGGCAGAAACACGCTCATCATCGATTGACCGTCGCGCGCCTTCTGCGGCACCTCGCCCTTGCTGTGCGTCGAGACAAAGGCGACCGCCCAGATGCCCTTGCGCGGATACTCCACCAGACAGGCGCGCTCGAACGAGTTCGACGACTGGGTGAAGATGGTCTCCGCGATCTGCTTCAGCGCATTATAGACCGAGCGGATGACCGGCATCTGATCGACCCAGCGCTCGCTGATGCGGACCAGTTCCCGACCAAAGAAGTTCTTCGTCAGGGATCCGACGATGATCAGGAACAGCGCGAGGACGATGAGGCCGAGGCCGGGCGCGGCGAAAGGGAGCCACTGATCCGGGCGATAAGGCGCGGGGATCAGCGGCAGCACCCGGCCGTCGACATAATCGATCAGCGTCCAGGTCAGATAGAGCGTGATGGCGAACGGCGCGCTGACGACGATCCCGGTGAGGAAATTATTACGCATCCGCTGAAAAAAGCCGACGCGGGGCGCGGGCTTGATCAGCTTCGTCGACATGTCGGGCGGGGAGGGGTCTGACATCAGGCGGGCTTTTCGGGTGTCGGGCCGGGCGGTCGGCGGATCATGCGGCGCTC
Source organism: Pseudomonadota bacterium (assembly GCA_039819865.1). GTDB lineage: Bacteria > Pseudomonadota > Alphaproteobacteria > Rhodobacterales > Rhodobacteraceae > JBCBRF01. Next base: position 22,466 of record JBCBRF010000039.1, on the reverse strand, counting down.
TTTCAATAGCCTCGATCGAAATCGACCAGGTGCAAGAGCGGCTCGCCCCGCTCGGCCCGCGCGATCTGAGCGATCAGTTCCGGCGCGGCGGTCTCGGGTCGGGTTACGGACGCGATATGGGGCGTGACGAGGACTTTCGGATGGCTCCAATACGGATGGTCGTCCGGCAGAGGCTCCTCGTCGAAAACGTCGAGGGTCGCGGACCCGAGGCGATCGTCCAGCGCGGCCAGCAGATCGGCCTCCGGCAAGAGCGGGCCGCGCGCCGCGTTGATGATATGGGCGCCCGCAGGCAGCTTGGCCAACCGAGCGCCGTTCATCAGCCCCCGCGTCTCCGCGGTGAGCGGCGCGAGCAAGACCAGGATCTCCGTCTCCGACAGGAAGGCGTCGAGGCGCTCATACCCCGCGAAGCTCTCGACGCTGGGCTCGCTCTTCGGGCTCCGGCTCCAGCCTCGGACGCGGAACCGGAGCGCGCGGAGGGCGCGCGCCGCGTCGAGACCGAGCGCGCCCATGCCGATGATCCCGACGGTTCGCTCGGAGGACAGCGGCGGATAGACATCGTCCCAGCGCCGCGCGGCGTGGCGGTCGCGAACGCCGTCGAGATCCATATGCGCCCGCATGACATGCGCGACGACATAGTCCGTCATGCCGCCGGTGAGACCGGGCTCGACCATCCGGGCGAGGGGAACGCCGGACGGGTAATCTGAACGCTCCAGGATCTTCTCGACCCCGGCCCAGAGCGACAGGATCGCCTTCACCCCGGCGTAAGGCGAAAGGTCGAACGGCTGGGACCAGGCCCCGAACAGCACATAGTCGACCCGCTCCGGGGCGACGCCGTCCTTTTCCTCTATGATCCGGACCGGGACGTCGGCCGCCTGAGCCGAGGCCTCCAACGCTCCGACCCAGGCGGCGGCCCGATCCTCGGGACCCGCATAGAGGGCGATGGGGCGGTGGGCGTCTGGCATCGGTCCGGAGGCTCGCTGGAGGACGGTCGCAAGCCGCCAGCTAATCGGCCGGAGCGCGCCGGCGCAAGCGGCGTGGCGACGCGCGCGGAAAGCCCCGCCCTATCGGTAGTCCCGGAGATCGGGCTCCGCATGGATCTGCGCGCTCATCAGGAGGCCGAAGCCGAAGAGCAGCGTCAGCATCGACGTTCCGCCATAGGACACCAACGGCAAGGGCACGCCGACCACCGGCGCGAGCCCCATGACCATCGCCATATTGATCGCGAAGAAAAAGAAGAAGGTCGAGGCGACCCCGGCGGCCAGCAGACGCCCGAACGTGTTCCGGATGCGGAGCGCGCCGATCGTCGCCACGCAGATGATCAGCATATAGAGCCCGAGCAGCCCGGCCCCGCCGACGAAGCCGAACTCTTCCGCGAGCGTCGTGAAGATGAAGTCGGTGTGGGCCTCGGGCAGAAAGCTCAAATGGGTCTGGGAGCCTTGCATGAACCCCTTGCCGGCCAGCCCGCCCGACCCGATCGCGATGGTCGACTGGGTGATGTGATAGCCGGCGCCGAGGGGGTCCTGGCTCGGATCCAGAAAGGTCTCGATGCGCCGGAACTGATAATCCTTCAGCAGCTGCCACTCGGTGCCGCGGCTCAGGATCACCGCATAGACCGCGCCACCCGCAGCGGAGATGACGGCGGCGAAGTACCACCAGCTGACGCCGGCGACGAACATCACGACCCCGGCCCCGCCGACCAGCAGCAACGCGGTGCCGAGGTCCGGTTGCTTCGCCACCAGCGCCGCCGGGATCACCGCGAGCAGGATCGGCGGCAATACGAACAGCGGGTTGGAGATCCGGTTGGACGGCAAATTCTGGTAGTAAAGCGCCAGGACCATCACGAGCGCGATCTTCATCAACTCGGAGGGTTGGAGCCTTGCGACGCCCAGATTGATCCAGCGCTGCGCGCCCATCCCGGTCACGCCCGCCACCTCCACCACCACGAGGAGCGCCAGGCTGATGAGGTAGAAGGGCAGGGCGATCATGCGCCAGAACTTCAGATCGATCAGCGCCACCAGGATCATCACCGCGAACCCGAGCGAGAAGCGCACGATCTGATCGCGCGCCCACGGGTCGAGCGATCCGCCGGCGACCGAGAACAGCATCAAGAAACCGACCCCGCCGACCACCGCCAGCAAGGCGGTCAGCGGCCAGTTCAGCCAAAGCAGCTTTCGGCTGAACGGGATCTCCGCGGCGGAGAGCGAGGGCCTCGGTACGTAGCGCGCCATGGCGATCTCCCTCAGAGCGCCTGGCCGCGAAGCGCGCCGGCCGGGTCGGTGGAGAGCCGGGCCTGCTCCGCCGCTTTTCGCGCCGCTTCGATCTCGGGTCGGATCCAGGGCGGATAGGCCTCGAGCGGAGGCTCTCCGCGGAAGAAGGCGCGCAGCAGGATGTCGCGCGCGACGGGCGCCGCGGCTTTCGAGCCGCTGCCGCCGTGCTCGACGACCACGCCGATCGCGTATCGCGGCGCCTGGACCGGGCCGTAGGCGACGAACAGCGCATGGTCGCGCAGATGCCAGGGCAGTTCCTCGTTCTTGCGCACCCGCACCGCGCGCTCGGCGACCGTGATGCGGCGCACCTGAGCGGTGCCGGTCTTGCCCGCGATCCGCCAATCGTCGTCGAAGATCTGGGAGCGGAAAGCGGTGCCTCCCGCCTCGTTGCTGACGGCGTTCATCGCGTCGTGGATCTTGGCCAGATTGCGCGGGTCGACGCCGAGCGGCGCGAACGGCTTCACCGGAACATCGACGCCGTTGCGCCCCTTGATCAGCCGCGGAGAGACCTGCTCTCGCCCGTTCGCCAGTCGCGCCGTCATCACCGCCAGCTGCAGCGGCGTCGACAGCACGGCGCCCTGGCCGATGCCGACGTTCAGCGTCTCGCCGCCAGACCAACGCTCGCCCCGCGCCGCGAGCATCCATTCGGGCGTCGGCATATTGCCCGCCTTGACGTTCGGCGCCTCGATCTCGGGCGCTTCGCCCAGGCCGAACCGACCGCAAAGCTCGGCCAGTTTCCGGATCCCAACCTTCTTCGCGACCTCGTAGAAATAGACGTCGCAGGAGTATTTGAGCCCGGATTTCAGATTCATCGAGCCGTGGCCGCCGCGTTTCCAGCAGTGGAAGTCGCGTCTGCCGAGCCGCATCTTGCCGCCGCAGAACCAGCTTTGAGACGGGCCGACCAACCCGGTCTCGAGGCCCGCCAGCGCCGTCATCATCTTGAAGGTCGAACCGGGCGGATAAGCCCCGGCGAGCGCCTTGTTGCGCAGCGGGTCATGATCGTCGGCGCGTAGCGCGTTCCAGTCCGTGGTGCTGATGCCGAACACGAACTTGTTGGGATCATAGCCCGGGGTGGAGGCCAGCGCGACGATATCCCCGGTGATCACATCCATCACCACCGCGGCCGCGCTCTCGCCCTTCAGCCGCTCCATGGCGTAGCGCTGCAGGTCGAGATCGATGGTGAGCGTCAGGTCGTCGCCGCGGCGCCCCTCGTCGCGCGAGAGCTCTCGGATCTCGCGTCCGGCGGCGTTGACCTCGACGCGGCGGGCCCCGGCGGCGCCGCGCAGATTCCGCTCGGCGGATTTCTCGATGCCGTTCTTGCCGATCCGGGCGTTCGGCAGGCGCAGGATCGGGTCGTTGCTGCGGTCGCGCTCGATCTCGGCGTCGGTGACCGCCGCGACATAGCCGACCACATGGACGAGCCCGTCGGCCTCTGGATAGAAGCGCGTCCAGGTCGCCTCCGGCACCACGCCGGGCAGCGAGGGCGCGTTGGCGTTGATCCGGCTGAACGCCTCCCAGGACAGGTTCTCTTTCAGCGGGATCGGCACGAAGCCGCGGGTTCGGCGGAGCCGGCTGAGCGCGATGCGCTCCTCGCGCGGGGTCAGGTCGATCAGCTTGCGGAGCCGTGCGAAGGTCGCTTCTGTGCTGTCGGTGCGCTCGCGGATCAGCTTGAGCGTGTAGTTCGGCAGGTTGACCGCGATCGGCCGCCCCGCCCGGTCGAAGATCTCGCCGCGCTCCGGCGCGACGGGCTGCAGATTGACGCGGTTCTCTTCCGCGAGATTGAGATAGGCCTCGCCCTCGAGCACCTGGAGCTGCCAGAGGCGCCAGCCGAGGACGCCGCCGACGGCGAGCTGGCCGCCGAGCAAGACCAGAGCGCGCCGCGAAAATCGGGCGTGGCGTTCGCGCTCGCGGGCGTCGTCCATCACGGCGAAGAGTCTCCTCGGTTCGTTTTCGACACTTTAGCCGATTGCACCCGCGAACACAGCATCTCGCGGCTTGCGGTTCAGTAAATCGACGGCGCGCGGCGAGTGACGCGGGTGGTCTTTTGCAGCACGAGCGCGATCGGGGCGTAGAGCAGCGCTGTCGCGCCGGCCCGCTCGGCGATCACGGTCCAATCCGGCGCCGGCGTCAGCGTGAGCGCGAACAGAAGCTGCAGGATCCCCTCGAACACCACCGCCAGAACGGCGAAGCGCAGCCACTCGATCCAAAATCCGCGCGCCGGCGAGCGATCGCTGATCAGCTTCAGGATCTCGATCACCACCAGAAGCGCGAAGGTCTCCGCGCCGACCGGCCCGTCGCGGAGCAGGTCGTTCGCCAGCCCGAGCGGAAAGATGATGAGCGCGGGCGCTCCCTCCGGTCGCCGGGCCGCCCAAAAACCGAGCGCGCAGAGCAAAAGGTGAGGGCCGTACCAGGCGGACGGCCCGATCCCGACCGGCGCGATCGTCGCGAAAATCGCGATCAGCCCGGTGATCAGAACGCCGAGAAGCGCCACCCGTCAGTTCCCCGCGTCGACGGCCGCCTGTGGGCCGGTCGCGCCCGAAGACGCCCCTTCGTCCGGCCCGGGCGCGCGCAGGATCAGCCCGCCCGCGGGCGGCGATTCAGGCGTCGCGTCGATCCGCCGGATCCGCAGGAACGCCAGCCGGCGGAAGTCCGCCGCGAGCGCGACGCGAGCCGGACCCTCGTCGCTGGGCAGGCTCAGCACCCGCCCGACATGGAGCCCGATCGGATAGACGCCGCCGGACCCGGAGGTCGCGATGCGGGCGCCGGCTTCGATCCGGGCGTTCTTCTCGAGAAACTGGAGCGTCGGCGCTTCGGTGTTGTCGCCTTGCAGGATCGCGCGCACCCGGTTCTCGCCGATCGCGACCGGCACCCGGCTGGTCGGATCGGTGAGCAATAGAACCCGGGCGGAGCGCTCGCCGCTGCCCGCGACGCGGCCGAGCAGGCCGGCGGCGTCCCGGGCCGGCGCGCCGTCGAGCACGCCGTCGCGGCGCCCGACATTCACCAGCACGCTTTCAGCGAAGGGCCCGCCCGAATCGGCGATCACCTCCGCTGTGACGAAAGTCTCCCGCGGCGCCGGCTTCACCGCGTTCAGCGCGCGCAGGCGGGCGTTCTCCTCCTCGCGCTGCCGCGCGATCTCGACCCACAGCTTCAGCCGCTCGACCTCGCGCCGCAGCCGTTCGTTCTCGGACTGCAGATCCGAGTAGCTGCGCACCTCGTCGAACATCTCCGCGACCGCGCTCGACGGGCCGGCGATGCGCTCGAGCGTCGGCGCAACCGCGTCGACCGTCGCCATGCGCACCTGCTGAAGGCGGGGATTGTCCGTCCGCCACAGCACGAACACGACGAAAGACGCCGCCAGCACGCCGCCGAGCAGGATGTTCTGGATGGTTTTCCACACGCCGCTACGCATGCTCAGATCCCCCAGGGCCGAGCCCCGCTACAGTCGCTCCGGCCCGACGCGCGTTCGGCCCGATCCCGCCGATCCCGGAACGAGGTCGCCGCTTACTCGGTCAGCAGATCCCGGAGCGTATTCAGCCGCTCCAGCGCAAGTCCGGTGCCGACCGCGACGCAGGAGAGCGGCTCCTCCGCCACGGTGACGGGCAGGCCGGTCTCCCGGCGGATCACCGCGTCGAGATTGGTGAGAAGCGCGCCGCCGCCGGTCATGATGATCCCGCGCTCGACGATGTCGCCGCCGAGCTCCGGCGGGGTCGACTCGAGCGCCAGTTTCAGCGCCTCGACGATCTGAAAAACCGGATCGCGGAGCGCTTCGGCGATCTGCGCCTGGCTGATCTCGATCTCCTTCGGCACGCCGTTCACCAGGTCGCGCCCGCGGATCTCGATGATGTCGCCGTCGCTGTCGCCCTCGTTGACCATCGCGACGCCGAACTCGACCTTGATGCGCTCCGCCGTGGCGTCGCCGATCAACAGGTTATGGTGGCGGCGCATGTAGTTGATGATGGCCTCGTCCATCTTGTCGCCGCCGACCCGCGTGCTGTCCGCGTAGACCACGTCGGCCATCGAGATCACCGCGACCTCCGTCGTGCCGCCGCCGATGTCGACGACCATGGAGCCCGCGGGCTCGTCGATCGGCAGGCCCGCGCCGATGGCCGCCGCGATCGGCTCCTCGATCAGATAGACCCGTCGCGCGCCGGCCTTGAGCGCGCTCTCCTTGATGGCGCGGCGCTCGACCGGGGTGGCGCCCGAAGGCACGCAGATGATCACCAGCGGCGGCGCGAACGCCGCGCGCTTATGGGCCTTCCGGATGAAGGCCTTGATCATCTCCTCGGCGACTTCGAAATCGGCGATCACGCCGTCTTTCAGCGGACGGATCGTCTGGATCTTGCCCGGCGTCCGACCGAGCATCACCTTGGCCTCATGGCCCACGGCGAGCACCTGGCGCTTCGGCTCGGTCCGGAACGCCACGATCGAGGGCTCGTTCACGACGATACCCTTGCCCTTGACATACACCAGCGTGTTCGCCGTGCCGAGGTCGATGGCCATGTCGGAAGCGAACATACCGTAGATGCCGAACATGGCGCGGGTCCCTCAGCTTCGAGCGTTTCTGCGTCGCCTCGATCGTATCCGAGCTGGGTTAACACGGTTCGAGCGTCTCGGCGAACGGCGAATCAGCCGACGCGCGAGCGCCGGCTGCGATTTGTGCGCTGCGGCGCAACGATCCCGCAACGGGTCGGCGCGCCCGCGCCGAAGGGCGCGCGCCCGCGCTGAAGGGGGCGCGCGTTCAGTCGCGATCGGCCGGATGGCTGGCCGGCGCCGATTTCGCGCGCCGCGTGAAGAGCTTGTTGAGCGCGTTCACATAGGCCCGGGCGGAGGCGACCAGCGTGTCGGTGTCCGCGGCTGTCCCGGTGACGATCTTGCCGTCCTCCTCGAGCCGAACCGACACCTCGGCCTGCGCGTCCGTGCCCGCGGTGACCGCGCTCACCTGGTAGAGCTTCAGCCGCGCGTCGTGTTCGACCAGCGCCTTGATCGCGTTGAAGGCGGCGTCGACCGGACCGTCCCCGGTCGCGGTCTTCTGGTGCTCCACGCCGTCCACTTCGAGGATCAGATCCGCCGACTGGGGCGCCTCGGTCCCGCAGATCACGCGCAGGAACTTCAGCTTCACCCGGTCATGGGCGGCGGAGGTCGCGGCGTCGTCGATCAGCGCGACGATGTCCTCGTCGAACACCTCTTTCTTCCGATCGGCGAGCGCTTTGAACCGGACGAAGGCGTCGTTCAGCGCGTTGTCGCCCAGCTCGAAGCCGAGGCCCTTCAGCTTGTCGCGAAACGCCGCGCGGCCGGAATGCTTGCCCATCACCAGGTTCGAGCGGCTGAGGCCGACATCCTCCGGCCGCATGATCTCGAAGGTCTCGGCGTTCTTCAGCATGCCGTCCTGGTGGATGCCGGATTCGTGGGCGAAGGCGTTCTGGCCGACGATCGCCTTATTGTACTGGACGGGAAAGCCGGTCACGGCGGAGACTAAGCGCGAGGCGCGCATCAGGTGCTGGCTGACGACGCGCGTATCGCTGTTGAAATGGTCGCCCCGCACCCGGAGCGCCATCACGATCTCCTCGAGCGCGGCGTTGCCGGCGCGCTCGCCGAGCCCGTTGATCGTGCACTCCACCTGCCGCGCGCCGGCCTCGACCGCGGCCAGCGAGTTTGCGACCGCCATCCCCAAATCGTCGTGGCAGTGCGTCGAGAACACGACGTCGCGGCCGCCCTTGGCGCGCTCGCGGAGCATTTTGATGATGCGCGCGCTCTCGCCGGGCACGGCGTAGCCGACGGTGTCCGGGATGTTGATGGTGGACGCGCCGGCCGCGATCGCGACCTCGACCGTCTCCACCAGATAGTCGGTCTCGGTCCGCGTCGCATCCATCGGCGACCACTGGACGTTGTCGCAGACGCTGCGGGCGTGGCGGACGCTTTCGTCGATCTTCTCCAGCACTTCCTCCGCGGTCATCTTCAGCTGATGTTCGCGGTGGAGCGGCGAGGTGCCGATGAAGGTGTGGATCCGTGGGCGCTTGGCGTGGCGCACCGCCTCCCAGCAGCGGTCGATATCCTTGAGGCTCGCGCGGGCCAGACCGCATACCTGGGCGTTCTGCACGATCCGAGCGACCTCCGAGACCGCTTGGAAATCCCCTTCAGAGGCGATCGGGAAGCCGGCCTCGATGATGTCGACGCCCATTTCGTCGAGCAGGGACCCGATCTGGATCTTCTCGTCGAGCGTCATCGAGGCGCCCGGCGATTGCTCGCCGTCGCGCATCGTCGTGTCGAAGATCAAGACGCGGTCGTCGGCCGCGCCGGTCGGCTCGGATCGGGTCGGAGAGGGGGTCTCGGTCATCTCAGGTCTCCGGGGGCTGCGCGGCTGGGCGCGCCCGTTCGTCGTGTGAAACTCAGCTTCTTCTTTCCGGCGGCGAGCACGCATCCCCTGAACGCGCGCCGCGGAGGACCGGCGCGCTCAGGGGCGGCTAAGAAGAAGAAGCGAAAGCCACATGCGATGACCTGTTTTGACTGCGGCGCTACGCCTAGCGCGCGCCGCGTTTGGAGAAAAGCCCTGATTCGAGCGTTTGGGCGCGTCAGTTCGACTGACGCTCGGCCTCTTCCTTGCTGCCGCGCTTGCCGTTGACCCAATAGCCGCGATACTCGGCGCCGGTGGCGTATTTCATCGTGCCGAAGCCGTGGCGTTTGCCGTCGCGGAACTCGCCCTCATAGACGTCGCCATTGGCGTAGGTCGCTTTGCCCTTGCCGTGGATCTGGCCGTCTTTCCAAGACCCGGTGAAGGCGAAGCCATCCTTGAAAGTGATGGTGCCGACGCCGTGGCGGTTGCCCTGGCTGAACTGGCCCTCATAGACGGCGCCGTCCGGATAGGTCGCGCGGCCCTCGCCCTCTTGCAGACCGTTGATCCAGTCGCCGGTGTATTCGTAGCCGTTCGGGGACTTCATCGTCCCCTTGCCGTGGTGCGCGCTGTCCTTGAACGCGCCGGTGTAGACGATCCCGTTGGCGTATTTCGCCTCGCCTTCGCCGTTGATCACCCCGTCGGCCCAGGCGCCCGAATATTCGCCGCCATCCGCGTATTTGATCGTGCCCGAGCCATGCGGCGCGCCGTTCCGGAACGCGCCCTCATAGACCGAGCCGTTGGCGTACTTCGCGACGCCCTTGCCCTCGATCCGGCCGTCTTGCCATTCGCCGGTGTACTCGTAGCCGTTCGGCAGGCGGAACGTGCCGGTGCCGTGCTGCTTCCCGTCCTTGAACTCGCCTTCGTAGACGCCGCCATTGTCGTACTTCATCACCGACACGCGGCCGGTCGTCTGAGCCTGGGCGAAGCCGGAGCCGGACGCGACCAGCGCGAAGGCGAGCGCCGCCGTCCAAGTTCCATGGAACATCTTGGTCATCGAACCCTCTTCCCGATGATTTGACGCTCTGCGTCGAATGATTGGGCGCTCGCGCGCCGGTTCGAACCGCGATACTTCACCCGCGTCAGCATAGGATTAACGCGCAGGACATAGGCAGGTGTTTAGGCGCTCGCGACTAGCGAGGCAAGGACGCCCGCGCAGCCCGGATGCGCTCTCCTCGCCCCGAAGCCTTGCCGCAGCGTGTTTCAGGAGCGCCTTCTCGAGGGCGGGGTCGGGACGAGCCCGCGCGACATCGATCTGGTTTCGCCCGAGAAGATGCGCGCGCGGCTTGCGATTCGACGCGCGAGGGCTTTTTAACAGCTCTCGCGCTTTGTTCCACGCGCCGCGACGGATCCGCTCGAGGAGCTCGCCTTGCCGACAGCCGCCGACGACCGCTTCCGCGTGCACCTCGCCCAGCTCGATCCGACCGTGGGAGATCTGCGCGGCAATGCGGCCAAGACCGAAGCGGCCTGGGCGGCGGCGCGCGCGGACGGCGCGCATCTCGTGATGACGCCGGAGATGTTCCTGATCGGCTACCAGCCCCAGGATCTGGTGCTGAAGCCGGCGGTGGTCGCGGCCTGCCGAGCGGAGATCGATCGCCTCGCCAAAGCCTGCGCCGATGGCCCGGCTCTGATGGTCGGCGCGCCCGAAGCGACGGAGGGCGCGCTCTACAACGCGATGTTCCTGCTCGAAGGCGGCGCCGTCCGGACGGTCTTCCGCAAGGTGGAGCTGCCCAATTACGGCGTGTTCGACGAAAAACGGCTCTACGCGTCTGGCGCGGCCGGCCCGATCTCGATCGCCGGCGTGCGGGTCGGCGTGCCGATCTGCGAAGACATCTGGGCGCCGGAGGTTTGCGAGACGCTGGCCGAAAGCGGGGCGGAGATCCTGCTGTCGCCGAACGGCTCTCCTTACGCGCGCGGCAAGTTCGACCGGGACCGGATGCGGGTCGCCGTGGCGCGGGTGGTCGAGACCGGGCTGCCGCTGGCGTATCTGAACATGGTCGGCGGCCAGGACGACCAGGCCTTCGACGGCGGCAGCTTCGTGCTGAACCCGGGCGGCGCTCTTGCGGCGCTGGCGCCGTTCTTCGAGGAGACGACGCTGGTCGTCGATTTCGAGCGGGGGCCGGAGGGTTGGCGCGCGCTCGACGGCGACAAAGCCCTGCCGCCCGCCGAGATCGAGGCCGATTATCACGCCATGGTGGCGGCCACGGCCGCCTATGTCCGCAAGAACGGCTTCAAGAGCGTGCTGCTCGGGCTCTCAGGCGGGGTCGACAGCGCGCTGGTCGCGGCTGTCGCGGCCGACGCGCTCGGACCGGACGCCGTGCGCTGCGTGATGCTCCCGTCCCGCTACACCTCGCCCGAGAGCCTCGAGGACGCCGCCGCCGTGGCGCAGCGCCTCGGCTGCCGGCTCGACGAGATCCCGATCGCCCAGGGGGTCGACGCGATCGAGGCGACGCTCGCGCCGTTGTTTCAGGGCATGCCGCGGGATCTGACCGAGGAAAACCTGCAGTCGCGCCTCCGCGGCCTGTTGCTGATGGCGCTCTCCAACAAGACCGGGGCGCTCCTCCTGACCACCGGCAACAAGTCCGAGGTCGCGGTGGGTTACGCGACGCTTTATGGCGACATGTGCGGCGCCTACAATCCGCTGAAGGATCTCTACAAAACCCGGGTGTTCGAGACCTGTCGCTGGCGGAGCGCGACGCATCGGCCCTGGATGCAGGGGCCCGCGGGCCCGGTGATCCCGCCGCGCGTGATCGACAAGCCCCCCACCGCGGAGCTGCGCGAGGACCAGAAGGACGAAGACAGTCTGCCGCCCTACGCGGTGCTCGACGCCATCCTGGAGCGGCTGATCGATCAGGATCTGAGCGTCGCAGAAACCGCAGCGGCCGGCTACGATCGGGAGATGGTCGAGACGGTCGAGCGCCTGATCTACATCTCGGAATACAAGCGCCATCAGGCGGCGCCGGGCGTCAAGTTGACGGAAAAGGCCTTTTGGCTGGACCGTCGCTATCCGCTGACCAACCGTTTCCGGGATCGGCTCTAGGGATCCGCTCGCGAAATCGATCCCCAAAAGGGGGCGCTGTCTTCTGGACAAATCGCGCGTGTGGAGAACGGTCGAGACCCATGATCGTTTCTCTACGAAATGCGTTCATGTCCTAAGAGCTTGAGCCGCCAGGGGTTGTTAGGGGTCAAGGAGCGACCGGGCGTTTTGTGCGCGACAGCCCGTCGCGTGGCGGTCTGGACGCACATATACGATCTGCGTATGACGGAACGAAGACGCGGGACGAAGCAGCCCGCGTCTCACCCGGCGCATCGGGACCTCTGAAACCGTCGAGATGACGGCGCCAGGGGAGGGGACCCGCAGCAGCGCGCCGGACGGGAGGATTGACTGATGACCTTAGTACGCACCCCGGAGCATGTGGCCTCCGAGATCCTGAACGAGCTGATCGAACGGATGAAGCAGGGCGACGAGATCGAGATCACCCGAGACGGCGAGACCATCGCCCGCCTCGCGCCCCCCTCGGTCTTCACCCGCCGCCCCCGCGCCGGCGCCCAGTCCGCCCGAGCGTCGAACCCCTAACCGAGCTCCCGGGCCTCAGACGTTGATCTTCGAGATGATGTCCCGCTTGGAGCGCTGGTAGGCTTCGAGCCGCGGACGATCGCGCAGCCGCTCGACGAGCTTAGGCGCCGACAGCGACCCCACCGGATAGCCGAGCGCGTGCTCGGCGATTTTCTGGAGCGCGGGCTTCTTGATTCGCTTGTCCGCGACGATCGCGTCGAGCAGCGCGGCGAACCGCCCCGGCTCGCCGATCGCCTGCTTCAACCGCTGCCCGAGATCCGCGATCTCGGCCGCGTCGATCGCGGGCGTGGCGGGCTTCTTGGGCGCAGCCGCTCTTTTCGTCGTAGTCTTCCGCAGATCCGCGGCGAACGCCGCCGCATCTCCACCGCTGCGCCGCCAAGCCGTCGCGAGCCCGCGAACGTCGGCCAACGGGCTTTTCGCTCCGGCCGCTTCGAGAAGCGCGGCGAGCGCGTCGAGCGCGCCGCCGAGATGCGCAGCGGCGGGGGTCTCCGGGCCCGACTGGACCTTCTTCAACGCCGTAGAGACCGATCCCGCGCTCGATCCGTGGAACCCGTCGGACAGGATCTCGAGCCCATGGGCGGCGCGTTCGTCGCCGGCCTGCCGCACCAAGTCGGCGTGACGCTGCAGCAGATCGGCGAAGGGCGCGGGTTTCATGGGATCCTGATCCTCTCAGAGAGCTTGGCGGCGAGGCGGTCGAACATCGGCTGGACGCCCTCGGCTTGGAAATAGGCCAGCTTCGAGCCCGCCGCCTCCTGGATCTCTATATTTCGTCCAATAATCGCGTCGTCAAACAAGATATCGTTTCGACCCAGGGTTTTCAGCGCGTCATCGCGGATCAACGCCGCCGCCCGCTGCTCGCGCGCCGTCAAGCCGACCGAGTTCCAAGTGCGGTTCGGCACGACGCCCGCGACGTCGAACGGCAACGAGAGCCTTCGTTTCAAATGCTTCAACTGCTCGAACATGTCGTTCACCGAAATCGCCGACATCCCATCCATGATCGTCGGCGTCACGATGTGCGTCGCGGCGCAGAGACCGTTGATGAACGCGAAGGTGAGCCGCGGCGCGGTGTCGATGATAACGAGGTCGAACGCCTCGCGCACCTCCTCGGTCCAGAGCAGCCGGGCAAGGTAAAGACGCGGATCGACGCCGTTCGGCGTCTCGCCCATCATCCATCGTAGCGTCAGCCGGTTCTCTACGTCGGCGAGAAGGTACGAGGACGAGATGAACCGCAGACGCGCCAGTTCCGCGTTGTCGACCTCGCGCGCAACCGACAGCAGGTAGGTCGCGTCCCGCCGCTCGTCCAGCAGATTGCCCGATCGCGTCTGCGCCTCCTTGAAGAGGTTTTCGTCGGCGATGCCCGCATGGCCGAGAAAAAGCGACGACAACGAGCCTTGATAGTCGAGATCGATCGCCAGCACGCGCTTGCCCTGCTTCACGAACGCCGCCGCGAGGTTCGCTGCAACCGTCGTCTTGCCGACTCCGCCCTTCAGATGCCCGAACATGATCGCCGGCGGGCTCGCCTCGATGGCCGGCCAGTAGGCGCTGAGATCAAGCGGCTGGGACCAGACGCTGTGTCGGCCGCCGGTGGCGATGCCGCGGAGCCGCTCGACCGTCTCACGCGCTTTCTGCGCCTCATCGATCTTACTCGAGAGCTTATGAAACTGCTGCAGCAAGCCGATATAAGCGACGATCAGCGCCAGCACGGTCGCGACCGCGCCGATCATCTCCCAATCGATCACCCAGAAATCATCCGCGAACGCCATCGATCCCACCCCTGAGAACAAAAGAGGAAAACTGCTACCTCGGGGTTCGTCCCGAAGCAACAGGTTTGATTCGCATCGACCTGCGCGCATCGTCGCGCTAACCGCTAGGGCCACAGTCGAACGAGAGCAGAGATGACCGTCACCACCCGTTTCGCCCCGTCGCCGACCGGCAAGCTGCATATCGGCAACCTGCGCGCGGCGCTGCTGTCTTGGCTGACCGCGCGGGCGGGCGGCGGGACCTTCATTCTGCGCATCGACGACACGGACCCTGAGCGCTCTCGCGAAGAGTATGTCGACGCGGCGAAGCGCGATCTCGCGTGGCTCGGCCTTGATTGGGACCGGTTCGAGCGCCAGTCCGAACGGCTCGAGCGCTACGAGGCGGCCATGGCGCGCTGGGTCGCCGACGGGCGGGTCTATCCTGCCTATGAGACCCCGACCGAGCTCGAGCTGAAGCGCAAGCGTCAGCTCTCGATGGGCAAGCCGCCGGTCTATGACCGCTCGGCGCTGGAGCTCACCCAGGATCAGATCGCGGCTTACGAAGCCGAGGGGCGCAAACCCCATTGGCGCTTCAAGCTCGCGCCCGAGCGCGTGGTCTGGGCGGACCAGATCCGCGGCGAGACCAGCGTCGATTGCGGCTCCGTCTCCGACCCGGTCATCCGCCGCGAGGACGGCGCCTGGCTCTACACCCCCTGCTCCGTCGTCGACGATGCGGAGATGGGCGTCACGCATGTTGTCCGCGGCGAGGACCACGTCACCAACACCGCGACCCAGATCCAGATGATCCAGGCGCTCGGCGCCGAGATTCCCACTTTCGCCCACCATTCGCTGCTGGTCGGCGCCCAGGGCGAGGCGCTCTCGAAGCGCCTCGGCTCTCTGTCGCTCGAAGGCCTGCGCGAGGAAGAAGGGCTCGAGCCGCTCTCGGTCCTGTCGCTGATGGCGCGTCTCGGCACGGCCGATCCGGTGGAGGCGCGCACCAGCCATGCGGCGATCGTCGCCGGTTTCGACATCGCGCGGTTCGGGCGGGCCCCGGCGCGGTTCGATCTGGAGGAATTGAAGCGGTTGAACGCGCAGGTCCTTCGGGCGCTGCCGATGGCGGCGGTGGCCGATCGCCTGACCGAGCTCGGCGTCGCCGACCCCGAGGCGTTCTGGCCGGTCGCGCGCGATGCGATCGAGCGCTTCGACGAGGCTCGGATCTGGGCCGACGTCGTCGAAGGGCGCGCGACGCCGCTGATCGAGAGCGACGAGGACCGCGCTTATGTGGCGGAAGCCGTCGCGCTTCTGCCGGAGCGGCCCTGGGACGGGGCCACCTGGAAGGTCTGGACGGACAAAGTGAAAGAGGCGACTGGGCGCAAGGGCAAGGCCCTGTTCATGCCGCTTCGGACGGCGCTCACCGGCCAGGCCCGCGGGCCCGAGATGGCGGAGTTGCTGCCGGTGATGCGGGCGCTGCCGTCGATCGCCTGAGGCGCCTCGGGCGCGCGCGTCTCGTCACCGCCCTGACGCGTCGAAACATGCGCGCAGAAACGTCGAGAACACCGACGCCTTGCGCGGCGTCGGCGCGCCCCCGGCCCGGATCAGATGGATCGGCGCATCCGCGTCCGCCAGCACGCCCGGCAGCACCTCGACCAGTCGACCCGCGCTCAATTCCGCGGCGATCGCCAGACGCGATTTGATCACCAGACCGACCCCGTGGAGCGCCGCGTTCGTCAGCGTCTCGGCATCCGTCAACACGATCCGCCGCGCTGGCCGCAGCTCCCGACGCGCGCCGCTCCCCGCATGGATCGCGACGGACCGCTGCCAGGGCAGCATGACGAACAGATGCTCGGCCAGCGCCGCCCCATCCGTCGGCGCGCCGGCCCGCTCCAGATAGCCGGGCGAACCGCAGATCACCCGATGATTGTCCGCGATTTTCTGCGCCACCAGCGCGCTGTCGCTCAGTCGGCCGACCCGCACGCCGACATCCTGCTGCTCCTCGACCAGGTTCACGAACCGATCCGTGGTGAGAAACTCGAGCCCGAGATCGGGGTGCCTGGCCTGAAACGCCGCGAGGTGCGGCGCCACGAAGGCCCGCATCACCCAAGGCGGCAGCGTCACTTTCAGGAGCCCGCGCGCGCCGCCGTCGCCGCCCATCGCCTCGCGTTCGGCTTCGCGCAGCGCCTCCAGCACGTCCCGCGCCCGCAGCCAGAACCGCCGACCCTCCTCCGTCGGCGCGAAATGCCGGCTGTCGCGATGGAACAGCCGCGCCCCCAAACGCTTCTCGATCTTGGCGATCCGGTGGCTGACGGTCGACGGGGCCACGTCCAGCGCGGCCGCCGCCGCAGAGACGCCGCCGCGCGCCACCACCTCGATCAGCGTTTCGAGATCCACGATGTCGTACATGGCCAAGCTTTCAATCTTTTCGAACGCAGGTTTCCCAGAAGCCGCCTCGATCAAGAATCTCGAACGGGTTAGGCCGGCGCAACCCGAATAGAAAGCGCATAGGAGGCTTCAATGACGCCCAGGACGACACGCATCCGCGCCGTGGCGCCCGCCGCCGCCCTGCTGGCCGCGACGCTGGCGTTCGGCGCGCAGGCTCAAGCCCAAGGGGAAGCCCAAGGGGAAACCCAGGGGGAAGACGCCGGCCCCGAGGTCGAGATCGTCGCCGCCTTCCCCGCCGAAACGCCGCCGGGCAACATCGCCATCGGCCCCGACGGTCGCGTCTTCATGAGCGTCCACGAGTTTTACGGCCAGCCGTTGCGCGTCGTCGAAGTGGCGCCGGACGGAACCACGTCGCCCTATCCGAACGCCGACTGGGCCAACGCGCCCGAGGGCGACGGCCCGGGCCTGAAGGGCGTGCTCGGCCTCCGCGTCGACCGCCAGGGCGTGCTCTGGATGCTCGACGCCGCGTCCGAAGGGCAGGCGGGCCGCCTCGTCGGCTGGGACACGCGGGCGGAGCGGCTGCACCGGATCCTCTACCTCGCCGCGCCGGTGACCAAGCCGACCACCTTCCTGAACGACCTCGCCGTCGACCGCACCCATGGCGCGATCTACGTGACCGACACCGGCTCGCCCGAGACTGCGGCGCTGATCGTGGTCGACCTCGCCACCGGCCGCGCCCGCCGCGTGCTCGAGGGCTCTCGCTTCACCCGCCCCGAGGACTTGGACATGGTGATCGACGGGAAGACGGTGGTCCTGGGCGGCGCCCCCGCGCGCATCGGCGCCAATCCGATCACCGTCGATCCGACCAATACGTGGGTCTACTTCGCGCCCATGACCGGCACGGCCATGTACCGCGTGCGCAGCGCCGATCTGCGCGACGAAAGCCTCAGCCCCGCGGAGCTCGAGGCCCGGGTCGAGCGCTATGGGGACAAGCCGATCTCCGACGGCTCCACGGTCGACGGCGCCGGCAATGTCTACGTGACCTCGATCACCGATGATTCGATCGGCGTCGTCCGGCCCGACGGATCCTACGAGACCCTGATCCAACGCGACGACCTCTCCTGGCCCGACGGTTTCGCCTTTGGCCCGGACGGCGCGGTCTACGTGACGATCAACGAATTGCACCGCTCGCCCGTGCTGAACGGCGGCGAAGACGCCTCCCGGGGCGAGTTCAAGATCATCCGCTTCGACGCCCTCAGTTCCGGCGCCTCGGGCCGCTGACCGGCGCTCACTCCGCCAGGGCGCGGGCCAGCTCCGCGCCCAACAGCAGGATGAAGGCCGAGATCCAGAACCACAGCATCAGGCCCGCGACCGTGCCGAGTGCCCCGTAAGTCTGCGCCATATCGCCATATTCGGTGATGTAGAGGATCAGCGCCTTGGAGGCGAGCACCCAGGCCACGGACGCGATCAGCGCCCCGCGGATCGCGCCGCCCCAGGCGTGGGGGCCGCGCGCCGCCCCGGCGCGGTAGAGCACCGCCGGGATCAGCATCATCACCGTGAACAGGATCGGCCATTGCAGCAGGCCCACCAGCGCGAGATCGACCCCGATCCCGAGATCCTCCGGAAGCCCGAATTTCTCCGGCAGCAGCTGCACCGCCTCGAAGGCGATCGGGAGCGAGACCACCAGCACCATCAGCCCCACGACGCAGCAAATCCCCGCGAGCGTGAAGAGGAGCGACAACAAGGTGTGCCCGACCACGCCCATCGAGACGGTGTCGGGAAAGGCGAGGCTCATCGCGGACATCAGCGCGCGCACCGCGGCGCCCGCGGACCAGAACGCAATCAGAGCGCTCACGGCGGCGGTTGAGCCGAGCGCCAGCCCGCCGGTCGACACGGTGGTCTCCACTTGCCGTCGGATCAGGGCGAAGCCGTCCGGCGGCAACAGGCCCTTCAACTGGTCGACCAGCGTCAGCAGGTCCGCCGGATCGGCCACGATGCCGGCCAGAGTGATCACGACCGTGATGGCCGGGAAGATCGAAAGCAGAGTGTAGAACGCCACGCCGGCGGCGATATGGGCGATGTTCTTGCGGGCCGCCTCCTTGAACATGAGGGTCACCGCGCGCCGCCAGCGCCGACCGCCGACCGCCTGCGCCGCCGCCTCCGCGGCGCCGGTCAGCCCGCTCTGGTATTCCTCATCGTCGATCACGCCGTCGGTCATCGACGGCTCTCGATCCCGCTCTTCCATCAGCCGATCCCCAAACCCCGGCGCGGCTCCGCGCGCGCGGCGCGACTCTGTCCGTTGCGCCGGACAATAGGTTGCGACGGCCCTATTGGCCATGATGGGGACCGAAAGGCGCCGTTGCGGCGCACGCGCATCGGCCGCATCCGCGCGCCGCAAAAAGGCTGGACAACGCTGCGCGCCTCGCGCAAACGGCGCGCATGACCGCACGGATCGACACGCCGTTTTCGATTATCTGCTGCTGAGCCTCTGCTCGCGGCGCGGTTCGTCTTGTTCACTGCTCGAATGATCGACGTCTCGCCGCGAGCGCACCGCTTGGGCCGCGCTGCGCCCTTGTGGGATAGCGACGACCGCGCTGCGGCGCGAGGGAGCGAGACCGATGACCGAGATACGCCTCACCGAGATACGCCTCTACGACACGCTGAAGCGAGAGAAGCGTCGGTTCGAGCCGATCGATCCGAGCAATGTGCGGATGTATGTCTGCGGCCCCACGGTTTATGACCGCGCCCATATCGGCAACGCGCGCCCGGTCATCGTGTTCGACCTGCTGTTCCGCTTGCTCCGCCATGTCTGTGGCCCGGAGCATGTCGTCTATGTCCGGAACATCACGGACGTCGACGACAAGATCAACGCCCGCGCGGCGGAGCGCGGCGTGCCGATCGAGACGGTGACGGCGGAGACCACGGCCTGGTTCGAGGAGGATATGAAGGCGCTCGGCGCGATGCGTCCGACTCATGAGCCGCGGGCGACCGGGCACATCGCCGAGATGATCGCGATGATCGAGACGCTGATCGAGCGCGGCCACGCTTATGCGTCGGACGGCCATGCGCTCTTCTCGGTGGGCTCGATGCCCGACTACGGCGCGCTCTCGAAGCGCTCTCTCGAGGACATGCTGGCGGGCGCTCGGGTCGAGGTCGCGCCCTACAAACGCGATCCGATGGATTTCGTGCTGTGGAAGCCGTCTTCGGACAGCGAGCCCGGCTGGGACAGCCCCTGGGGCCGTGGGCGGCCCGGCTGGCATATCGAGTGCTCCGCGATGTCGCGGAAGCTCCTGGGCGAGACCTTCGACATCCATGGCGGCGGCGTCGATCTGGCGTTCCCCCACCATGAGAACGAACGCGCCCAGTCGCTCTGCGCCCATCCCGAAAGCGGCTTCGCGGCGTTCTGGATGCATAACGGCTTCGTGCAGGTCGAGGGCGAGAAGATGTCGAAATCGCTCGGCAACTTCATCACCGTCCACGATCTGAAGGACCGCGTGCCCGGCGAGGTGATCCGCCTGGCGATGCTGATGGCCCATTACCGCCAGCCCTTCGACTGGACCGAGCGCCTGGCCGACGAGGCGCGGACGGTGCTGACCCGCTGGCGCAGGCTCGCCGCCGACGCCGCGCCCGCGGCCGACGCGCCGAAAGCGGTTCTGGACGCCCTGGCGGACGATCTGAACACGCCCAAAGCGATCGCGGAGATGCACGCGCTCGCCAATGCGGGCGACGCCGCCGGCCTCCGTGCGGCGGGCGATCTCCTCGGCCTCCTTACGCCGGAGTTGGGCGAATGGGCGCGGGCGCCCACCGCCGATCCGGAGATCGCGGAGCGGATCGAGGCCTTGCTGGCCGCGCGGGTCGCTGCGCGAAAATCCAAGGATTTCGCCGCCGCCGATCGGCTCCGCGACGGTCTGGCCGCCGCCGGGGTCTCGGTGAAGGATACGCCCCAGGGCGCGGAGTGGAGCCTCGCCCCCGACTTCGACGCCGCCAAACTGCCGGAGCTTTGAGATGACCGAGAAGATCCGGCTGTCGCTCTACGACACGACGCTCCGCGACGGGCAGCAGACCCAGGGCGTCGATTTCGCGGTCGAGGACAAGCGGCGGATCGCCGAGGCGCTCGACGCGCTCGGGATCGATTATGTCGAGGGCGGCTGGCCTGGGGCGAACCCGACGGACACCGAGTTCTTCCGCTGCGCCCCGAGGCTCTCCTCCGCGCGCTTCACGGCGTTCGGCATGACCAAACGCGTCGGCGTCTCCGCCTCGAACGATCCGGTCCTGGCCGAGGTTCTCGACGCCGGAACGCCGAGCGTCTGCCTGGTCGGCAAGACCCACGAGTTCCATGTCCGCACCGCGCTCGGCGTCGAGCTGGCGGAGAACCGCGCCGCGATCGCCGACAGCGTCGCGCATCTGGTCGGCGAAGGCCGCGAGGCGCTGTTCGACGCCGAGCATTTCTTCGACGGCTTCAAGGCGGACGCCGACTACGCGCTGTCCTGCCTCGAGGCCGCGTTCGAGGCCGGCGCGCGCTGGGTCGTGCTCTGCGACACCAATGGCGGCACGCTGCCCGGCGAGATCGCCGAGATCACCCACGCCGCCGCGCGCCGGATCCCCCCGGAGCGGCTGGGCGTCCACACCCATAACGACACGGAGACGGCCGTCGCGGGGGCGCTCGCCGCGGTCGAAGCCGGCGCGCGGCAGATCCAAGGCACGCTGAACGGGCTGGGCGAGCGCTGCGGCAACGCCAATCTGGTCTCGCTGATCCCGACGCTCCTGCTGAAGGAGCCCTACGCCAGCCGCTACGAGATCGGCGTGACGGCGGAGCGGCTGCCCCAGCTCACCCGCCTCAGCCATCTGCTCGACGAAATCCTGAACCGCGCGCCCAACCGCCACGCGGCCTATGTCGGCGCCGCCGCCTTCGCGCATAAAGCCGGGCTCCACGCCTCCGCGATCCTGAAAGACCCGCGGACCTATGAGCATGTGCCGCCCGAGGCGGTGGGAAACCGCCGGGTGGTGCCGATGTCGAACCAGGCGGGCAAGTCGAACCTGTTGAAGCGGCTCGCCGACGCCGGGATCGCGGTCGAGAAATCCGATCCGAGGCTCGGGCCGCTCCTCGCCCATGTGAAGGCGCTCGAGGATCAGGGTTTCGCCTATGACAGCGCGGAGGCGAGCTTCGTGCTGCTGGCCAAGCGCTTCCTCGGCGCCGCGCCGCGCTATTTCGACGTCGAGCGCTTCCGGGTCACGGTCGAGCGGCGCCACAACGCCAACGGCGATCTGGTGACGGTGTCCGAGGCGGTGGTCGAGCTGCTGGTGGACGGCCAGGAGGTGATGTCGGCGGCCAAGAGCGTCGATCCGGTCTCGCAGCAGGATCAGGGGCCGGTGAATGCGCTCTATCTCGCCCTCAGCAAGGAGATCGGCCGCTATCAGGAGTTTATCGACGATCTGCGGCTGGTCGACTTCAAGGTGCGCATCCTCTCGGGCGGCACCGAGGCGGTGACGCGGGTCCTGATCGAAAGCGGCGACGGCCAGGGCCGACGTTGGGCCACGGTCGGTCTCTCGGCGAACATCGTCGACGCCTCGTTCCAGGCGCTCGAGGACGCGATCGTCTACAAGCTGATGCTCGATCGCGCGCCCACCGCGGCGTGAGCGCAGAAAGCGGGGGAGCGGCGATGACGGCGCCCGATCCGATCGATGAGGAGGTGCGCGCGGCCGACCGCGATCGCTACGACGCGGCTCGGGCGGCCGAGGCGCCGGCGCGCGCCGACCTCGTCACCCTTTATGCGCTGAACCTGGAGCTGGCGCGCACGCCCTGGCGGGTGTCCGAGCCCCAGTTGGGCGCGATGCGGCTGCAATGGTGGGCAGATCTCTTCGAGGCGGCGGAGACGGGCGCCGCGCCGCGAGGCGCGCCGTTGGTCGAGCGGATCTCGGACTGGGTGCGCCGCCGCCGCCCGCCGCAGGCGCTGCTCCGCGCGCTGGCCGAGGCCCGGCTGCGAGAGCTCGACGACACGCCGATGGAGAGCGCGGAGGCGCTCGACGCCTTCCTGTCGGGCACGGCCCGGTCGCGAACCGCGTCCTCGCGGCCGTCGCAGGCGATCCAGGCGGCGAGCCGCATCAGCGTCCCGGCC
>JBCBRF010000038.1:0-24493 GCA_039819865.1 Pseudomonadota bacterium | reverse complement strand
ACCGGCTCCCCGCCGTCCTGGAGGTCGGTGAAATAGCCGAACTCGCCGAGTCCGCGCAGCATGCCGCCGACAAGCTTCGCCGTCTCCGCCTCGGACATCCCGTCCGCCGGATCGATCTCCAGCGCCTGCAGCGTGTAGAGCGTGTTCAACTCGTCGACGACGAACGCGACCCGCAGGGCCGCGAGCCGCCCTTGCTCGTCGAACACGAAGCCCGCCTGCGCGTCGAAGAACATATGCGGATGCGCGGCCGCGCGTCCGGCGCCGAGGCTCGCCAGCGCGAGCGACAGCACGAACAGAATGGCGGGCGCGGCGCGAAAGCGAGCGACGGTCATGCGGACCCTCCGGCGGTGTCGTTCATCCACAGCTAGGCGATGAACATGGCCGTGAAAAGTCGGCGCAAGAAACTCGCCGCGCGCGTCCGCATCCGTTTCCGGGCGCTGAGAGGCGGGCGCCGCCCGCCTCTCGCCAAGACCGCTCGGTCAGTTGATGATCTCGGGTCCCATCAGCGCGTGCGGCAGCACGGTCGAGATCCAGGGCACGTAGGTCACCAGGATCAGGAACAGGAACAGGATCGACACCCAGGGCAGCGCGGCCTTCACGACGGCCGCGACCGACATCCCCGCGACCCCGGCCGTCACGAACAGGTTGAGGCCGACCGGCGGCGTGATCATCCCGATCTCCATGTTCACCACCATGATGATGCCGAGATGAATCGGGTCGATGCCGAGCTCGATCGCGATCGGGAACACCAGCGGCGCGACGATGATCAGCAGGCCGGACGGCTCCATGAATTGCCCGCCGATCAGCAGGATGATGTTGACGACCACCAGGAACATGATCGGCCCGAAGCCCGCTTCGAGCATCGCCGCGGTGATTTGCTGCGGGATCTGCTCCTCGGTCAGCACGTGCTTCAGGATCAGCGCGTTCGCGATGATGAACATCAGCATCGTCGTGAGTTTGCCGGCCTCGAACAGCGTCTTGCGCGTGTCGGGGTGGAAGATCACGGTGATGAGGCTGTGCGGACGCTCGACGAACGGGATGTTCACCCCGTCGCCGCCCGCCAGCGGCCCCATGTCCCGATAGATGAAGTTCGCGATGATGAAGGCGTAGACCGCCGCGACCGCGGCCGCCTCGGTGGGCGTGAACACGCCGCCATAGATGCCGCCGAGGATGATGATGATCAGGAACAGGCCCCAGCCCGCCTCCGACATCGCCCCGAACCACTGGCTCCAGCTGGCCCGCGGCTGTTTCGGCAGATTGTAGATCTTCGCGGCGATATAGATGCCGGTCATCAGCATCAGCCCGGCGATCAGACCCGGGATCACCCCGGCGAGGAACATCCGGCCGACCGACACGTCCGTCGCCGCGGAGTACACGACCATCACGATCGACGGCGGGATCAGAATGCCGAGCGTGCCCGCGTTGCAGATCACGCCGGCCGCGAACTCCTTCGTGTAGCCGACGCTCCGCATGCCGGCGATCACGATCGTCCCGATCGCGACCACGGTCGCGGGCGAGGAGCCCGACAGCGCGGCGAACAGCATACAGGCGAACACGCTGGCGATCGCCAGCCCGCCGGGCAGGTGCCCGACGCTGGCGATGGCGAAATCGATGATCCGTTTCGCCACCCCGCCCGTCGACATAAAGGCCGACGCCAGGATGAAGAACGGGATCGCGAGCAGCGTGTAGTGCCCGTCGAATGCGGAAAACAGCGTCTGAGCGATCGAGCCGAGAGAGGCGTCCGAATAGAGCAGCAGGAAGATGATCGACGACAAGCCGAGCGACACCGCGATCGGCACTCCGATCAGCAGGAAGCCGATCACCATGGCGAAAAGAAAGACGACCTCCATGGCTCAGCGCCCTCCCTCGGCGGCTTTCTCTTGCTGCGCGATGGTCGCAGCCGCCTCGTCGACGGCATCCTCCGCCTCATGGCTCGCGATCAGCATCTCCTGCTCGCCGATCGCGATCAGCCAGAGCGCCTGGACGAAGCGATACGTCAGCAGCGCCATCGCCAACGGCAGCACCGTGTAGGGAATGAAGCGCGGCATCTTTTCATACTGCTCCCCCTCGTTCATCCAGTCGCTCAGAAACTGATTGAGCGCGGCGGGAAGCTGGATGTCGTTGGTCTCGTACCAGCTCTTCGACAGGAACCGGTCCTCGAAGCCCGTCGGGAACCAGCGGCCTGTGGTGCCGGGAAGGTTCGCGAAGTTGGCCCAATAGTCCCAGCCGCCTTTCAGCATCAGCAGCGCATAGGCGAGGCAGCAGAGCCCCGCGACGATTGCGAAGACCTTGCGCACGGCGGGCGGGAACGCCGCCACCATCACGTCCACGCCGAGATGAGCGACCTTCTTCACGCAATAGGATGCGCCGAGCAGCACCATCCAGGCGAACAGGAACACGGTGGTCTCGAGCGCCCACAGGATGTTCGTGTTGAAGACGTAGCGCGCGATCACATTGGCGAAGGTCACCACGGTCATGCCCGCCAGAAGAAACGCGATCAGGGCTTCTTCGAGCGTGTCGAACATTCCGCGCCGCGGCGGGGCGTTGGCGGACATCATTTCCTCCCAGCAAGGCTTTGACGAGCCGTCCGCGCCATCCTTCTGAGGGCGGTCGGGGCGGTTCGCCGGCGTCCGGCGGCGCGCGGGCCGATGCCGCGCGTCGCCGAAGAATGTCGTGTTGAGAAATCGCCGAGGCGGGCGGGGCCCTTAAGCGTCGGGCCCCGCCGCGCCCGCGGGCGTCAGCCCTTGTTGGCCGCCTGCGCGGCGTCCATCAGCTCTTTCGGCACGTCGGCTTCGAACTTGTCCCAGACCGGCTTGAGGGCCTCGACCCA
This sequence comes from Pseudomonadota bacterium, assembly GCA_039819865.1. Lineage (GTDB taxonomy): Bacteria > Pseudomonadota > Alphaproteobacteria > Rhodobacterales > Rhodobacteraceae > JBCBRF01. The sequence goes on along the minus strand of JBCBRF010000038.1, from coordinate 21,663 downwards.
CTTCGCGCGCTGCTCCGGGCTGAGCTGGCGGATCTCGCCGCCCGCATCGACGATCGACTGCTTCGCAACCTCGTTGACCTTGAAGCTCTCGGAGTTCCGGGTCTCGGTGACTTCCTTCAGGATCGTCGCCAGCTGATCGCGGACATCCGGCTCGAGGCCTTCCCACCACTCGACCGAGGTCACGACCAGATAGTCGATGACGCCGTGGTTGGTCTCGGTGGTGCCGTCCTGCACCTCGAAGAACTTCTGGCCGTAGATGTTCGACCAGGTGTTCTCCTGACCGTCCACGACCTTGGTCTGCAGCGAGCCATAGACCTCGCTGAACGCCATTTTCTGCGGGCTCGCGCCGAGCGCTTCGAACTGCGCGACCAGCACTTCCGAAGGTTGCACGCGGAACTTGAGACCCTCGGCGTCCGACGGATCGACCAGCGGGCGCGAAGCCGACATCTGCTTCATGCCGTTGTGCCAGAACGCGAGGCCCTGCAGGCCGCGGCGACGCATGCTGTCCTTCATGGACTGGCCGGCGTCGGAGTTCTGGAAACGGTCCACCGCGTCGATGTCGACGAACATGAACGGCAGGTCGAACAGCCGGAACTGCTTGGTGAAGGTTTCGAACTTGGACAGCGACGGCGCGGCCATCTGGACGTCGCCGGCCAGCATCGCCTCGAGCACCTTGTCGTCATTGTAAAGGGTCGAGTTCGGGAACACCTCCATGCAGGCCTTGCCGTCCATCTCGGTGTTGACGCGGTCGGCCAGCAGCGTCGCGGCGATGCCCTTCGGGTGCCGGTCGGTGTTCGTGACGTGGCTGAACTTGATCACGATCTCGCCGTCCTGGCACTCGTTCGCCACGGCGGCGCCCGCCGAGAGCGTGAGCGCCGCGGCGACGGCGGCGACGAAAGTTGTTTTGAGACGCATAAAGCTGTCCTCCCGTTTTGTGCGTTTCTGGGCGTGGTCGACCCCGCCCACGCGGCGCGCCCCGGCCTCGAGCCAAGGCGGCGACGCATACCCGCTATTCGTAGCGCGCAAAGATCAAGGCTCGAAAGCTCTCAACCACCCAAAAAGCGCATGGGCCGCAGGGGCGCGTTTCGAACGGCGCCCAAATCCACGCGCGGGGCGGGTGGAAACGGTGACGTCGGCGCGCCGCCGTCGAGGGGTATGGGCCGACGGTCAGGAACCGTCGCCTTCGGCGCTGAAATCCTGCCGTTTCAGCCCGTAACGCTGCATTTTCTCATAGAGCGTCTTTCGCGACAGCCCGAGCGCCTCGTAGGTCGCTTTCAGGTTGCCGCCGTGACGCGCCAGCGCCGCCGCCAGCGCCGCCCGCTCGAAGCGCTCGACCTGCTCCGGGAGGGTCTGCTCGTCCGAGCCGATGCCGCCCCCGGCGGCGTCTTCCGCCGTCTCGAGCCCGAGCACGAAGCGCTCCGCCGCGTTGCGCATCTCGCGCACATTGCCTGGCCAGTCGTGTTGGGACAGCGCCGCGAGCCGCTCCGCGTCGATCGCCGGGACCGCGCGCCCAAGCCGCTTTGCGGCGAGCTCCGTGAGATGCTGGAACAGCCGCGGCGCGTCCTCCAGCCGATCGCGAAGCGGCGGGATCCGCAACGTTGCGACCGCCAGGCGGTAGAGCAGGTCGTTGCGGAACGCGCCCTCGGCGGCCAGTGCGGACAGGTCGCGGTTCGAGCTGGCGATGAAGCGCAGGTCGAGCGGGATGGGGTCGTGCGAGCCGAGCCGCGTGACCGCGCGATCCTCGATGACGCGGAGCAGCTTGGCTTGGATCGCGAGCGGCGCCGCGCCGATCTCGTCGAGCAGAAGCGTCCCGCCGCGAGCGTGCTCGAACCGCCCGACCCGCGCTCGATGGGCCCCCGGAAACGCGCCCGCCTCGTGGCCGAACAGCTCGGACTCCGCCAATTCGCCGGGCAGCGCCGCAAGCGAAACCGCGACGAACGGCCCATCCCGCCGCTCGGACGCCTCATGGATCGCCCGCGCCGCCAGCTCCTTCCCGACCCCGGTCTCCCCGAGGATCAGCACGTCGATCTCGCCCGCCGCGAGCGCCCGCACCTGACGCCGCACTTCCGCCATCGCGGCCGAGGCGCCGATCAGCCGGCCCTCGAGCGGATCGCCGTCCGACGCCCCCGCGCGAAGCGCTCGGTTCTCGAGCTGGAGCGCCCGGAGCTTCGCGGCCCGCGCCGTCGAGGCCACCAGCCGCGCCGGCGAGAACGGCTTCTCCAGAAAGTCGAACGCCCCCTCCCGCATCGCCTCGACCGCGAGCGGCACGTCGCCATGACCGGTGATCAGAATGACCGGCAGGTCCGGATCCAGCGCCCGCACGGCGCTCAGCACCGCCATACCGTCCATTCTCGGCATCCGAATGTCGCTGACCACCACCCCGTTGAAAGTCGGGCCGACGCGGTCGAGCGCCGGCTCCGCTCGGGCGAACGCCGCCACCTCGAAGCCCTCGAGCTCGAGCGCCTGGCCGATCGAGCGGCGCACCTCCTCCTCGTCGTCGATCAGCAGCACGCGCCCGCTCATTCCGCCGCCTCGAGCGCTGCGCCGGCCCCGGCCTCCGTCGTCGCGCGCAGATCGAGGATGAACCGCGCCCCAGGACCATCCGCGCGGTTCTCGGCGCGGATCCGACCGCCGAAATCGCGCAGGATGTTGAAGGTGATCGAGAGCCCGAGCCCGAGGCCGGCGCCCGCCTCCTTAGTGCTGAAGAACGGGTCGAACAGCTTCTCGCGCACCGCGTCGCTCAGCCCGACGCCATTATCCTCGACCACCAGTTCGACCCTGTCGCCGTCGAGCGCGCGGGCGCGGACGTCGATCCGCGGCCGCTCGACCGCCGCGCAAGCGTCGAGCGCGTTGCCGATCAGGTTGATGAACACATGCTGAAAGCGCGTGACGCCGCCCCAGACGATCAGATCCTCCGGGCAGTCGACCGCGATCTCCGCCTCCGACCGCTCGACCCGCGCCTGCAGGATGTTGAGCGCGTCCTCGATCGGCGTCCGGAGCGGCGTCGGCCCGGCCGCCGCGCCCGGTTTCCGCGCGAAGCTCGTAAGATGCTTCGAGAGCCGCGCCATCCGTTCCGTCAGCCGACCGATCCGAGCCAGATTCTCCGTCGCCGCCTCCGGCCGTCCGCGCTCGATGAAGGCGGTCGCGTTCTCCGCATAGGCGCGGATCGCCCCGAGCGGCTGGTTGAACTCGTGGCTGAGCGTCGTCGACATCTGCCCGAGCGCGGCCAGTTTCGCAGCCTGCACCAGCTCGTCCTGGGTGTGGCGGAGCTCCGCCTCGGTCTCTTGCCGTTCGCGCACCTCGCACGCCAGCTGGGCGTTCGTCGCGCGCAGATCGGCGGTGCGCTCCGCCACCGCGCGCTCCAGCTCCCGCTGCGCCGCCGCCCGCACGTCGAGCTGATCGATCAGCCGCCGGCGACGCTGCAGGAAAGCGAGCCCGATCAGGCTCACCACCGCGCCGGCGAGCCCCGCCGAGATCGTCGCCGTCCAGACCGGCCCCTGGCTCTCCGCCGTGCGCGTCAGCAGGTGAAGGGTCCAGCCTTCGACCGGCATCGGCCGCGAAAAATGCCGCATCGTCTCCAACGGCGCCGAAAGCCGATCCTGACGCGCCCGCACCAGCCCGTCCGCCGGCGCGCCCGCGGCGCGCAGGCCCTCGATCGGCGCGGGCGCGAGGCGCGCGAGATCGAACTGGCGGTTAATCGCGATCCGCCGTCGGTCCGCTTTCGACAGCGGCCCGAGCGTCGTCATCCGGAGCCGCGGGTCGCCCGCGAGCACCACCACCCCGGCCTGGTCGGATACGAACAGCTGATCGCGCCCGCCGCGCATTTCCTGCTCGACCGCGTCGACCGGGACCTTCACCACCACCACGCCGACGATTTTGTTCCGGTCCCGCACCGGATGCGAGAAGAAATAGCCGCGCTTGCCGCTCGACGTCCCGAGCGCGAAGTAGCGACCGAGCCGCCCCTGCATCGCCTGCTTGAAATAGGGTCGGAAGCTGTAGTCGTTGCCCATGAACGAGATCGGCTCGGCCCAATTCGACGCCGCCACCGTGACCCCGTCGGCGTCGAGCACATAAGTGTCCGCGGCGCCTGTCGCGCCGTTCAGAAGCTCGAGCCGAGCGTTCACCAGCTCGACCATCACCCCGTCCTCGGGCGCGCGGAGCAGGGCCGCGATCTCCGAGTTTCGAGCATAGATCGCGGTGAGCGTGCGGTATCGCCCGAGCCAGCCGTTCAGGATCTCCGCCCAAAGCGACAGGGCGGCTTCGCTCCGCTGGGCCAGCTGCGCCGCATGCCGCTGCGTCGACCAGGCATGGGCGCCGAGCATGGCCAGAACGGTCAGGAGCGCCGCCGCGAAGAACAGCCCGCGCGTCGGATCTGATCGGCGACGCGACGACGGCGTCGGTAGGGCGGGGGTGGGGGCGGTCTCGGTCACGGCGGAGCGCTTTCGGCGAACGACCCCACCCTCATGCATGCGAAGGGCGCGGCGGTCCAGCCGCCGCGCCCCCGACGCTCCTGAGCCGACGCGGCTCAGGCGAACCCGAAATACGGGTCGATATTGCTGATGACATAGACGTTGTCGTTGTAATCGTCGTTGGCGCCTATGTAGTCATGCAGCACCACATAGGTATTGTCGATCACCTGCCCGTCCTCGTCCTTCGCGGTGAAGAAACGCACCAAGTGTCCCTGATCCGTATTGTACTGCGGGTCGCTGAAGTCCTTGTTGCCGCCGCCGGCGACGATGATCCCGAACGGGTCCGCCTCGTTGAAGCTCGCCTGAGCGAGGTCGTCGCTGTTCGAGAGCGTGGGCAGGACGGTGTTGGACTCCTCCTTGTCCGCGCTCAGGATCGCCGTCTCCGACAAGGTGGTCGGATCGTAGGTTTTGAACGTGTAGACCAGCGGCCGCGTCCAGGCGCCGAGCTGCGTCACCTCGATCGGCGCGCCGCTATCCGCCTGCACCCAGGTGGTCGACAGCACTTCGTCGCCGATCGCCTCGAACGCGTTGCCGCTGTTCTCGAGCTCGCCCGGCGCGCCGAAATCGGTGGTGAAGCCGAACAGCTCCGCATGGTCGAGCGCCGAGAGCTCGATGCCGCTTTCCGGCTGCTCCTGATAGTAGCCGGCCAGATCGACGGTGCTCACGCCCTCGTCCGCGTCGTTCGAGGTGATCGTGACCGTCCCGGTCTGGATCTCGGCGCCGGTCACGGGCGTTCCGACGAACCGAACCCCGATCTCGACGCTCTCGCCCGCGGCCAAGGTGGTCGGCTGGTCCTGGCTCGGATCGATGAACTCGAACGGCCCGGTGATGTCGAGGTCCTGGATCTCGAGCGGGTCCGTTCCGTCGTTGCGGATGACGAAGCTCGCCTCGGTGTTGTCCTCGAACACCTTGTTCGGCAGCGTCTTGTCCTCGAGCTTGTTGAACACCAGCCGCGTTTGATTGACCAGGATCTGCTCTGGATTCTCGATCGTGATCTCGCCGGCCGGCGCGGGCGGCGGCCCGTCGCCGATCTCGGCGATTTCGATCGCATGGATATAGGGCGTGCCGTCTTGCGAGAGCGTCTCCAGGTCGAGCAGCGTGTCGCCGGCGCCCATCGTCACCGTCGTCGTGACGGAGACCGCGACGGCGGATTGTTGGCCGGCCAGCGCCCACGGATTGATATCGTCGAAAGCCGCCGGAACCTGGCCGTTGACCGAGACGTCGAAGTATCTCTGGTTGTTCGCCGAGAGATTCGTCTGCTTCTCCGCAAAATAGAGCGTCACGCGATACTCGCCTCCGGCCTCGACCGGGAAAGCCCACTGCATCGTCTGCGGCGTGCTGTTCGGGTCGATCTGACCGACCAGGAACAACGCCTCCGGCGCGGTCGAGGCGTCGACAAGCGAAAGATCCACGGCGTCGTTGCGCACGCCGATCTTGGTCTCGCCGACCGAATAGATCGACGGATTGGCGTTCTTCGAGCTCTCCCAATCGATCCCGCCGTCAATCGCAGCGACCGCGTTCCCGCCCGCGTTGACACGATAGATCACCGTCTCCTCGCCGCCCGGCCCCCCGGCGTCGTCGTCCGTGATCGTGACGGACAGATCGTCCGACGCGGTCACGATCGTCGCGTTCGAGCCCGAGACCGCGTCGATCTCGACCGTGAACCCGCGAGATCCCTGGTCGCCGGCGATGTCGATCAGCGTGATCGGCAGCGATCCGGAGGTCTGGCCCGCCGGGATCGTCACGGTCGCGAGCAGATCCTGTCCGTCGACCGTCGCGCCCGGCACGGAGAAGTCGGTCCCCGCCTGGGCCGCGCCGTCGATGATCCGCAGCGTCACGGTCACGCCGTCGGTGTTCGCGGCCGCGCTGTCGAGCGTGACCGGAATGGCGAGCGAGCCCGCGCTCTCCACCTCGGACAGGTCGGCGCCGAGCGAGACGGCCGGCCCGTCCGCCGGCGGCTGCGACACCGTCGGGCGCAGCAGCGTGATCGCCGGCGGTTTCTGCCCGCTCGGGTCGAGCGAGGCGACGTAGATGTTGCCGTTCCGGGGATCGGTCGCGACGTCGAGCGGGTTGTCGAAGCGCAAAAGATCGCCGTTCTCGTCCCGGAGGGTCTCCGAGCCGTCGGTGATCTCGCCCGTGACCGGGTCCACCCTCAGCACGCGGATGCTGTCGCTTTGGGAGTACTCGGCGACCAGCAGCGCGCCCGAGAGCGCCCCGTTCTGATACTCGACCACCCCGTTCGGGGAGATCTTCGCCCCGAAATCATAGGCGAAGCCCTGCCACTCGGGGTCGGGATTGACGCCGACTTCGTAGCCGCGGAGCGCGCTGTTCGGGTTGGTGGTCACGACCTCGGCCGGATCCACGCCCGCGGTCGGGTTGCCGCCGTTCAGGATGTAGTTGCCCAGCAGCTCGTTCGGATGGCCGTAATAACCGCCCTCGACCACGTTGAAGAGGTAGTCGTTCTGCACCGGCGCGCCGTTGACGTTCGGATCGTCGCCCGGGATCGCCTGCGTGCCGGGCTGCGTCGGATCCTCAGGCACATACCCGCCGCCCGCCGAGCCGTTGGTGGGCACGTAGAGATTGCCCGAGGAGTGCCAGACCAGATCGTAGGCGTTGCGCACGCCCTCGCCGTAGATCTGCACGACCGCGTCTTCTTCAAACGGGTTGTAGAAACCGGGGACGTAGTAGCCCTCGCCATCGGCCGACAGAACCCGCTCCGAGATCGGGGTGCTCTGCAGCCCTTCCTGGTTCGGGTCGTAGTCTTCGACGTCCGTCTGCACGTCGAACCCGCCCTGGGGCGGCGTGCGGTCCGGATCGATCTTCAGCACCGCGCCGCTCAGCAGGCGCTCGTCGCGGAAGCCCCAGTTCGGGTCGGCCTCGCCCATCGCCGACTGCGAGCCCATGGTGAGGTAAAGCTGGCCGTCCGGCCCGAACTCCAGGCTGTTGGCCAAATGGTCGCCCGCCGACCGCGGCAGGCCGGTGACATAGACCTCCTGCGTGATCCCGGCCGAGGTCGTGAAGTCTTCGCCCTCGTTGATGCTGACCTTCACGATCTCGCCGGTGAAGTCCGGATGGTTGTTGGCGAACGCCGGACCGTTGACCGTGATCCACAGCTCCGAGCTGTCGCCCGGGCGGAACTCGAGGCCGATGATCGTGTTGCTGCCGTAGGCGTCGTTCACCTCTTTGTTCGACAGCGCGCCGGTGTCCGGATCGATCGTCCAGCGGATCAGCTCGCCGGTGATCGTGGCGGCGTAGAGATACTCGCCGTCGGGGCTGACCGTGACGGAGGTGTAGAGATCGCCCTGGTCCTGGACCTCGACGGAGAAGTTCAGCTCGTCGCCGGTCGAACCGCCGGAGCCTTCGCCGGTCGTGAACGTGGTGGTGTAGGGATCGAACGGCCGGCCGGCGAGATCGGTCACGCCGTCGATCACCACGGAGTAATGCGTGTTCGGCTGCAGCGCGACCGAGGGCGTGAAGGTGATGGAGTCGCCGCCGCCGGTGGTGTTGGCGAGCCCCGGGACCTCCGTGCCGCTGTTGGTCTCGTAGAGCTTGACCGTGCTGCTCGACAGGCTGGTCTCGTCGATCGTGCCGTTCTGCGGCAGCAGCGAGACCTCGAAGGTCACCGACGCTTCCGGGTCGACGCCCGTGGCGCGGGACGCGGGCGTGCTGCTCGCGACCTCGGGGGCCGGATCGCCGGACACTTCCGCGATATGGACGTAATTGATCTTGGTGTTGTCGCCGCCGATTGCGTCGATCGTGATCTTGCCGTCGGTGACTTCGACCACCGTGGTGGCGACTTCGTAGAGATGCGGGCCCGACGGCGCGAAGCTCGGCAGCAGCGCCTGACCCTCGACGTTCAGCACATGCGCGCTGTCGGTGAAGCTGTCGCCGACGCTGACCGTGACGGCGTAGAAGCCGTTTTCGACCTCGTACTCCCAGGCCGCGGCCTCTTTCTGGAGGTGCACGAGCGTCGATAGCCGCGAGTCCGTGCCGGGCAGGTCGCGCGCCCGGGCGTATTGCGTGACGTCGAGCGGGATCGCCGACGTTCCGCCGGCGCTCGCCTCGGTCACCCAGCCATATCCCCGATCTTCGTCATAGGCCTCGCCGAGATCGGCGACATAACCGCTCGGCACGGCGGCGCCCGAAGCTTGGAAGTTGACCTGCGCCTCGAACAAATCGACGGGCGGCGGGCTGTTCTCGGTCACGGTCAGAGAGTCGATGTTCGCGCCTGAGCTGCCGATCGCGGTGAGCGAGATGCTGTTCACGCCCGCGTCGAGCGTCACGACGGTCGAGACCGTGCCCCAGACCGTCCAGTCGCCGGTCGCGGCGAACGACTTCGAAGCCTCGACGACCTGCCCGTTGACCTCGACGTCGAGCGGACGATCGCCTTTCTTGAGCCCATAGCGCCAGGTGAGCGTGAACTCGCCGCTGGACGGGAAATCGATATGCCAGGTGATCGACTCGCCGGTCGGCGTCGAGCCGTCATAGTCGACATAGCCCGTTCCCTCATAGCCGAGGTGGAAGCTCTTGTCCTGGATCCCGACGCCGTCCAGCGTCGCATCCTCGGCCTGGTAAACGCCGTCCACGCCTGGCGTGATCTCCATCTCGCAATCCCCTTCGCTCACCGCGGCGCTTGTGCGCAGCTTCGCGTCCTCTTGTTCAGGCGCTTCGCCGAAACAGCCTTGTTCGGGGTGCTCAGAGCAGGAGCGGCGCCAAGTCCCGATATCCGGCGAGTCAGCCTCTGTGCAGGTGCGAGACATGGATCACTCAAAGAAAAAGTGATCGCAACCGGTCTTTTGTAGTTAACAGAACACAAGTTTGAAAGTTAATTTGACCCATGTCATGCGGTTCAACTTTCCGGAGAGAAATGGCTGTCTCAAGTCGCGGGATGGTTGTCCGGATTTGGGGCGGGGCCGCCGATTCCGCCGCTCGAGCTCGCCGGCCGCACATCCTCTGGATCGCGACCCTCGGGATCGCTAGGTCTGCTCCATGAGAAATCCGTCGATCGCCGCGCCCCCCCTGCGCTTCGATGCGCCCGTCGCCCTGCTGGGCGGCGCGGGCGTCGATCCGGAGGGCTACGCATTGGCGGCGGCGCGGACCGTTTGCGACGTCGCCGCCGACGGCGGCGCCAACGCGTTGACGCCAGGCGCGGCCCCGCGGCTCCGCGCAGTGATCGGGGACATGGATTCGGTCAGCGATCTGGACGCCTGGCGCGCCGATCCGTCCGTCTCGGTCCATGCCATCGATGAGCAGGACAGCACGGATCTGGAGAAGTGCCTCTACACGGTCGCCGCGCCGCTCTATCTCGGCCTCGGCTTCCTCGGCGCGCGCTTCGACCACACGCTGGCGGCGACGCATGTGCTGCTGCGTTACGCCGATCGCCGCGTGGTGCTGATCGGGGAGGAGGACGTGCTCTTTATGGCGCCTCTCCACTGGCGCGCCCGCCTCAGCCCCGGAGCCCGCGTCTCGGTCTTTCCCCTTCGCCCGGTCCGCGCCCTCGCCTCGAGCGGCCTCGCTTGGCCTTTAGAGGGCTTGGCGTTCGAGACCGGCCTTCGGGTCGGCACCTCGAACCGCGCCGCGGCGGATCTGGTCGAGGCCCGCTTCGAGGCCCCGGGCGCGGCGATCATCCTCGGCCGAGAATGGCTCGACGCGGCGATCGACAGCCTGACGAGCGGCGAATGACGGACCTTGTGAAACAGACGCGCCTCAGCACCGACGCCGACCGCAACCGCGCCGCCCTGGTGCTGTTCTCGGGCGGCCAGGACAGCGCGACCTGCCTGGTCTGGGCGCTCGAGCGCTTCGAGCGGGTCGAGACCGTGGGCTTCGACTACGGTCAGCGCCATCGGGTCGAGCTCGACGTCCGCGCCGCCTTTCGCGAGAAGCTGATCGAGGCCTTCCCCGCCTGGAGCGCCCGCCTCGGCGAGGACCATCGCCTCGACGCCGCCGTGCTGAAGCAGCTGGGCGCGACCGCGATGACCGACGCGATCGCCATCGAGACCACCGACGCCGGTCTTCCGAGCACCTTCGTGCCGGGCCGCAACCTGCTGTTCTTCGTGCTCGCCGGCGCGCTCGCCTATCGCCGCGACCTGCGTCATCTGGTCGGCGGGATGTGCGAGACCGACTATTCGGGCTATCCGGACTGCCGAGACGACACGCTGAAAGCGCAGCAGGCGGCGCTCAGCCTCGGTCTCGACCGCCGAACGGCGATCCACACGCCTCTGATGTGGCGCGACAAGGCGGAGACTTTCGCGCTGGCGCATCGTCTCGGCGGCGACGCGCTGGTCGCGCTGATCCTGGAGCACACCCACACCTGCTATCTCGGCGACCGCTCTCAGCGCCATGACTGGGGCTATGGCTGCGGCGCTTGCCCCGCCTGCGAGTTGCGCGCCGACGGTTGGCGGCGTTACCGGGCGGTGAGCGCTTGACGGCGCGCGGAGCGTCGGGCGATCGCGCTGAAGTCTCGCAAAAAAGGGAGAGCCGGCGGTGAGCTACGCCGTCAAAGAAGTCTACCTGACGCTGCAAGGCGAGGGGGCGCAGGCCGGCCGCGCCGCCGTCTTCCTGCGCTTCGCCGGCTGCAACCTCTGGTCCGGCCGCGAACGGGACCGCGCCGCTGCGATCTGTCGGTTCTGCGACACCGATTTCGTCGGCGTCGACGGCCCCGGCGGCGGCCGCTTCCAGACCGCCGACGCGCTCGCCGACCGGGTGGCGGACCTCTGGGCCGCCCGCGCCGGCCGCCCGCTCGTCGTCTGCACCGGCGGAGAGCCTCTCTTGCAGCTTGACGGCCCACTGATCGACGCGCTCCACGATCAGGGCTTCGAGATTGCGGTCGAGACCAACGGCACCCTGCCCGCGCCCGAAGGCGAGACCGGCGGGCTTGATTGGATCTGCGTCAGCCCGAAAGGCGCCGCGCCGCTGGCGCTCACCGCCGGCGACGAGCTGAAGCTGGTTTATCCGCAGGCGGAGCCCGAAGCCGACCCCGACCGCTTCGTGGATCTGGCTTTCCGCCACCATTTGTTGCAGCCGCTCGACGTCGCGGGCGACCCCGCCGCCTCGGCCGCCAACGCGGCCGCCTGCGCCGACCGCTGCCTGGCCGACCCGCGTTGGCGTCTGTCGATCCAGACCCACAAGATTCTGGGCCTGCCCTGAGAGGCTGGGTTCGCATTCCGCCGCCGCGTCTCTATCTCGAACGCATACGTCGCGGATGCGCCGTTTCGAGGCGCGCCGCGCCGGGCGGGTCCGGTTCCGAGTCGCGGCGCGCGCATAGCCGCCGGTCAATGCGGCGCCGCAGCGCGCGCGGGTCTTGACGGGGCGCGTGGCCTCGGTCCACCGCAGCGCTCAGCGATCGGACCACGCCGCGCGAGCGGGGCGCGCGGCGTCGCTTGAGGATCGCTCCGACCGCTTGGAGGCCGCGCCCGCATGCGCATCTACAAAGACTTCAGTTTCGACGCCGCCCACCACCTGCCGACGGTGTTCCCGCCCGGTCATCCGAATCATCGGCTGCACGGCCACTCCTACCGCGTGCGCGTCGTGCTCGACGGCCGCCCCGACCCGGAGACCGGCATGATCGCGGAGTTCGGCGCGCTCGGCGAGCCTCTGGCCCGGATCCGCGACGCGCTCGACCACCGCTACCTGAACGAGGAGGTCCCGGGCCTGGAGCGCCCGACGCTCGAGGCGATCGCGGTCTGGATCTGGCGACGTCTCGCGGCGGAGGAGCCGGCGCTCTGGGCGGTCGAGGTGCACCGCGACAGCGACCGCGAGGGCTGCGTCTATCAGGGCGAGTTCGAGACGGGGATCGGCGAATGACCAGTGAGAAGACCACGCTGACCCAGCTCGGCGCCGCGGTCGCCGCGCCTGAAAACCCGGACGCCGCCGCGCTCGAGGCCGTGCCCAATCCGCATCCGGGCGCGCATTACGTTACGCGCTTCAGCTGTCCCGAATTCACCTCGATCTGTCCGGTGACGGGTCAACCGGACTTCGGCCACCTGGTGATCGATTACGTTCCGGATCAAAGCCTGGTCGAAAGCAAGTCTTTGAAGTTGTTCCTTCAAAGCTTCCGAAACCATGGCGCCTTTCATGAAGATTGCACTGTTTACGTCGCGAAAAGGATCGTCGAGCGCGTGGCGCCCATTTGGCTAAGGATTGGGGGCTATTGGTACCCGCGCGGCGGCATTCCGATCGACGTGTTCTGGCAGACCGGCCCCGTACCCGAGGGCGTCTGGCTGCCGGATCAGGGCGTGGCCCCTTATCGGGGCCGCGGCTAGGCGTCGGGGTCTTCTGGGCCTTCGGGCCAGGACGGCGCGCGCGGAAAGACGGGTCGAGAAACTTGGAGGCGAGAGCATGACGGAAGCGATGGATCGAAGCGGCTACGAGGCGATCGGAGAGGAGATGCGGCGTCTGGCGCTGCTGGCGGGCGCGGAGACCCTGAAATTCTTCGGCGACGCCGATCTCGCGGTCGAGGCCAAGGCGGACGACAGCCCGGTCAGCGCCGCCGATCACGCCGCCGACAAGATCATCGCCGAGGGCCTGATCGCCGCGTTCCCGGACATCCCCACGGTCACCGAAGAGCGCGCCGAGAGCCACAATCTGGACCACGCCGCCCGCTTCTTCCTGGTCGATCCGCTCGACGGCACCAAGGAGTTCATCACCGGCCGCGGCGAGTACACCGTCAACATCGCGCTGATCGAGCATGGCGAGCCGGTGATGGGCGTCGTGTTCGCGCCGGCGCTGAAGCGGCTGTTCTGGACGCCTGATCCGGATTTCGCGGTCGAGGAGAGCGGCGAGATCGCGCTCGAGAAAATCGGTGAGACCACTCATCTGCGCGTCCGCGAGGCCGACGACGCCGCGCTTGGCGTCGTCGCCTCGAAATCCCATCGCGACCAGGCCACGGACGACTACATCGCGCGCTACGACGTCGCCGACTTCAAGTCCGCCGGCTCCTCGCTGAAATTCTGCCTGGTCGCGTCGGGTGAGGCCGATCTTTACCCGCGCCTCGGCCGCACCATGGAGTGGGACACCGCGGCCGCGCACGCGGTTCTGCGCGCCGCCGGCGGCCGGGTGGACGTGTTCTCCTCGAACGGCGGCTCCGGCGGCCCCCTGACTTACGGCAAGCCGGGTTTCGAGAACCCCCATTTCCTCGCTTACGCCCCCTCGGTGACCCTGTCCGTCGCCGAACCGGCCGAAGCGTGATGTTGCGGCGCCGTTTCGCTTCTCGCGAACGGCGCGTTTCTTGAATTCGCCTGGAGATGATCGCAGGCGCGCCGGCCGCCGTCCGAATTCGGGTCGCCGCCGCGCCATGCGGACATCGTAGCAGGGGTCAGAGAAGGAGCAGTCGATGTCGGACCTCACGCACCTCCAACGTCTCGAATCCGAGGCGATCCACATCTTCCGCGAGGTCGCGGCGGAGGCGGAAAACCCGGTCATGCTGTACTCGATCGGGAAGGACAGCGCCGTGCTGTTCCACATCGCGCGAAAGGCGTTCTTCCCCTCGAAGATCCCGTTCCCGCTTCTGCACGTCGACACCTCCTGGAAATTCCAGGCGATGTACAAGCTGCGCGACAGCCTGCCGGAGAAGTACGGCGTCGACCTGCTGGTCCATCGCAACGAGGAGGCGATCGCCGACGGCGTCAACGTCTTCCGCGACGGCTCGGCCGTGCACACCGACATGCTGAAGACGGTCGCGCTGAAGCAGGCCCTCGACAAGTACAAGTTCGACGCAGCCTTCGGCGGCGCCCGCCGCGATGAAGAGAAAAGCCGCGCCAAGGAGCGCGTTTTCTCCTTCCGCACCGCGCAGCACCGCTGGGACCCGAAGAACCAGCGCCCAGAGCTCTGGAACCTCTACAACGCCCGCAAGAAGCCGGGCGAGAGCATCCGGGTCTTCCCGCTGTCGAATTGGACCGAGCTCGACATCTGGCAGTACATCTACCGCGAGAACATCGAGATCGTGCCGCTTTATCTGTCGGCCAAGCGCCCGGTCGTGCGCCGCGACGACAACCTGATCATGGTCGACGACAACCGGATGCCGCTCAACCCGGGCGAGAAGCCCGAGTACAAGATGGTCCGGTTCCGCACCCTCGGCTGCTACCCGCTGACCGGCGCGGTCGAGTCCGAGGCGACCACCTTGCCGGAAGTCATTCAGGAGATGCTCCTGACCACCACCTCCGAGCGCCAGGGCCGGGTCATCGACCACGACCAGGCCGCCTCGATGGAGAAGAAGAAGCAGGAGGGGTACTTCTGATGTTCGGCGGCGCACGCAAGCTGTTCGGGCGTCGGACCTCGGCCGCCCCGCTCCCCAACCCGACGAAGACCGCGGCGCCGCCTCCGGCGCCCCGTCGCGAGACCGGAGCGCCCGCCCCGGCCGCGGAGGCGTCCGAACTCCCGGCGTTGTGGCGCGCGATCGGCCATGAAGCCCAGGACCGGGTCGTGAACGGCGCGATGAACCCGGGGTTGATGGTCGGCATGCGGGTCGGAACCGACGAAGATCGGCTTTGGGCCGGTCTCGTCGAGCTCGGTCTCGTCTTACGAGTGCCGGACCGCGAAGTGGCCGCCCGGATGGGCGTGTCCGAACTCGCGCTGACCGGCATCGCCAACTACGCGGCGCGTCCCGGCGTCGCCGAGAAAATCATGGACGCCATGGCCGGTTTCCCGGTCGAGCAAGGGAGCTGACCCATGTCGCACAAAGACTCTCTCATCGCGACCGACATCGAGGGCTATCTGAAGGCCCATGAGCACAAGTCGCTGCTGCGCTTCATCACCTGCGGCTCGGTGGACGACGGCAAATCGACCCTGATCGGCCGCCTGCTGTTCGAATCGAAGATGATCTTCGAGGACCAACTCGCCGCGCTCGAGAACGACAGCAAGAAGATGGGCACCCAGGGCGAGGACATCGATTTCGCCCTTCTGGTCGACGGTCTGGCCGCCGAGCGCGAGCAGGGCATCACCATCGACGTCGCCTATCGCTTTTTCTCGACCGAGAAGCGCAAGTTCATCGTCGCTGACTGCCCGGGTCACGAGCAGTACACCCGCAACATGGCGACCGGCGCCTCGACCGCGGATCTGGCGATCGTGATGATCGACGCCCGCAAGGGCGTGCTGACCCAGACCCGGCGTCACACCTACATCGTCTCGCTGCTCGGCATCAAAAACGTGGTGCTCTGCGTCAACAAGATGGATCTGGTGGACTATAGCCGCGAGACCTTCGCTCAGATCGAGACGGAGTATCGCCGCTTCGCCGAGCCGCTCGGGATCCAGAACATCCAGGCGATCCCGGCCTCCGCTCTGAAGGGCGACAACATCGTCGAGAAGAGCGACACGACGCCCTGGTACGACGGTCCGACCCTGATGGCCCATCTCGAACAGGTCGAGATCGGCGCCGAGGATCTGTCGAAGCCGTTCCGCATGCCGGTGCAGTGGGTGAACCGCCCGAACCTCGACTTCCGCGGCTTTTCCGGCCAGATCGTCTCGGGCCGGATCCGCGTCGGCGACAGCGTGAAGGTGCTGCCCTCGGCCCGCGAAAGCACGGTCGCCCGCATCGTCACGCTCGACGGCGACCTGGCCGAGGCCGTGGCCGGCCAGTCGGTGACCATCACGCTCGACGACGAGATCGACATCTCGCGTGGCGACGTGCTCTGCGCCGGCGCCGAGCCGACCGAAGTCGCGGACCAGTTCCAGGCCACCATGCTCTGGATGACCGAGGACGCCATGCTTCCGGGCCGCTCCTATCTGCTGAAGACCGGCGCCCGCGTCGCCTCCGTGCAGATCACCGAGCCGAAGTACAAGGTCAACGTGAACACGCTCGAGCGTCAGCCGGCCAAGACCCTGGCGCTGAACGAGATCGGGGTCTGCAACATCGCCCTCGACCGCGACATCGCGTTCGAGGCCTATGAGGCCAACCGCGATCTGGGCGGCTTCATCCTGGTCGACCGGATGACCAACAACACGGTCGGCATGGGCATGCTGCAGTTCGCGCTGCGCCGCGCCTCGAACATCCACCACCAGGTGCTCGACATCGACAAGGCCGCGCGCTCGACCGCCAAGGGTCAGAAGGCCTGCGTGCTCTGGTTCACCGGCCTTTCGGGCGCGGGTAAATCGACGATCGCCAACATCGTCGAGAAGCGCCTGCACGCTATGGGCAAGCACACCTACACGCTCGACGGCGACAATGTCCGCCACGGGCTGAACCGGGATCTCGGCTTCACCGACGCCGACCGCGTGGAGAACATCCGCCGGGTCTCCGAGGTGTCGAAGCTGATGGTCGACGCCGGCCTGATCACGCTGGTCTCCTTCATCTCGCCGTTCCGCTCGGAGCGTCGGATGGCGCGCCAGATGATGGAGGACGGCGAGTTCCTGGAGGTGCATGTCGACACCCCGCTGAACGTGGCGGAGCAGCGCGACGTGAAGGGCCTCTACAAGAAGGCCCGCGCCGGCCAGATCAAGAACTTCACCGGTATCGACAGCCCCTATGAGCCGCCGGAGAACCCGGAGATCCGCGTCGACACCACCTCGATGACCCCGGAGGAGGCGGCGGAGCAGATCATTCGCCACCTGCTGCAAAGCCGGTTCTTCGACGCCTGATCGGCGTCCGCCGATTGCGCGAGGGAGCGCCCCGGACCCGACGGGTCCGGGGCGTTTTTTTGTGCGCGCGTCCGCGGCGTCGAGACGGGGGCCGCGTCCCCGCCGCTCGCCGCCTGGGCGCGGGGTTTTCATCGCGCCGGCCTTGCCCCATGGTCCGGCGCGAACGGAATGCGAGAAGGTCGGAGGCGCGCGCCATGGAGCGAAACAACCGTCGGTCACTTTCCGGGCGCCGGGCCGCGTCGATGCTCGCCGCCCCCGCGCTCGCCCCCGCGCTCGCCCTCGCCCTCTTCGCCGGGCCGGCCGCCGCCCAATCGACCGCGGAGCTTTGCGCCGATCCTGGCCAAAGCTGCGGCGCGCGGATCAGCGAAGCCTGCCTCGACCAGGTGGAGCGCTTCGGCGCCGGCTCGGTGCGCGCCGGCGCCGCCGGCAAGAGCGCGGCCTGCGAGGCCCAGATGACCGACTATCGCGCCTGCCTCCAGCGGGTCGCCGTCGAGTGCGCCGACAACCGCGTCCAGTCGGGCGCATCCTCGACCGGCTGCGACCAGGCGACCTCGCTCAAGCTCTGGCAGGACGTGAAGGACGCGACCAACCCCGAGGAGCTCGAGGGCCTGGCGCTCGCCTGCCCCGGCACGGCCGCCGCACGCCTCGCCGAGATCCGTGCGAAGGCGCTTCGGCGCGGCGGCGGCGCGCCCTCGGTCGAAAGCGCGGGTCCGGTCGCCCGCGCGGCCGGCGACCGCTTCCGCGACTGCCCGGGCTGCCCCGAGATGATCGCGATCCGGGCCGGCCGCTTCACCATGGGCTCGCCCGACGACGAGCCCGACCGCGCCTCCGACGAAAGCCCCCGCCGCACCGTCGACGTCGCGGCCTTCGCTCTTAGCCGGAGCGAAGTCGCCCGCGGCGAATACGCGGCCTTCGTCGCCGAGACCGGCTATCGCGGCGGGCTGGGGTCGGGCGATGTCTGCCGGACCTACGAGGACGGCTCCTGGGATTTCCGCTCGGGCCGCTCCTGGCGCGACCCGGGCTTCGAGCAGACCGACCGCCACCCGGTCGTCTGCGTCTCCTGGGAGGACGCTCAGTCCTACATCGCCTGGCTGAACGCTAAAACGCCGAACGCGCCCTACCGCCTGCCCTCGGCCGCGGAGTGGGAGTATGCGGCCCGCGCCCGGGGCGCCGGCGCTTACGTTTGGGGCGACGATCCCGATCGCGGTTGCGATCACGCCAACCTCTACGATCAGACCAGCGCCCGGGTGAACGGCTTCAACTGGGCGGCCGCCGCCTGCGACGACGGCTACGCCTTCACCGCGCCGGCGGGAAGCTTCCGCGAGAACGCCTTCGGCCTGGTCGACATGGCGGGCAATGTCTGGGAATGGACCGAGGACTGCTGGCACGAGAGCTACCGCGGCGCGCCGTCGGACGGCGCGGCCTGGATGTCGGCGAACGGCGGCGACTGCGCCCGCGGCGGCCTTCGCGGCGGCGCCTGGGACTTCAAGCCGACGAGCGCGCGGACGGCGAACCGCAACCGCACCGAGCGCGGCTATCGCGGCGCTTTCGTCGGCTTCCGCCTGGCCCGCGATCTGGATCGCTGAGGCCGAGCGATCCGCCTCCGCTCTGGACGCTCGGCGCCGCGAATGCGATGAGAACGCGCGGAGGGAGAGTGGAAGGGGATCCACGGCGTCGGCGCCTGGCCGAGGCCTCTGCGACGGCGTGATCCTATGAGGCGCAGCCTGACGATCTGTGATCCGATCCGACGCGGCGCGCTGGCGCCGGCGAGGGCCCGTTGCGTCCGCGATGCGCGCGCGACGGCTTCGACGAGCGCGCCGCGATGCTGACCGCGCTCCGCTCCTGGACCTCCCGCGGCTTCGAACTCGGCGCGGAATTCTGGGTCAGGCTCGGCCGCTGGCGCACCGCGGCGCTCCATCGCCGAATCGCCACCCGCGTCGCCCCCTGGCGCCCCCGCGCCTGGGTTCGGCACGCGCTGTCGCTCCGGCGCGGCGGCCGCCGCGCCGCGGGCCTCGCCTGTCTCCGCCGCGCCGAGCGCCTGTTGGCGGAGACCCCGCCGAAACCCGACGCCGCGCCCGAACGCTTCGCCGCCCGCGCCCGCGACTGGGCCGCCTACGCCCGCGCCGCGCGGCTCTTCGGCAAGCCGAGCTGGGCCCGCGCGGCCTTTCTTCGCGCCCAGCAGCTCGACCCCACGAACGCCAATCTCTGGACCGACTACGCCGATCTTCTCCGCGCGCTCGAGGAGCCCGCCGCCGAGATCGCCGCCCGCCGCCGGGCGGCCGAAGCCGACGACGCCCCGAAGCGCGTCCGCGCGTTGGCCGAGGCCGAGGCCGTGGCGGGGCGCGAGGCGAGCGCCGCCGAGACCCTGGCCGACGCGGCGCTCGCGGACCCGCCGCCGGCGCCGCCCGCCCGTCCCGCCGGGGGCGCCGAGGCCCTGACCATCGCGCTCGACCTGACCGATCTGGTCGAGTTTCTGCGCCACAACCCGGCCGTCTCCGGGATCCAGCGCGTTCAGGCGGAGCTCGCCCGCGCCTTGCTCGCGCCCGCGGCGAAGGGCGGCCCTGCGCGCGGCCGCCGGATCCGCGCCGCGCTCCACCGGCCCGAGCTGGGCGGCTGGCGCCTGGTCTCGAACCGGGCGGTCCTGGCGGCGATCGAGGCCGCTCGCCAGGGCGGCGTCGCCCGGCGCCGCGCGGCCGAGGCCGTGGCGGGGGCCGACGAGGGCGCGCTCGATCAGTGTGCGCGTCCGATCCTGTTCACGCCCGGCGCCGTCTGGCGGGACGCGCGGCTCCACCGCGACGTCCAGGCCGCCAAGCGCCGCGCGGGCCTGATCTACATCCCCTTCGTGCATGATTGCGTGCCGTTGATCCTGCCGGAGACCTGCCCGCCCCATGTGCCGGCCGAGTACGGCCGCTGGCTCGCGGGCGCGGCGACCCTGGCGGACGGCTTTCTGGCGAATTCCGAGCGGACCGCCGCCGATCTGGCCGAGACGCGCGCCCGCATCGGCGGCCGTCCGACCCCGATCGAGCCCGTTCGGCTCGACGCCCGCGCCGCGATCGCGCCCCGCCCGAAGCGCCCGCCGCTCGACCCCCGCCTCGCCGCCGCCCTGTCCGAGCGCGGCTTCGCGCTGACGGTCGGCTCCATCGAGCCGCGCAAGAACCACGCGTTGCTGTTCGACGCCTGGGAGGCTCTGACCCGCCGCTTCGGGGCCCGCACGCCGGTCCTGCTGGTGGTCGGCCGGCTTGGCTGGCGCGAGGAGCGGATCCTCGACGATCTGGACGACCGAGAGCCGCTGCAAGGGTCGGTCGCGCTCCTCCACGACCTGTCCGACGCCGAGCTCGCCTGGTGCTACGCTCGCGCCCGATTCTCGGTCGTGGCGAGCCGCTATGAGGGCTGGGGCCTGCCGGTGACCGAGAGCCTGAGCGCCGGCTTGCCGCCTCTGGTGGCGCGGAACTCCGCGCTGATCGAGGCGGGCGGCGGGTCCGCGACGTTTTTCGAAACCGACGACCCGGCCGATCTGTTGGCGAAGCTCGAGACCTTCACCCTCGACGACCGCGCCTTGGCCGCCGCCCGCAAGACGGCCGCCGCCGCGCCGCTCCGCGACTGGTCCGCCGTCGCGGCGGACGTCCTCGCCGCGCTCGACCGCGTCGCGGCCTCGGCGGTCTCGTCCGGGAATGCGGCGGTCGCGCCGGCGCTTGGCGCTTCGGTCGATTTCGGGGCGCGCGCCTTCGGCCGGGACTTGGCGGTCCAGGAGGCGGCGATCCACGGCGCCGGCTGGATCGGGCGCGAGCCGGGCGCTTGGTGGCTCCGCGGCGGCGTCGCCGCGGGCCTGACCGTCGGCGGCCTCGTTCCGGGCGAGCGCCTCCGCCTGACGCTGGAAGCGGGGAGCGCGGGCGCCGCCGTCGCCGTGAGCGTGACGGATCAAGCGATCGGCGCCGACGCCCCGAGCCGGAGCGCCGAGACCGTCGACAT
Source organism: Pseudomonadota bacterium (assembly GCA_039819865.1). GTDB lineage: Bacteria > Pseudomonadota > Alphaproteobacteria > Rhodobacterales > Rhodobacteraceae > JBCBRF01. The sequence continues at coordinate 655 of JBCBRF010000038.1, read as the reverse complement.
CGCCGCGCGCCGCCTCGACCCGGACGCCGTCGAGACGCTCGAGATCGTATGCCCCGCCGCCCTATGCGAGATCGCGCTGAAGGCGGAAGGCCCGAGCGACCGCCGCGCCGTCGGACTCCGATCGATCGAGCGGGTCGCCGCCGCGGCCGACGCGGGCCCAACCCCGGAGCGATCCGCCTTGGAATCGACCCGCTCGGGGGCTTAAGATCTCTCCAGGCGAAGAATCGCCGCACGGCCGAATGGAGGCCCCTCATGCGCCGCGACCACAAAAGCTGCGACCGACCGATCCGCCCCCTGCGCGCAGGCTTCGCCCTTTCGAGCGTCGCCCTCGCTAGCGTCGCCTTGGCGAGCCTCGCCCTGGCTGTCGCGCCCGCATCGGCGCAATCGCTCGGCCCGCGGCTCGAGCCCGGCGCGGTCTGCCGCTGGGGCGGTCTGGATGGCGATCGCGTGCTGCTCTGCCCGGCCGTCGACGCGGAGGGGCGGCGCGTCTTCCGCATCGTCGAGCGGCGCCCCGCGGAGGCCGCGCCTTTCTCCGCTCCTTACGCCCAGTCGAGCGCCGGCGCCGTCGCGAGCCCGTCGGAGCCGCGCGCGTCCGGCTTCTCGTCGTCGGGCGTGTCGCCGCGCGTCGGCGCTTCGGTGAACGGCGCAGTCGGCC
>JBCBRF010000037.1:0-24608 GCA_039819865.1 Pseudomonadota bacterium | reverse complement strand
ACGCGCTGTCCGGCGGCGAACGTCAGCGCGTCCACGCGGCGCGGCAAAAGGGGCGCGAGATCGAGCGCGTCGATCACCGCCCCTCGATCGATCCGGGCGCCGGGGCGGCGGTCTCGGCTCCGGCGGTCGGCGAAGTCGAGATTGCCCGTGACATCGAGATGGGAAAACAGCCGCGCGTCCTGGAACACCATGCCGACGGGCCGTCGATGGGGCGGCGTGAAGACGCGCGCGGCGCTGTCCGACCATAGGCTCGTCGCGCCGGCCTCGGTCCAGGCGACGCGACCGGCGCCGCCGCGCTCGAAACCCGCGATCACTCGCAGCAGCGTGCTCTTGCCTCCGCCGCTCGGACCGAACAGCGCGGTGACGCCCGACAGGCGCGGGGCGAGGTCCACGGCCAGTTCGAACGCGCCGAACGCGATGCGAACGTCGATCTCGAGCCGCGGCGCGTCGGCGAGATGCGGATCGCTGGACGGCGGGGGGGGCGCGTGTCCGTCCATCGTCAATCCGCCCGGATCGGCGCGGCGCGGTTCAGCCCGTAGACCAGGAGCAGCACCGTGAAGGAGAAGGCCAGCAGGATCGCGGAGAGCGCGTGGGCGTCGGCGTAACGCAGGGTTTCGACCTGCTCGTAGATCTGGATCGACACCACTTTGGTTTCGCCCGGGATCGCGCCGCCGACCATCAGAACGACGCCGAACTCGCCGACGGTGTGGGCGAAGGTCAGGACCGCGGCGGACAGGATCCCACGGCCGGCGAGCGGGACGACCACGGTGAAGAAGGCGTCGAGCGGGCTCGCGCCAAGCGCGGCTGCGGCCTCGCGCGGGGCCCGGCCGACGGCCTCGAAGGCGGTTTGGAGCGGCTGCACGGTGAAAGGCAGCGAATAGACCATCGAGGCCAGCACGAGGCCGGTGAAGGAGAAGGTCAGGGCGTCGCCGGTCGCCGCCACGAACAGACCGCCGAGCGCGCCGTCGGGGCTCAACAGGATCAGGAGATAAAAGCCGAGCACCGTCGGCGGGAGCACCAGCGGCAGGGCCGCGACGGTCTCGACCACGGGCTTCAGCGGGCTCCGCGTCGTCGCCAGCCACCAGGCGAGCGGCCCGCCGGTCAGCAGCAGCGCCAGGGTCGTCGCGGCGGCGAGCTTCGCGGTCAGCCAGAGCGGTCCGAAATCCAGTCCGTCGATCATTGCGCCTCTGTCGCGTCCCGCGCCTGGTCGGGGCTCTCGGCCTGGTCGCCCGCCGGTCGGGCGGTCGGCGGCGCTGCGGCGTAGCCCGCCTGTTCGATGATCGCGCGCCCGGTTTCGCTGGTCAAAAACCGGACGAACGCTCGGGCGGCGGGGTTGTCCGCCCCGCGGGTCAGCAACACGGCGTCCTGTCGGATCGGCGCGTGCGCGGTTTCGGGGACGAGCAAGAAACCGGCCGCTGAACCGGCCGCTAAACTGGCCTCTTCGGCCCGTTCAGCGCCGCTTCCGGTCCAGGACCGGGCCTGCGCCTCCGAGATGAGCGCGAGATCGGCCGCGCCGCTCGCGGCCATGGCGAAGGCCTGGCCGACATTCTCGCCATAGGCCAGGCGGCCCGCGAGCGCCGGGCGCAGTCCGAGGGCGTCGAGCGCCTCCTCCGCGGCGCGGCCGTAGGGGGCGAGCGCCGGGTTGGCGAGAGCGACGCGCCGGACGCCCGGCGCCCGGAGGCTCGCTTCGATCGTCGCGTCCAGGCGGTCGGCCCGCCGGCTCCAAAGCGCGAGGCGGCCATAGGCGTAGGCGAAGCGCGAGCCGGGCGCGGTCAATCCTTCGGCCTCGAGCCGCGTGGGACGGGCTTCGTCGGCCGCGAGGAACAGGTCGAAAGGCGCGCCGCGGACGATCTGGGCGTAGTGCTTGCCCGTCGCGCCGAGGATCAGGATCGCCTTCGCGCCCGTCCGCTCCTCGAAGCGGCGGGCCAGGGCCTCCGCCGCCGCGGAGAAGTTGGAGGCCACGGCGATGCGGACCGAGCCGGTCTGAGCGGTCTCCGCGCGGGCGGGGGCGTTGAGCGGGAGAGGCGCCGTCGCGACGCCCAGGACGCAGAGGCCGAGGACGCAGAGGCCGAGGACGCAGAGGCCGAGCACGCCGAGACGGAGGACGCCGAGACGGAGGACGCAGAGGCGGAGGGCGCGGAGGCGCATCGTCGCGGGCATCCTTCTTCAGAAGTCCTTCTGCGGGCGTCCTTCTGCGGGCCCCCTTCTCGGAGCGCGGGCGTCGCGAGCGGTCCCACCGCGGCGAGGGCCGCCCGTCAGGTGGGGAGGAGCGCTCCCGACCTCAATGCGACGGCGCGCGGGGCGCCGCAAGCGTCCCGATCCGTCGGGTCGCGCGGTTCAGCGCGCGGCGTTCGGAAAGAAGAGCCGCCGGCCGTCGCGGCGATAGGCGGCGATCGCGTCCTGGCCCCTTTGCGAAAGCAGCCAGTCGATCACGGCTTGCGCCGCGTCCACCTTCGCGCTTGGGCAGCGGGCCGGGTTCACGGCGATCACGCCGTAGGGGTTGAAGAGCGCTGGGTCGCCTTCGACCAGGATCCGCAGATCGCTTTTGTTCGCGAAGGCGATCCAGGTGGCGCGGTCGGTCAGCGCATAGGCGCCCATGCCGGCGGCGGCGTTCAGGGTCGCGCCCATGCCAGAGCCGGTCTCGCGGTACCAGGCGCCGGACGCGCCCGAGGGATCCACGCCGGCCCCGCGCCAGAGCGCGTGCTCCTTCACATGGGTGCCGCTGTCGTCGCCGCGGGAGGCGAACAGAGCGCGCGTCTCCGCGATGCGGGCGAGGGCCGCCGCCGCGTCCCGCCCGCCGGCGAGGCCCGCGGGATCGTCCGCGGGGCCGACGATCACGAAATCATTGTACATCAAGTCATGGCGGGCGAGGCCGTAGCCCTCGGCCACGAAGGCCTCCTCCGCGGCCCGCGCGTGGACCAGGAGCAGGTCGCCGTCGCAGCTTTTCGCGTTCCGGATCGCCTGGCCGGTGCCGACGGCGACCACGTCGAGACGGACGCCGACATCCTTGGCTATCAGCGGAATCAGATGGTCATAAAGCCCGGAGTTCTTGGTCGACGTGGTCGATTGAACGAGGATCGAGCGCGCGGCCTGCTCGGCGTTCGCTTGCGAGGCGAGCGCGACGGCGAGCACGGCGACCCAGCGTAGGGCGTTGGATCGGGCAGAGCGGATCATCGCCCGGATCATCGCGGTTTCCTTCGGCGCGTCACAGCGGAAGGCGTCCGTCCAGATAGGATTGGGCGGACGGGCTCACGGGACCGGCGAAGAACCGCGGCGCGGGGGCGGCTTCGACGATCCGGCCCTGGTCGAGAAACAGAACCCGGTCGGCCAAGCGGCGGGTCTGCGCAAGATCGTGGGTGACGAGCAGGATCGTCACGCCGCGGGCGCGCTCGGCGCGGATCAGGCGTTCGATCACCGCGGTCGATGCGGGGTCGAGGCTCGCCGTGGGCTCGTCGAGGAACAGCAGCCTCGGCTTCGTCGCCAGCGCGCGGGCCATGGCGAGGCGCTGTTGCTCGCCGCCGGAGAGCCGACGCGCGGGAAGCGCCGCCTTGTCGGCGAGTTCGACGGCGGCCAGCAGATCGGCGCGGCGCTCGGCCCGTTCTGCGCGCGGGGTCGACCGGCGGAGGACGAAGTCGAGGTTGGCGGCGACGCTCCGGCGGAGAAGCACCGGCTTTTGCAGCACCATGGCCTGGGCCGCCGCGCAGTCGGGAGCGGCGGCGACGTCTCCGGCCGTCGGCGACGTCAGGCCGTGCAAGAGGCGCAGCAGAAGGCTCTTGCCCGCGCCGTTCGGACCGAGGGCGACCGTGAGCCGGCCGCGCGGCAGATCGAGGTCGACGCCGTCGAGGAGGTTCGCGCCGCCGACGCCATAGGTCAGGCCGCGCGCGGCTAGGGCCGGCGCCGGCTCGGGGGGCGCGGCCGGGTCTTCGTCGGCCTGGTCTGCTGCGCCCAGGTCTGCTGCGCCCCGGTCTACTGCGCCCTGGTCTATTGCGCCTGGGCCCGCCGTCACCGCGTCCAGCGGCCAATCGAGATCGTGGGGCCTGTCAAGCATGCGCGGCTCCATAAGCGGTTCGGCGCACGCCCATCACCAGCGCGTTCACCGCCAAAGCGATCGCCATCAGAATCAGACCAAGCGCCAGCGCGAGCGGCAGATCGCCCTTGGAGGTCTCGAGGGCGATCGCCGTGGTCATCACCCGGGTCAGGTGGTCGATGTTCCCGCCCACGACGATCACCGCGCCGACCTCGGCCACGGCGCGGCCGAAGCCCGCCAGGCCCACGGTGGTCAATGCGGCGCGGCCATCCCAGAGCAGCAGGCCGATCGTCTCGAGGCGGCTCAGGCGCCAGGAGCGGATCTGTTCGGCGTACTCCGCGTGCAGGTCCTCGAGGATCTGACGGGACAGGGCGGCGATGATCGGGGTGATCAGGACGGTTTGCGCGATGATCATCGCGGTGGGCGTATAGAGCAGGCCGAGCCAGCCGAGCGGCCCCGCGCGGGAGAGGTGGAGGTAGACCAGAAGGCCGACGACGACCGGCGGCAGCCCCATCAGCGCGTTCAGGGCGACGATCGCGGCGGAGCGGCCGGGAAAGCGCGCAACGGCCAAGGCGGCGCCGAGCGGCAGGCCGATGGCGCAGGCGATCGCCACCGCGCTCAGCGAGACCTGCAGCGACAGGCCGACGATCTCGAGGAGATCGCCGTCGGCGCTGAGGATCAGCGCGAGGGCCGTGCTGAAGGCTTGAGCGATATCCTGCATGGTTCCCGGTCCAGATCCGCTGCGGACAGATGTGCAGGGTATCGATCTTGTTCGCGTCGCGAAATCCGACGACGCCGGGCCTCCGCGCGACCTCGCGCCGCGCCGCCGGAGGCTAGGATCGTCGGGCTCGGGCCGACGGGGGTCGGATCAGGGGGGGGCGCTCTGGATCAAGCAAGCGCAACCGCGCGCCGGGCGGCCAGCCCGTCCAACCGAAGGCGTTCGCGGAGCGAACCGCCATGGGAACAAAGAAATGGTGCGCTTGGCCAGAGAATGTTCGAACTTGGGGCTCTCGACGTTTCCGAGGGAAACGCCTGCCGCCCTGCGCAGTTCGGAGAAATCTTCCGCCATCTTGCTGCGCAAGTTGGCGTTGGTGCCCAGGGGCGGAATCGAACCACCGACACGCGGATTTTCAATCCGCTGCTCTACCAACTGAGCTACCTGGGCCTCGACGTGCGATCGCTCAAAACGACCTCTCGTCAGAGCTGTGAGCGTTTAGCGAAGCGATCCGCGCCTGTCCAGCGTTCGAAAAGGCGGAGGGCGCGTTCAGTCGCGACCCTCGATTCGACGCGCCGCCGACGCGTCCTCCGCGTCCGGATCGTCGGCCTCTTCCGCCGGCGCGGCGTAGCCGCCGGTCATCCAGCGGCCCAGATCCACGTCGGCGCAGCGTCGAGAGCAGAAGGGTCGATACTCGGGGTCCGGCGCCTTCTCGCAGATCGGGCAGCGCCCGCGAGGCGCGGGCTCCGGCGGCGGGGCGAACGCATCGTCTTTCAAGACGGCCTCCAAAACTGGCTGAGCGGCGCGCGGTCCTGGCGGCGGGTGAGCTCGAGAAGCCCGAGCGGCCCCCAGCCGGCGATGCGGAGCGGATCCCCGCCCGCCGCGGCGCCGAGCGCCTTTGCGAGGCGCTCGCGTTCCGGGCCGGCGACCACGCCCGCGAAATCGACGAGGACCATGCCGCCCAGGCCGCGCAGGCGCAACTGGCGCGGGATCTCGCGCGCCGCCTCTCGGTTGGCGGCCGCGCGCGCGCCGTCCGCGCTGTCGACGTCGATCGCGACCAGCGCCTCGAGCGCGCCCAGCGTGAGGCGCCCGCCGCCCGGGAGGTCGACGGTCGGTGCGCACAGGCGGTCGAGCGCGTCGGCCAGCGCATCCGCCTCCATCCGCGCGTCGGTTGGGTCCGCCTCGCGCAAATCGGTCGGCGCGACGCCCCAGAGCCGCAGCGCGATCGCGGCGAGGTCTGGCGCTTCGCCCAGGCGTCGCGGCGGCTCGAGGGGCGCCGACGCCATCGCCTCGGCCCGCGCCGACAGCCGCTCGGCCTCCGCGACGAGCGCCGCCGGGTCCACCTCGGCGGCGGCGGTGCGGATCACCCAACCGCCCCGATCGGCGAACGGGGCGAGGGTGGCGGCGAGGGCCGCGCGCCGCTCCGGATCGGCGATCTTGCGCGAGACGTTGACGCCCGGGGCGCTCGGCGTGTGCGCCAGATAGCGCTCGGCGAAAGTCGGCTTGTCGCTCGCCTGAGCCGCTTTGCGCCCCATCGCCGGGCGGAGGATCTCGACGGTGAGCGCATCGCCGGAGCCGAGCCCGTCGGCCCGCGGCAGAAAGGCCGTCGCGCCGCCGAGATCGAGAAACGCGGCGCCTTGATCGGGCAGAAGGCGCGCGACGCGCGCCGCGTAGATCTCGCCCGGCTGGGGGCCGCCGTCGCCCGATCCGCGCCGCGCCAGCCGGAGATCCTCGAGGGCGCCGTTGCGCCAGAGGGCGGCCGCATCGAACGGGCCGAGCCGCCCGTCCATGGCCAGGATCTGCGCGGCGCGGCTCACGCCGTCGCGCCTGCGGGCCAATTGGCGGTGACCGGATAGCCGCGCCCGCCGAGAAGGCCGGCAGTCTCGACCAGGGGCAGGCCGACCACGTTGCTGTAGGAGCCGTTCACCGCCGCGACGAAGGCGCCGGCGAGGCCTTGAATCGCGTAGCCGCCGGCCTTTCCCCGCCACTCGCCGCTGGCGAGATAGGCCTCAAGCTCTTGGGGGGAGAGCCGTTTGAACCGGACCTGGGTCTCGACGAGCTTCACGCTCGGCGCGTCCATGCCCGGCGCGCGGAGCGCGAGCGCGGTGCAGACCCGGTGACGTCGGCCCGACAACAGGTCGAGATGCGCGCGCGCCGTGGCCTCGTCCGCGGGTTTGTCGAGAATGCGCCGGCCGGCGGCGACGACCGTGTCCGCGGTCAGAACGAACGCGCCTTCCCGGCGCGCGCTCACGGCGTCCGCCTTCTCCGCCGCCAGACGTCGCGCATAATCGCGGGGCAGCTCGTCCTTCAACGGGGTCTCGTCGATCTCGGCGGGATCGATCAGATCCGGCGAGACGCCGATCTGCGCCAGCAGGTCGCGCCGCCGGGGCGACGCGCTGCCCAGAACGAGCAAGGGTCGCTCGCGCTCCGACGGGGCGCTTGGCGTCGCGACGGCGCGCATCGAGCGGGACCTCGCGTCACTTGAAACGATAGGTGATCCGGCCCTTGGTCAGATCGTAGGGGGTCATCTCGACCTGCACCTTGTCGCCGGCCAACACGCGGATGCGGTTCTTGCGCATCTTGCCGGCGGTGTGCGCGATGATCTCGTGCCCGTTCTCAAGCTCGACCCGGAACGTCGCGTTCGGCAACAATTCGGTCACGACGCCTGGGAACTCCAGGGTTTCTTCCTTCGCCATCACTACTCTTCGAAAAGCGTCAGGGGCCCGGCGGCGGCGGGCCGCGGAGCTTTGCGCGCGGAACATGGCGCCGCGCGGCGCGGAAGGCAAGGCGAGCCTTCGCCAGGGCGTGGCGCAGGGCGTGGCGCCGCCGTCCCGGAGGCGGCTAGTCCGGGCGCTGCGCCGCGGTCGAGAAGCGCCGCCGGATGCGATCGGACAAGGTCTCCCGCAAGCGTCGGCACGCCGCGAGCCGCTCTGCCGGATCGTCGCCCGCCTGGGTCGGGTCGGGCGCGTCCCAAAACTCCACCGGCGCCTCCGGCCCCCCATAGGCCTGCGCGCGTTCGGCCGCCTCGGCGGAGAGCGCGACGATCGCCTCGAAAGCGGCGACGTCCCCGCCGCGGGCCTCGATGTCGGCGAGCGTCTGCGGGTGGTGGCTCGAGATGTCGAGTCCGATCTCGCGGAGGACCGCCGCCGCGAAGGGATCGAGCAGGCCCTCGGAATGCACGCCGGCGGTGGCCACCGGACGCGCGCCGCCAAGGAGCTTCGCGTAGAGCGCGCCCGCCATCGGGGAGCGGATGGCGTTGTGCGTGCAGACGAACAGTACGCCGCCGGGCGGTTCCGGCGATGGCGCGTCCGCGCTCTCGGCGGCGCCGGGCGCGTTTGGCGGGGCGCTGGTCGCCATGCTAGCCGGCTCCGCTCGGCGCGCCCATCAGGGCGCAGACCAGGGTGAAAAGCCGGCGCGCCGCGTCTTCGTCCATCGACGCCTGCTCGGAGAGCCTTTTGCGGAGCGCGGCGGCGCCTTCCTGGTGGACCTCGCGGCGCGTCTGGTCGAGCGCCTCGATCTGGCTGGGCGGCAGGTTGCGCACGGCGGCGTAATAGCTGTCGCAGATCGCGCGGTAGTCGCCCACGATCGGCTTCAAGGACCCCAGCGGCGCGTCGACGACGAGGGGCGCGCCGCCGTTCGCCGGACGCGCTTCGATCCGGATCCGATTGTCGGCGACCCGGAGCGTCGCCTCGAAGGGGCCTTCGCCGGCGCCGCTCGGGCGGAAACGGTTCTCCTCGAGCAGCTCGTAGACCGCCACCCGGCGCTCCTGGTCGATCTCCGGCGAGGGCGGCGGCAGATCCGCGTCGTCGATCTCGAGGCTCGCGATGCGGTCCGTCTCGGCGAACTCCGTGCTCATCGCCCGCCTCCGTTCCCGCGGATCGCGACCGAGCGGCCGTGGGCGTGGAGACCTTCGGCCTCCGCCAGGCGCTCGACGGACGGCCCGAGCTCCGCGAGCGCCTCGGGCGTCGCCTGCAGGATCGTGGTGCGCTTCAGAAAGGCGTAGGTCGAGAGCCCCGAGGCGTAGCGCGCCGCCCGCGCCGTCGGCAGCACGTGGTTCGGCCCGCCCAGGTAGTCGCCGAGCGCCTCCGGGGTGTGATGGCCGAGGAAGATCGCCCCGGCGTGGCGTATGTCGGCGGCGAGGCCGTCCGGATCGGCGACGGCCAGTTCGAGATGCTCCGGGGCGAGACGGTCGACCAGCGCCGTCGCCTCCTCGAAGTCCCGGACCAGGATCGTGGCGCCGTGATCGCGCCATGAGGCCCCCGCGATCTCGGCCCGCGGCAGGGTGTCGAGCGCGCGGGCGACGGCTCCGGCGGTTTGGGTCAGCAGATCCGCATCGTCGGAGATCAGGATCGATTGCGCGGCCGCGTCATGCTCGGCCTGGGCGAGCAGGTCCATCGCCAGCCAGTCGGGGTTGGCCCCGCGATCGGCGACGATGACGATCTCGGAGGGCCCCGCGATGCTGTCGATCCCGACCTTGCCGAACACCTGGCGCTTGGCGGCCGCGACATAGGCGTTGCCGGGCCCGACGATCACATCGACCGGAGCGATGCTCTCGGCGCCGTAAGCGAGCGCGCCGATCGCCTGGGCGCCGCCGACCCGATAAATCTCGTCCACGCCCGCCAGGGAGGCCGCATAGAGCACCATCGGGTGGATCTCGCCGCGCGGGGTCGGCACGCACATGGCGAGACGTCGGACGCCTGCGACCCGGGCGGGCAGCGCGTTCATGAGCACGGAGGACGGATAGCTCGCCGCGCCGCCCGGCACGTAGAGGCCGGCCGCGTCCACCGGCCGCCAGCGCCAGCCCATCTCGACCCCCGCGGCGTCTGTCCAGCGCGCGTCCTTCGGCAGCTCTTCGCGGTGGAAGGCCTCGATCCGCGCGGCGGCGAGTTCGAGCGCCGCCTTGTCGGGGTCCGGCAGCCGGGCGCTCGCTTCGGCGACCTCGTCGGCGGAGATCCGAAGGCCCGACGAAGACAGCGCGAGCCCGTCGAAGCGCTCCGTGTAGTCGATGAGCGCCGCGTCGCCGCGGGCGCGCACGTCCGACAGGATAGCGGCGACCGATGCGGAGACGTCCTCGGCCTCCTCGCGCTTGGCGGCCAGCAACGCCTGAAAGCGCGTCTCGAAATCGGCGTCGGCGGTGCTCAGATGCGCGGGCATGGCGGGCGGACGTCCTCCGTGAGTTTCGAGAGACCACGCCTGATCCGTCCCAGCGGGTCAAGCCGGAGCGGCTCGGGCGCGGCGGCGCTTCGATCCGCTCAGAGCGGGTCGAGATCGTCGGGCGGCTGATGCGCCGGCCGGCTCTTGGCGGCCCAGGGCCGCGTCATGTCGCTCAGCGCGGCTTCAATCGCCTCGACCTCGAGCGCGATCTCGATCGGTTTGCCTGTGAGGGCGTCGGGCGCGCAGGCGATGCGGAGGAGGCCGCCAGGATCCTCCTCGCCGCCGCCGGCCCTCGCCTCGAAGCTGAGCGCCAGGATCGTCACGGGCCGGTCCTTTAACGTCGGATCCAGGCCGAGGACCCGGGCCCGCGTCACTTGGTCGAAATGAGCGCCGACCCGGACGCGCTCCTCCGCCTCCGGCGCCTCCCAGCGATAGCGGTTGGCGACGAAGGCGAAGCGCTTTTGCTTCGGCAGCCAAGCCAACTCGCCCGAGAGCGCGACCGCGTCCTGCAGAAGCGCCGAGAGCACCGCCAGGTCGTCGGCGTCCCGGGCGAGCAGTCGCGCCGGCTTGAAATCGTCGATAAAGCGCGCGTCGCGATCGTCGCTCACGGGCGGGACCCTCATTCCTGCGCCCGGACGGACGCCTCGGGACGGGCTCTACCGCCCCGATCGCGGACGGGTCAAACGGGGAGGCTCGTCCGCGTCGCCGACGGTCGATCGCGGGCGGTCAATCCTTCAGCCGCTCGACGTCCGCCCCGCAGCCGGCCAGCTTCGCCTCCAACTGCTCGTAGCCGCGGTCGAGATGGTAGACGCGGTTCACCAGCGTCTCTCCCTCGGCCGCCAAGCCTGCGAGGATCAGGCTGACGGAGGCCCGGAGATCGGTCGCCATAACCGGCGCGCCCTTCAGCTTCTCGACGCCTCGGATGGTTGCGACGCCGCCCTGCACGTCGATGTCGGCGCCCATGCGGATCAGTTCCGGCGCGTGCATGAAGCGGTTCTCGAAGATCGTCTCCTCGACCCGGCTTTCGCCCTTGGCGAGCGTGAGCATCGCCATCATCTGGGCCTGCAGATCGGTCGGGAATCCCGGATAGGGCGCCGTGGCCACGTTGAGCGCGTCGATATGGCCGTTCCGGCGCTTCACGCGGAGCCCGTGCTCGGTGTCCTCGACGGCGATGTCCGCCTCCTCGAGCTTGTCGACCAGCGCGCTCACCAGACGCCGCTTGCCGCCGACCAGCTCCACGTCGCCACCCGTGATGGCTGGGGCCAGCATGTAGGTGCCGAGTTCGATGCGGTCGGCGAGCACCCGGTGGCTGGCGCCGTTCAGACGGTCGACGCCCTCGATTTCGATGATGTCGGAGCCTTCGCCTTCGATCTCCGCGCCCATCTTGCGCAGGCAGCGGGCGAGGTCGACGATCTCCGGCTCGCGCGCGGCGTTCTTCAGCACCGTCACCCCCTTCGCGAGGGTCGCCGCCATCAAGAGGTTCTCGGTCGCGCCGACGGAGACGAACGGGAACTCGAAGGTCGCGCCCTTCAGCCCGCCGGCGGGCGCTTTGGCGTGGACGTAGCCCTCCTTCAGGTCGAGTTCCGCCCCCATCGCCTCGAGCCCGCGCAGATGCAGGTCGACCGGACGGGCCCCGATCGCGCAGCCGCCGGGGAGCGACACCACCGCATGGCCTTCGCGGGCCAGGATCGGGCCGAGCACCAGGATGCTCGCGCGCATCTTCCGCACGATGTCGTAGTGCGCGAGCGTGCTGTCGAAGCGCTCGGTCCGCAGGACCATGCGACGGCCCTGCTCGGAGATCTCGATCGAGGTCCCGAGGCTGACCAGAAGCTTGGTCATGGTGTCGATGTCGGCGAGCCGTGGGACATTGGTCAGCTCGAGCGGCTCTTCGGCGAGCAGCCCGGCCGGCATCAGGGTCAGACAGGCGTTCTTCGCGCCGCTGATCTCGATGGCGCCTTTGAGAGGGCGCCCGCCCCGTATCGCGATCCGATCCATCCCGCCTCCGGCAAATCCTGGGGATCTTGGGCTGTTTCGCCCTCATCTGGCGTCATCGCAGAGGCGAGACGCCAGATCTCGTAGGCCTACGTGCTAACCCTAGAATTGCGCCAAGACAACGGCGTCGCCGCCCGAGCCTCGTGTCGTCTCTGCAACGCCGCTGAAAAAGCCGCCCGTTCAGGCGCCCTGTTCAGGCGTCCCGTTCAGGCTTCGTCGGCGGACCGCGTCGGGTTCTCGGAGGGGGGTCCCCCGCACGCCGCGCCCGAGTTTGGGATTTGCGCCGTCTTAAATTCTCGCGCAGCGCCTCGGCGAGCCGTTCTTCGCGCTCCGATCGCGACGGCGCGTCGGGCTTCGGGCTGTCCCCGGGGTCCGTCTTGTCCGTCATCACGATCGCCCCAACGCCGCTCCCATCGCCCCAACGCCGCTCCCGAGGCGGGCCCCGACGTTCCTGTCGCGCCGCAAAAACCGAGCGTGGCGGCAACCACCCCCTTGCATCCGGCGCGGCGACGCGCAATAGCGTCCCTCCGCAACACTCTGCGCGCCCGTATAGCTCAGAGGTAGAGCACTCCCTTGGTAAGGGAGAGGCCGTAAGTTCGATTCTTACTACGGGCACCACACTTAGCATTCTCCCGTCCCAGAGATCGCCCCAGCAATACGCCGGGAAAGCGCCCCCGCGGTGCGCTCATGGCGGCGCAAGGGGGAGGGAGAAAGTCTAGGGTGCGGCCGCCATCCGAGCCGGGCCGCACATCGCCCGCGCCCCCCACGGTCCCGGCCGCGACCCACGCGTCCCGGCCCGACGCGTCCGCAAACGAAAGACCCATCAACGCCTCCCCAGAGCGTCCTGTTCCTGAAACAACGCCGCCGAAACGGGCCGACGCGGCGCGGGTCGCGCTCCCGAAACCGTCGGCGCGCGACCGTGCAGAAGGCCCGCCGCCAGCGTCTCGCCCATGATCGCCTTCACGCTCACCGTACGCCGCGCCACCGCCAAAAATGCGGCGGCGCTTTCTTCTCGGTCCCCGTCGCCGCAAAGCCCTTCCGAACCAACCGATAAAACCTCTAAAGCGCCGTCGTCGCCCCTTGGACGAGCGCATATCCACACGCGATCCGATCGCCCTTGGCCGACATCCGCGCGCCGTCCAACAGATCAACGACCAACCGCCCGGTTTCAGCGCCGATGCGGTCCGCTCTCACATCGACCGTCGTGATCGACGGCGTGCAGACCGCGGAGATTTCGAACGCGCCGAACCCGGTGATCGCGAGGTCCTTCGGCACTGCGACGCCGAGCGTCTGACAAGCCGACAAAGCGCCAAAGGCGACAGGATCCGAAACGCAAACCAGCGCGTCGTAGGCGCGGACCGCGGCGCCGAGATTCTGGACCGCCGCGAACCCCTCCGTCATGGAGATCGGCGCGTCGCCGATCTCGAGCGTCGCGATTTCCGGCAATCCGCATTCGCGCGCCGCTTCGGCCGCGCCCCGCCTGCGCTCGGCGCCGCGCTGGTCGCTCCGCCCGGCCGCCCCCAAAAACAGCAGCTTGCGCCGCCCGGTATGGGCCAAATGCTCGATCACCGGGCGCATCGCGTCGGCGTTCGAGAACCCGACCGCGGCGCCGATCGGATCCGCCGGCATGTCCCAGATCTCGATGACCGGAATCCGGCTCCCCGCGACGAGCGACCGCGTCTCCTCGGTATGCGCGCCGCCGGTCAACACAAGCGCCTCGGGGCGACGCGACAGGAGATTGCGCACCAGGCGCTCCTCCTCCTCGAGCCGGTAGTTGGTCACGCCCAGCAGCGCTTCGAGCCCCGTCTCCTGCAAGGCGCGGGTCAGGGCTCGATGCGTGGTGGCGAAGTTGGCGTTGTTGATCGACGGCAAGGTGACGGCGACATAGCCGCTTCGTTGCGCGCGGAAGGCTTGGGCAGTGGTGTCGTACACGTAGCCGAGCCGGGCCGCCGCGCTGCGCACGATCCCGCGCGTACGCTCGTTGACGAAGCCATCGTCCTTCAGCGCCCGGGAGACCGTCATCGGGGAGACGCCGGCCTCCTGCGCCACATCGCGCATGGTCACGCGGGGTTTTGCGCGTTTCGCGCTCACGTTGCGTCAGCCTTTGTACTCATTCAAATCGGTGACGTGATGATGGATGCGTCCCTCGAAGAACTCCGCCACGATTTCGCCTGTGACGTCTTTGGACTGGAATCGCGCAGGGCTGTCGAGCGCCGCCGTCATCGCGTCCGCGTTCGGATAGGTGATGGCCAGGATCAACGGGAACTCCGGCGCGCCTTCGTCCCGGTCGTCGCTGAACATCACCCGGACGTCGAGCGTTCCGGGAAACTGCGTCCAGAGCGGCACGAGACGCGCCTTCACCGCGTCGCGGAAGGCGGCCGTCCGGCCGGGTTTGATGGTTCCTTCGAACAATGCGAACCGCGTGATCACGATGAGATCTCCTCTCTTGCGCCCTTGAAGTACTCCATGACGGCCGCCTGATCCTCGCCGCCCAAGCCCGCTGCGGTCAGCATGCGATGGATTTCGGCGCAGAGGGCGGTCATCGGCATCGACGTGCCGGTGCGACGCGCCAGGTCGTTCACGGCGTTGAGATCCTTGACCATGTTGTCGATCCGCCCGGTGCGCCGGTAATCCTTGGCGGCGAAGCGCGGCAGGTATTCCTGCAGCAAGGCGCTGTCGGCGCGTCCCCCTTTGAGCGCTTGGGGGATTTTCTCGGCCTCGACGCCGGCGTCGAGGGCGAGTTGCGTCGCCTCCGCCACCGCCAGGAAGCCCAGCCCGCAAAGCACTTGGTTGATCAGCTTCGTGGTCTGCCCTGCGCCGACGGGGCCCATATGAGTGTAGTTGGCCGCGACATGGCGGAGCGCGCGATGCGCGCGCTCGACATGCTCCGCGTCGCCGCCGGCCATCAGCGTCAACTGGCCGGTCAGAGCCTTGGGCGCGCCGCCGGAGAGCGGGCTGTCCACCCACCCCAGCCCCTTCGCCTCCGCCCGTTCGGCCAGGAGGCGCGTGGCCTCCGGATCGATCGACGACATGTCGATGATCAGGGAGCCCGCCGCCGCGCCTTCGGCGACGCCGCCTGCGCCAAACACGGCGATCTCGACGATCTTCGCCGAATTCAGACTTGTGATGACGAACTCGGCGTCCTGAGCGGCGGCGGCGGCGCTTGCGGCGGCCTTCGCGCCTTTCGCCTCCAGCGCGGCGACCTTGTCTTGATCGAGATCGAAAACGGCCAAAGCGTTGCCGGTTTCCAGCAGTCTGGTTCCGATGGCGCCGCCCATCGCGCCGGCGCCGATCAACGCGATCCGTTCGCTCATGATCCGATGTCCTTCTGTCGGAGGGCTGCGTTTACAGCGATGCTGTGATCCCGCCGTCCACAAAGAGCGTGTGGCCGTTCACAAAGCTCGACGCGTCGGAGGCGAGGAAAACCGCAGCGCCGATCAGTTCTTCGACTTCGCCCCAACGGCCGGCGGGCGTGCGTTTCTCGAGCCACGCGCTGAACTCCGGATCGGAGACGAGCGCCGCGTTGAGCGGGGTGTCGAAGTAGCCGGGCGCGATCGCGTTGCACTGAAGGCCGTGCTTGGCCCAATCCGTCGCCATACCTTTGGTCAGGTTCGCGACCGCGCCTTTGGTCGCGGTGTAGGGCGCGATGCCGGGACGGGCGAGCGCGGTCTGCACGCTCGCGATGTTGATGATTTTTCCTGCACCACGGTCGATCATGTGGCGCGCGCAGGCCTGGCCGACATGGAATACGCTGGCGATGTTGGTCTGCAGCAGGGCCTCGAAACGGTCGGCCGGAAAGTCTTCCAGCGGCGTGCGATGCTGCATCCCGGCGTTGTTGATCAGGATGTCGATCGCGCCCGTGTTCTGTTCGTAGCCATCGACCGCGTCGCGGGCCGCCGCATGATCGGTGACGTCGAACGCCAAGGTCTCGCTTGCTCCGAGCTCGTTCGCCGCGATCCGGAGCCTCTCGGCGTCACGCCCGTTCAAGATCACCGTCGCGCCTGCTTCCTTGAGGCCCTTGGCCAGCGCAAAACCGATCCCCTGAGAGGATCCGGTCACCAGAGCGCGCCGCCCCGTCAGCGAAAAAAGCCCTGTCGAGACGCTCATCGACGATCCTCCGATCGGTGTGTCGCCAGATCCAATTCAATCAAACTCGCTCAATTTCACTCGATCTGTTACCGGTAACATGATACCGGTACCAATCACTGTCAACCGGAAAACCCGATAGGCGAACCATGTCCAAGCCCGTGATTTTGCAGGTCGGTCCCTATCCCGACTGGGACCAGATGCCGATCGACGCGGCTTTCGACGCGAAGCGCTTGTTCGAAGCCTCGGACAAAGCGGCGTTTCTCCAGGAGCACGGGCCGCAGGTCCGCGCCATCGCGACGCTCGACGTTTTCGAAGGCGAGCCCGCGCTCGATGCGCGGTTCCTGGACCTCGACAACGTCTTGCTGCAACCACACCACGCCAGCGGCACGATCGAGACCCGCAAGGCGATGGGCCGACTGCTGCGCGATAACCTCACGGCGCATTTCGCCGGTGAAGCGCTCCCCACCCCCGTTCTTTGAGGATCTCGTCATGAAAAGCATCGTCGCCCATGCGGCCAAAGACTTGCGCATCGAAGACCGGGACCGACCGACGCCGGGCGCCGGAGACGTGCTGATCCGCATCGAGCGCGGCGGCGTCTGCGGCTCCGATCTGCACTACTACAACCACGGTGGGTTCGGGACGGTGCGGCTGCGCGAACCCATGATCCTCGGCCACGAAGTGAGCGGCCGCGTCGAAATGCTCGGCGCGGACGTCACAGGGTTCGAAATCGGCGGCCTCGTCGCCGTCTCGCCGTCGCGTCCGAACTATATGAGCCGGTACAGCCAGGAAGGCCTGCAGAACCACTGCCTCGAGATGCGGTTCTATGGCTCCGCAATGCCGTTCCCGCACATCCAGGGCGCGTTCAGCGAGTATGTCGTCGCCGATCCAAGGCAATTGGCGCCGGCGGACGGCCTCACCCCGGGCGAGGCCGCGATGGCGGAGCCCCTGGCGGTCGTGCTGCACGCCGCGAACAGGGCCGGCGATCTTATGGGCAAGCGCGTGCTGGTGACCGGTTGCGGACCGATCGGCATGCTCGCGATCCTGGTCGCCCGCGCGGCCGGCGCGGTTGAAATCGTCGCGACGGACGTCGCGCCGTTCACGCTGGAGATGGCGCGCAAGATCGGCGCGGACCAGGCGCACAACGTCGCCGAGGAGCCGGAGGCGCTGAACGCCTACAGCGCGAACAAGGGGCGTTTCGACGTTTTGTTCGAGTGCTCCGGCGTCGCCGCCGCGTTGGCGTCGACCATCCCGGCCATGCGTCCGCGCGGGATCATCATGCAGCTCGGCCTCGGCGGAGACATGACGTTGCCCGTCCAGGCGATGACCGCCAAGGAACTGGAGCTGCGCGGCTCCTTCCGCTTCCATTCGGAGTTCTTCACCGCCGTGGAAATGATGCAAGCGGGCCGGCTGGATGTGAAGCCGCTGATCACCCACACCTTCCCGCTGGCCGAGGCGATCCCCGCCTTCGAGATGGCGTCGGACCGCTCGCAGGCCATTAAGGCGCAGATCTCGTTCGCTTAAACGTCGGCGCCGATGGCGGCCAACGCCGCCTCGGCGACCGCGACGTCTTGCTCCGGCGCGCCGGAGCCAATGCCGATGCCGCCGACCAGATCGCCCGCCATTCGGATCGGCAAACCACCGTCCAATCCGGTCACCTCCCCTCGGGTGGCGACGGCGATGTGAAGGCGCACCTGCTCTGGGATGGCGGCGCTGGGCGCCCCGATGGACGCCGCCGTACGCGCCTTAGACAGCGCGCTTTTGCGGCTGAGAAACTTCGCGCCGGTCATGCGGATCTCGCCCAAGGTCTCGCCGCTGGCGTCGACGATGACAATGCATTGCGGCTGGCCGATCTCCCGCGCTTTGGCGACCCCCGCCGCAAGCATCTCCAGAACGGCGCGATCCGTGAGGATCGTCGTCGATTGGCTGTAACGCGTCATACCGGCGAGACCCCGTTCACGTTGAGATAGACGGCGTACAGCGACGTCGTCCCGCAGATGAAAAGCCGGTTCAACTTCGCTCCGCCAAAGCACACATTGGCGACGAGTTCGGGGATCCGCACTTTGCCGATCAGGCGGCCGTCCGGCGCATAGCAATGGACGCCGTCCGCCGCAGAGGTCCAGATCCGCCCGTCGCGATCGAGTCGGAACCCGTCGAAGAGCCCGTTGGCGCACTCGGCGAACACCTCGCCACCCGAGAGCGCGCCGTCCGGCCGAACCTGGTGGCGGCGGATATGTCGGGGCCCGTTCGGATGGTGCGTGGCGCCGGTGTCGGCGATGTAGAGCAGCGTTTCGTCTGGCGAGAAGGCCAGCCCGTTAGGCTTCAGATAGTCGCTCGCCACGATCGACGTCTCGCCGGCCGGCGAGACGCGGAACACATTGCAGGCGCCGCCGAATTCGTTCTCGCCGCGATCGCCCTCATAATCCATCAGAATGCCGTAGGACGGGTCCGTGAACCAGATGCTGCCGTCCGATTTGACGACGACGTCGTTGGGCGAGTTGAGGCGTTTGCCCTCATGTCGATCCGCGATGACCGTCACGCGACCGTCGAACTCGGTCCGCGTGACGCGCCGCGTAAGGTGCTCGCAGGAGACGAGACGCCCCATCCGATCCACAGTGTGGCCATTGGCGTTGTTGGACGGCTGCCGAAAAACCGAAACGGCGCCGTCGGTTTCGTCCCATCGCAGGATGCGGTTGTTCGGAATGTCCGACCACAGCAGATAGCGCCCGGCGGCGAACCAGACCGGGCCTTCGGACCACCGCGCGCCGGTCCACAGCCGCTCCACCCGCGCATGGCCGATGAAGCAGGCTTCGAAATCCGGGTGGATCGTCTCGAACCCCGTGCCGTCAACCACTCCGAACATTCTCGCTCTCCTCGCCTGAAAACCTGCGCATACCCCAGCCCTGCTTGGGGCGGCGATTGCCCGGGTGCTCGAGACCCGGCCCCCAGATCGCCTGGTAGGTGTCGATCGCCCATCCCTTGCGCTGCAGGACCAACGCGATCAGGAGAAGCGCGGTCCACCAAAGCGCGAGGGCGAGCCACATCCATCGCGGCGCGTTGGCGCTCCACAGGCCGAGGCAGATGGTTGCGATCGCCAACGCGAGCGCAAGGTAGCCGAGGCTCTTGTGGGCGAACTCGAACATCAAACGCCAGCGCGTCATATCGTAGTGATCGCCGCGAAGTCCGCCGTCGGGCCCAGGCGCCGTCGGCCCGCCTTTGGAGCCGCGCACCAAGCCCAAAACGACTTGCAGGAGACCGATCGCAAGCACGCCGTATCCGAAGCGCCCATGCCAGCCGGTCGCGGTGACCGCCGACTGAACAAGCAGCACGCTCGCGACGGTGAGCGCCATCGCGACGCTCTGCCCGATCCAGTGCGTCCGCCACCAAAACTGATTGTCCAATTCGCGCGGCCAGTCCTGGTTCGGCAACACCTTGAAGTACCGAGCGGTGAGCACGGCGACCGGCGCAATGACGCCCCAGGCCAGCACCATCATGCGCCCGTGCCACGACACGGCGAAGCCGACGAGATGCGTGCGGCTCGGATCGATCGGCTCGAGTAGCCACTCCACCATGTCAGCCCTTAACCGCTCCCGCGGTCATCCCGGTGATGATCTGACGGCTGGCGAGCAAGGTGAAGATGATGGGCGGGATGGCCAGAAGCATCCCGGTGGCCATGATCACGCCCCACTCGACATTGAATTCGCTCATGTTGTTCACGATCAGGATCGGGACCGTTTTGGTGTTTCGGTCGCTCAGGGCCGATGCGAGCAAGTACTCGTTCCAAGCGATTCGGAACGTGAAGATCGCCGCAGCCGCGAGCCCGGGAGCGATCAAGGGCAGAACGATGCGGAAGAACACCTGGAACGGCCCAGCGCCGTCCACCCGCGCCGCCTCCTCGAGCGAACGCGGAACCTGAACGATGAAGCTCTGCAAAATCCAGATCACGAAGGGCAGGTTCATCGCCACATAGACCAGGATGATGCCCATATGCGTGCCGGCGAGGCAAACATCGCCCCGGCCGCCGAACACGTCGCGGATCCAACCGCCGACAAGCGAGTCCTTGTCGATGCAGAACTCGTTGTTCCACAGGCCGAATACGGGAACCAGCAGGACCGCGGGCGGCACCATCCGCACCATTAGGGTCGTCAGAGAGACGGTGTCGCGCCCCATGAAGCGGAACCGCACTAATGCGTAAGCCCCCATGCATCCAATGATCAGGGTCAGCGCGGTGGAGATGAGCGCGATGATCAGCGAGTTGACGAAGGCCCCGCCGAACTTGAGCGAGCAGAAGTCGAGATGCTCCGGCTCGTACCACAGCACGTCGCAGAGCGCGGTCTCATAGTTCTGGATAGTCGGGAAGAACAGCAACCCGGTGGTTCCGGACGTGATGTCGACGTCTAACTTGAACGAGTTGACGAACATCAGCAGGACCGGGCCGACCGACATGAAGACGAGCGCGGCGATCAGCGCGTAAAACGCCGGGTTTTGCTTTTCGTAGGACTGAGACTGCATCAGGTCGCCTCCTCGGCCGCGCGCCGCACCCGGGCTGCGCGCCGTTCCTGCCAGCGGGTGAAGGCGAACATCGCGATCGTCAGCGCCAGAAGAAGGATCAGCAGATAGTTGGACATGGCGGCCGCCACGCCGAGCTCGCGGAACTCCGTCGCGGTGCGGGAGATCCGGAGCGCGAGGATCTCTGTGGACAGGCCAGGGCCGCCCTCGGTCAGCACCAAGATCACCTCGAGCACCTTGAAGGCGTCGATGAGGCGCAGCAGCGCGGTCACGATCAGAACCGGGGCCATCAGCGGCAGTTTGATGTACCAGATCTGTTGCCATGCGGTGGCCCCGTCGATCCGGGCCGCCTCAAGGGCGCTCCGGGGCAGCGACTGCAGGGAGGCCAGCGCGAGGATGAAAATGAACGGCGTCCACTGCCAAATATCGGCGATGATGACGCTCATCAGCGCATGCTGCCCAAGCCAGTCAACGCCTGGCAAGCCGACATAATCCAAAGTTCTATTAAAGGTTCCGACTGTCGGGTGGTACATGTAGCGCCACATCAAACCGACGACGACGGGCGCGATCATCATCGGCAGAATGAACAGGGTTCGGAGTACCGACATGCCCCGAATGTTCCGGTCTAATAAAAGCGCCAGGCCGACGCCGAGAACCATCTCGACGGTTACGACGATGAACGCGAAGCGCAACGTCACGCCCAGGCTTTCAAGGAAGTTCGGATCGTTCAGAAGCGTGATGTAGTTCTTGAACCCGACGAACTCGGCTTCGCCGATGGTCTGGCTCGGGTCCCAATCCCGGAAAGAGCCCCAAATCATGTAGGCCAGCGGGTAGAGCAGCGCGATCGCCATGATGATCGCCGCCGGCGCCATGAACATGTAGGGCGTCAGTCGGTTGGCCCATCGCCGTCTGCGGCGGGACGCGCTCGGCGGAGAAACCGGCGCTGTTGCAACGGTGGTGTCGGCCACGGCTTCGCCCATGCTTCTGAGGTCGAAAAAAAGGGGGAGCGACGTCGAAATCACTCCCCCAGAGGAGGAAGTGTTAGTTCCAGGTGTAGTAACCGGCTTCTTCCATCACGCCTTTCGTGCGTTCGGCGACGCCATCAAGCGCTTCTTGAACGTCCAGATCTTCGGTCAAGACCTTGGACAGCGTCGTGCCGAGATCGGCGTTGATCTTGCCCCAAACTGGGATGATCGGGCGCCAGTCCGGGTCCGCATGTTTCAGCGCTTCGCCGAAGGTCGCCATGTGCGGGAACTTCGCGTTCACGTCGGCGTCCGCATGGGTCGAGAAGCGAGACGGGTTGCCGCCCGCGAGCGCGACCAGCTTGTCGCCCTTCTTGGAGGTCAGCCACTGCATCAGCAGGAAGGCGGCTTCCTTATGCTCCGCGTTGGCCGGGATGCCGATCCCGAAGCCGCCGGTCTGCGACCCGCGACGCACGCCCATCGGATGCAGCGCCCAGCCGACCTTGCCGACGACTTTCGACTTCTTCGGGTCGTCGATCTGACCCGCGACGACGGTGGTGTCGAGGAACATCGCGGTGTCGCCGTTGACGAAGGCGCCGAGCGCCTCGCCGAAGCCGAAGTTCTTCGCTCCCTCCGGACCGCAATCGACAATGGTCTTCAGCGCGTTGGCGGCCTTCACGCCCGCTTCATTGTTGACGATCGGGTTCCAGTCGGCGTCGAACACCCGGCCGCCGAGCGGCGCGAGATGCAGCAGGAAGGCGTGGCTCGCGTGGTGACCGGACGCCGCGCGCGAGGCGACGCCGCCCATGCCCGGCTCAAGTTCCGGGATCTTGCAGGCCAGCTCGAGCATCTCGTCGTAGGTCTCCGGGACCGACAGCCCATGCTTCTCGAAGATGTCCTTGCGATAGCCCAGGATCGACGTCTCCGAGCCGTAAGGGATGCCGAACAGCGACCCGGTCTTGCCCTCAAGGTAGCCCTTCTCGCCGCCCGCGAAGCCGATGTTGTAGACGTAGCCGTCGATCAGATCGCCCGCCTCGTAGGACGGATCGGCGAGCTTCGGATTCATGAAATACTTGGCGAGGTTCTCGAGCTGGTCGGCGAAGACATAGTCCGCCTTGGAGAACACGACGTAGGCGATGAGGTCGTACTCGCCTTCGTCTTGACCGAGTTCGAGCGTCTGACGCTCTCGCATTTTCAGATACGGCAACTGATCTACTTCGACCTCGATGCCGGTTTCCTTGGTGAATTCAGGCAAAATCTTCATCACCGCATCGTAATGGGGATGCGCCGGGAAGTTCACAACCAGCGTTGTGCCCGCGTAGTCCTCATACGGATCGGCGAAGGCTGAACTCACCATCATTGCGACGCCGACACTTGTGGCGGCCGCAGTCTTCAAGAGTCGTAACACAGTATTCCTCCCGTTGATCGTATCGAGTTTTAGATCGCAATCTCTGTTTCACGATCAAAGAGATGAACCCGCTTTGGGTTCACCGCGAACGTCAGCGTCTCTTGGAGAGTCACTGGCGATTCTGAATGCACCTCGACGGTGACTTTGGCCGGCCCGCATTCGCAGAGCAGGATCGACTGCGCGCCGACATACTCGGCCACCAGCGCATGGAGCCGCAGCGATTGGTCGGGCGCGGCGGCGACGTCTTGGCTCAGATCCGATGGTCGAACGCCAAGAACGACGTTCCGCGAGGCATGCGCTTGGGCCGCTCTCGCCTTTTCCTCAGACAGGCGCAGTTCGAAGCCGGCTCCCGTCACGAAGACGCCGCCGTCGCGCTCCGTGATCTCGCCTTCGAGGAAGTTCATCGGCGGCGTTCCGAGAAAGCCGGCGACGAACTTGTTCACGGGCCGCCGAAACAAGTCCTCCGGCGTGCCCTGCTGCTGGATATAGCCGCCATTCATCACCACGATCCGGTCGCCGAGCGTCATCGCCTCGACCTGATCATGCGTGACGTAGATCATGTTCTTGCGGACGCGCTGGCGCATCAGCGCGAGCTCCGCTCGCATCTGGCCGCGGAGCTTCGCGTCCAGGTTCGACAAGGGCTCGTCAAACAGGAAAATCGCGCTGTCTTTCGCCAGCGCCCGCGCCATCGCCACCCGCTGGCGCTGTCCGCCCGACAGCGCCGCGGGTTTGCGGTCGAGCAAGGACGAGAGCCCGACCATCTCCGCCACGTCGCGGACCTTCGCATCGATCTCGTCCTTGGGCCGGCGCGCGAGCCGCAAAGCAAACGAGATGTTCTGGGCGACGTTCATATGCGGGTAGAGCGCATAGTCCTGGAAGACCATCGCCAGCCCGCGGTCCTTGGGCTCAAGATGGCTGACAGGCTCGCCGTCGACGTAGATCTCGCCGTCGGACACTTCCTCGAGACCTGCGATCATGCGCAAGGTCGTCGACTTTCCGCACCCGGACGGGCCCACAAGCACTGTGAACTCGCTGTCGGCCATCTCGAGGTCGATCCCGTGCAGAACCTCAACGTCGCCGTAGCGCTTCACCAGCTTTTCCAACTGGATACGCGGCATATCCCTCCCACCTAAGCAACTTTATCTCTTTGTTACCGGTCACAATGCCTGTATGTGACCGGTAACACAAGAGCGTTGTTTGCACTTCGTGTTTTTGAGGGCGTGCGCGGTCGGGTTAGGCGCGGCGCTTGGTGCTGCCGCGCAGGTCCAGCACAGGCGCTGCGTCGATTTGGCTCGACAAGCACTCCGTCGCGTCGGATGCGAGCAGCCGCGCGATCAGTTCACCCGCTTGTCGGCCGATCAGCGTCGGATCGGTCACGACTGTCGAGATCTGGGGCGAGGCGAAGCGCGATACTTCGAAGTTGCCGAACCCGGCGACGCCGATGTCGTCCGGCACCGCGAAACCGCGCGCCAGCAATGTCGACTGCACGCCGAAGGCCGGCATGTCGGAGACGCAAAAAATGCAATCGACATCCGGAAAGCGCTCGAGAATCGCCGAGGTCGCGGCGGCGCCGTCTTCAATGGAAAGCGGCGGTCGGCCGACGCGGAAGACCCGCTCACCCGACAATCCCGCCTCTGTCATTGCGGCGATGAAGCCCTCGCGCCGACGCCCGCCTCGGGTGAAGTCGTCGTCGTCTTCGCCGAGAAACACGAAGTGCAAACAACGCTCTTGTGTTACCGGTCACATACAGGCATT
>JBCBRF010000036.1:0-24874 GCA_039819865.1 Pseudomonadota bacterium | reverse complement strand
TGCAGGGGGCCGACCTCGTCGGGGCGGGGCTGCAGGAGGCGAACCTCCGCGAGGCGCGGCTGCAGGGGGCGACCCTCCGCGAGGCGCGGTTGCAGGGGGCGACCCTCTTCAAAGCGCGGCTGCAGGGGGCGGACCTCCGCGAGGCGCGGCTGCAGGGGGCGATGCTGGTGGGGGCGGATTTCGGCGCTGCGACGGAAAGTCCCAAACCCTCGGACGGCGCGGCCCCGGTCGAGGGTCTAGGGCCCAAAGGGTTAACGCAAGCGACCCTTCAGCGCAGTTTCGGCGACCAGACCGCCTGGGACAGCCTGCCCCAAGAGGCGCGCGTCGACGCCGAGACCGGCCAGCCGCTGACCAAGCCCGAGCATTGGGCGGACTATCGGGACGCGGACGGCCGCATCGACTGGCTAAAGGCCCGCGAGGCCTGGGAGGCGTGGCGGAAGACGCTGGATCCGGCGGAGGAGTGAGGCGGCGCGCCGCCTGGGGCCAAAGCCATCCTGGCTCAGAGCCGATCAGGCGCGACCAGCTCCAGCTCGACCTGCTCCGGATGGATCACGAGCTTGCCTGCGCCCTCGAAATTCACCGTCACCCGCTCGCCATGCTTGTCCTTGATGATGCTCTGCACCTGTCCGACGCCCCATTCCGGGCGCTCGGGCGCGCGCACCAGCGCGCCGACTTCGTAGGGATGCATTCGGGCTCGCCTCCTGTCCGATCGGCCGACGCGTCTGTTGCGACGCTCCGACACAGGGCGCCGCCTTCTTTTCCTTGTCGCGCCCAGATGCGGTCAACGGTTCCTGAAGGCCTGTCTCTTAGACTAACGAAGCTTTCGCCCTTTCGGGCGCCCAACCCCATTCGTCGGAGACGCTTGTGACCGCAGCCCCCGCCACCGCCGCCGACCGCGCGTCGATTGACGATCTGACCCTCGCCTCGCTGCTGTCCAGCCGGATCTGCCACGACCTGATCGGCCCCGTCGCCGCGCTCAACAACGCCATCGAGCTGTTCGAGGGCGGCGGCGACGCCGATTTCCGCGCCGAAGCCTTCCGCATCCTCACCGAAGGCGGCCGCAGCGCGTCGTCCAAGCTGCAATTCTATCGCGCCGCCTTCGGCGCCGGCGGCTCCATGGGCGACGAGTACGAGGTGGACGGTCTGCGCCGCCTGCTCGACGGCTACCTCGCCGGCGGCAAGGTTTCGCTGGAATGGGAGGCCAGCGTCGACGGCCTGCCCCGCGACGCCGGCCGTCTGCTGCTCAATCTCTGCCTGGTGGCGATCGAGAGCGCAGGCCGCGGAGGCCTGCTGCGCGCCGGCGCGATGACGCAGAACGGCGCGGTGAACCTGATCGCGATGGCCGAGGGCCGCGGCGCCAAGCTCTCCGAGCGCGCGCAGGCGATTCTGGCCGAGGGCGACCGCGCGATCTCCGCGCCGCTGAGCCCGAAAGAGGCCTCGTTGCTTCTCACCCATCGCCTGGCCGACGCTTTGGGCGTGTCGGTCAATTTCGGTCAGGAGACCGACCGGGTGGTGGTCGCCGCTGTGCTCTGAGCAGGCCCGCCTGAGCCTGCGCAGCGTCGAAGGGGTCCGCGGCGGAAACGCTGCGGCGCCCTCATCTCGATTGCCTTCCTTCGGCGAACGTTCCGGCGGCGATCCCGCGAGATCCACAGTTTTTTCCACAGCTGGTGCAGAGTCCGTTTGACTCCCACAAGGGGATCTGGCTCACTCCAGATGTGGCCCTCGGGGGCGAGGGCTACACAAGATGCGGCGGCGCGGATTGGGCGGATCGTCCCTCTCCATGCGCTTCCCCGGTTCGGCTCCGTCGCGTCTTCGGCGATGACTGCATAACCGAGAAAGCGAGGTGGGCTCATCTATCGAGCGGTCAACGCGCCCTGCCGAAAAGCCCGATACCGGCCCCGGCAGTTTGGCACACAACTCCGATCGACGCCGAAACGCGAAAGGAGTGTGAGCCGCAGGTACGTCAACAGCGTCGGGTCGAACCTGCGGCGTCAGTAGCGTGAGGGATCTGGGCGGCGGCGCTCTTCCAGAGACGCCGCCCAGAGGTTTTTGAGCCCCCGAGTTTTAGACCCCGAGACAGCCCACCTTGCCCCCATCTCCCAAAGCCCGGCGCCGGCCGAGCGGCCCCTCGCCTTGACAGAGCCGCGGATCAAGCGTCTCTCCGCGCGCGAGCGTCCGGCGCGCCGTCGCCGGACCCGACGCCATCGCGACCGAGAGAGCCAAGCCATGTCCGCCGCCGCCATGCACGCCTACCGCAGCCACACCTGCGGCGCCCTGACCGCAGCCGAGACCGGCCAGACCGTCCGCCTGTCGGGCTGGGTGCATCGCGTGCGCGACCATGGCGGCGTGCTGTTCATCGACCTCCGCGACCATTACGGCGTCACCCAGGTCCTGGCCGACCCCGACAGCCCCGCTTTCGCCGAGGTTGAGAAGGTGCGCTCCGAATGGTGCATCCGCATCGACGGCGAGGTGAAGGCGCGCGATCCCGAGCTGGCGAACCCCAAGATCCCGACCGGCGAGATCGAGGTTTTCATCCGCGACATGGAAGTGCTCGGCGCCTCTGAAGAACTGCCGCTGATGGTCTTCGGCGACCAGGAGTATCCGGAGGAGACCCGGCTCAAATACCGCTTCCTGGACCTCCGCCGCGAGAAACTGCAGCGGAACATGACGCTCCGCTCCGACGTGATCGCCTCGATCCGCCGGCGCATGTGGGACATCGGTTTCCGCGAGCACCAGACCCCGATCATCACCGCCTCGAGCCCCGAGGGCGCGCGCGACTTCCTGGTGCCCTCGCGGCTCCATCCCGGCAAGTTCTACGCCCTCCCCCAGGCCCCGCAGCAGTTCAAGCAGTTGCTGATGGTCTCGGGCTTCGACAAGTATTTCCAGATCGCGCCCTGCTTCCGCGACGAAGACCCCCGCGCCGACCGCTCTCCGACGGACTTCTACCAGCTCGACATGGAGATGAGCTTCGTCACGCAGCAGGACGTCTTCGACACCATCCAGCCGGTGATCGCGGGCGTGTTCGAGGAGTTCGGCGGCGGACGCAAGGTCGACGCGGTCTGGCCGCAGATCGCTTACGCCGACGCCATGCTGAAATACGGCACAGACAAGCCGGATCTGCGCAACCCGATCGAGATGCAGATCGTCTCCGAGCATTTCGCAGGCTCCGGCTTCAAGATCTTCGCCTCGCTGCTCGAGAAGCCGGGGACCGAGGTCCGCGCCATCCCCGCGCCGAAGGGCGGCAGCCGCAAATTCTGCGACCGCATGAACGCCTTCGCGCAGAAAGAGGGCCTGCCGGGCATGGGCTACATCTTCTGGCGCGAGGAGGGCGGCCAGAGGGAGGCCGCGGGCCCCCTCGCCAAGAACATCGGCCCGGAGCGCACGGAGGCGATCCGCCAGCAACTGGGGCTCGGCGTCGGCGACGCGGCGTTCTTCCTCGGCGGCAAGCCGGAGAGCTTCGAGCGCGTCGCCGCCAAGGCCCGCGTCGCCATCGGCGAAGAGCTGGGCCTGACCGACAAGGACCGCTTCGCCTTCGCCTGGATCGTCGACTTCCCGATCTACGAAAAGGACGAGGAGACCGGGCGCGTCGATTTCGAGCACAACCCGTTCTCCATGCCGCAAGGCGGGATCGACGCGCTCGAGGGCGATCCGCTGAAGGTGCTCGGCTACCAATACGACCTCGCCTGCAACGGCTACGAGCTGGTCTCGGGCGCGATCCGGAACCACCGCCCCGAGATCATGTTCAAGGCCTTCTCGATCGCCGGCTATTCGGAGGACGAGGTCCGCGCCCGCTTCGGGGGGATGGTCAACGCCTTCACCTACGGCGCCCCTCCCCACGGCGGCTGCGCGGCCGGCGTCGACCGGATCGTGATGCTGCTGGCGGACGAGGAGAACATCCGCGAGGTCATCCTGTTCCCGATGAACCAGCGCGCCGAGGACCTGATGATGGGCGCCCCCTCCGCCCCCGCCAACGAGCAGCTCCGCGAGCTCAACCTCCGGATCATGCCGCAGGACTGACGCGCCGCGCCCCGTTTTCGGCCGGAAGCCTTTCCGGCCGATCAACCCAAACCGTTTCTCAACCCTGTTCAGGCATCCTCCTCCCGTTAGCCGCAGGAGGACGCATCCGTGCTGAACGACGACAATCTCTCGCTCTACGCCTACGCGCTGATTCTCTCCGGCGTGATGCTCGGCGCTTCGTTCTTCGCCGCCGACCCGAAGATCGAGGTCGCCGCGATCGAGCGCGAACAGATCATCGACTATGCCGGCATCGAGACCGCCTCGATCCCGCAGGCCTCCGAGGAGCGCGAGTGGGGCGCCCCGGACATCCCGTGGAAGAGCTACGATCTCGGCATGGAGGAGGTCTCGCGCACCGGCAAGCCGGCGCTGATGGTGCTGCACGCCGACTGGTGCCGGGTCTGCAAGAGCTACCAGACGCTGTTCAAGCAGCCTTCGGTCACGCGCTTCAACGACGACTTCGTGTTCGTGCTGGTCGACGTCGACCAGGAGCCGCACATCCAGCGGCGCTATAACGTCGACGGCGACTACGTGCCCCGCACGATGGTCCTGAACGCGCCGGGCGAGCTGGCGACCGGCCAGACCGGCGCGCATCCGCGCCAGCGCTTCTTCGTCGATCCCTATGACGAGCGCGAGCTGACCGATCTGCTCGACGACGTCGCAGCCGGCGCGAATTGATCGTGCGAGCAGAGATCCGAGGGGCGCGGCTTAACGAACAACCGCGCCTCTTAATCCTTAAACAGGCTTGAATTCCGACGGGAATCGTCGCCACGTCCGTGCCAGCGCAAGCTTAGGCGGAAAGGACGACGATGAGCGTTGATCGCAAAACCATCGCGGCGATCCGTTTCGGCTATGGCTTCCGAGCGGATCAAGAGGCCCCGACCGGCGTCGAGGATCTGCTGGCCCAGATTTCCGCCGGCGCGGCCCAGCCCCCGGCCTTCGCCGACGATCCGGTCGAGGACCGGGCGAGAACCCTGATCGAGAGCAACCGCACCCGCCGCGAAAGCAAGCGCGGCGCGGGCGACGAGGCCGCGCGCAAGGCGCTTTTCGAGGAGAGCCAGACGCTCCGACGCGAACTCCGCCTCGCCTTCGAGCGCGATCGCCACGGTCGGGTGATCCAGGCTGTCACGTCGCCCCACGGTTTCTACGAGCGCCTCGCCTATTTCTGGACCAACCACTTCGCGGTGCGCGCCCGGGGACCGGTGGTGCGCACGCTCGCGGCTTTTCTCGAGACCCAGGCGATCCGCCCGAACATCGGCGCGTCTTTCCGGGATCTGCTCGGCGCCGCGTCATTGCATCCCGCGCTGCTTGTCGATCTCGACCAGGTGAGCTCCGTCGGCCCGAACAGCCCGCGCGGCGCGCGGCGGGGCCGTGGCTTGAACGAGAACCTCGCCCGCGAAATCCTCGAACTGCACAGCCTCGGCGTCGAGGGCGGCTACACCCAGGCTGACGTGACCGCGTTCGCGAAGCTCCTGACCGGCCTGACCGTCAATCGCCCTGAGGTGAAGCGCGTCTACCGGACAGGGATCGCGGAGCCCGGCCCCCACCGCCTCCTCGGGGAGGAGTACGGCGCCTCGGGCCGCCCCGCGGGCCAGCAAGGCGTGGAGCGCGCGCTGGACGCCATCGCCGCCCACCCCTCCACCGCGCGCCATATCAGCACGAAGCTCGCACGGCACTTCGTGGCCGATGATCCGAGCGAGGCGCTGATCGCCGCGATGGTCGACGCCTGGCGCGCCTCCGACGGCGATCTGATGCGCGTCTACGCGGCGATGCTGGATCAGCCGGAGAGCTGGGAGCGCTTCGGCGACAAGATCAAGACGCCTTTCGATTATGTGGTCTCCGGCCTCCGTGCGGTCGGCGCCGACGCCATGGCCCTGGCGCCGCGCTCCGGAGGCGGGGTCAATCGGTTCACGATCGGGGCCCTCGGCGCCATGAACCACGCGCCTTGGAACTCGGCCGGCCCCGACGGCTACGACGACGCCAACGACGTCTGGCTGACGCCGCAAGGCCTCGCCAACCGTCTCGAATGGGCCGCCGCCGTGGGCCGACGCGTCGAGGAGACGATCGACCCCCGCAGCGTCATGACGGTCGCACTCGCCGACGCCGCGCGCCCGGACACCCGCTTCGTGGTCGAAGGCGCAGCCGAGCGCTGGGAGGGCGTCGCCCTGGTTCTGGCCTCGCCCGAATTCAATCGCCGCTGACCCGGCGGGCCCCGGAGGCGCGCCAGCGCCGTCGAGGCCGAACACAGGAGAGCCGCGCATGCCGCGTTCGCCGCTACGCCCCGCCCCGCTCGATCGGTCCCGACGGGAGTTCCTGCGCCTCGCCGGCGCCACCGGCCTCGGCGTCGCCTGTTCCGCCGCAGCCTCGCCGCTGCGAACCCCGATCGCCTTCGCCGCGACGCCCGGAGAGAACCGGCTGGTCGTGATCGTGCTCCGCGGGGCGATGGATGGGCTCGACGTGGTCGCGCCCTATGCGGACCCCGCCTATGCGCGCCTGCGACCCAACCTGCAGCGCGGGCCCGAGAACGGCGCCGTCGACCTCGACGGGTTCTTCGCGCTTCACGAAAAGCTCTCGCCGCTCCTCCCCCTCTGGCGCTCGCGCGAGCTCGCCTTCGTCCACGCCGTCAGCACGCCCTACCGAGACGGCCGCAGCCATTTCGACGGCCAGGACGTGCTGGAGACGGGCGCCGGCGATGAGAACGCGCTCGACGACGGCTGGTTGAACCGCGCGCTCCGCGTCATCCCCGGCGCCCAGACCGCGGCCGAGGTGCGCTACGCCATGTCGATCGGCCGCTCGAGCATGCTCCTCCTCGAAGGCGACGCGCCCGCGGGCTCCTGGGCCCCCTCGACGCGCCTGAACCTCGGCGATGACGAGCGCGGCTTGCTCGACCGGCTCTACGAGAAAGACCCGGAGTTCCACGCCATCGCCGAGGAAGCCTTCGACATCAGCGACAGCGGCATGCAGGGCGATCGCGGCCGCGAGTCCGGCGACACGCTCGCCGCCTTCGCCGCGGACATGTTGAAGGGACCGTCCCGGATCGCCGCCTTCTCCATCGGCGGCTGGGACACCCACCGCCGTCAGCAGCAGGCGATCCGCCGCCCGCTCGATGAACTCTCCAAGGCGGTCCTGACGCTCCGCGAGCAACTCGGCGACGCCTGGGGCAAGACAGCCGTGGTCGCGATCACAGAGTTCGGCCGCACCGCGCGCGAGAACGGCGATCGCGGCACGGATCACGGCACCGGCGGCGTGGTGGTGCTTGCGGGCGGCGCCGTGAAAGGCGGCCGCATCTGGAACGGCCCCGGCGCCGCGACTTTCGGCGGCTGGCCGGGCCTCGACGACGCGGATCTCTACCGCCAGCGAGACCTGTTGCCGACCGACGATCTGCGCCGGATCCCGGCCTGGGCTCTGGTCTCGCTGATGGGCGCGCCGCGATCCGCCGTGGCCCGGTCCGTGTTCCCTGGCGTCGACCTGGGCGGCGATCCGGGCATCTTCGCCTAAGCGCGCCGTCGCGCGCAATGGACCGCTCGGAGATCATGCGTCGTGTGCGCGACCGCGATACGACGCCCGAGCGGGTGGTGCGCCGCCTTCTTCGCGAGATCGGACAGCCCGGCTACCGCCTCAACCGCAAAGATCTGCCTGGCTCGCCGGACATCGCCTACATCGGACGGCGAAACGCCATCTTCGTGCATGGCTGCTTCTGGCATGGCCACGATTGTAAACGGGGCGCCCGCCAGCCGAAGCGGAATGCAGAGTACTGGCGATCAAAAATCGAACGCAACCGAACCCGCGACGCAAAGGCGAACGGAGAATTGCGGGCTCGAGGGTGGCGGGTAGTGACGATCTGGGAATGCGAACTTCGCGATCTCGACGCCACTCGCCGGCGACTACGCGATTTCTTCGCATAAGCGCCGCCGACAAGATCAATCGGCGGCGAATCATCGACGCGGCGCTTAAGCGCCGCGCCGCAAGACCGTCGCTTACGCGCCGACGGACTCTTTCGTCTCTTTCGTCTGCTGCGAGGAATACGGGCAGGCCTCCGCCATGCCGGCGGCCCCCAGAACGATGGCGGCCGCGAACAGACCGGCGATCAGCTTCTTCATCACAAACGCTCCTCTGTGCTGTGCGTGGTAAAAGCTTAGGCGGTTCGCTCGACTTCGCAACCTTTGCGCGCATGTTTTCCAGCCGATGCGCAAGAAAAAGAGGCGACGCGATGGACGAACCGCTTGAGCGTTTCTGGACGGACGCCGGTCGGCGTCTGAGGCGGGCGATCGTCGATCGACGCGCGCCCTGGCGAACGCCGACTGTCGCCAGCCTCTCTCCCGAGGGCGCCCCGACGGCGCGGGTCATGGTTCTGCGCTCGACCGATCCCGCGACCTGGTCGGTCACGCTCCACACCGATCAGCGCTCGGACAAGCGCCGCGGCCTTCTCGAAGACCCGCGCGTCGCGCTCAACTTCTGGGATCCGAAGGCCCAACTCCAACTGCGCCTCGAAGGGATCGCCAACCTCCGGCGAGACGATGCGATCTGGACGGCCTTGTCCCCGGCTGCGCGGGAGATCTACGCGACCACGCCCGCGCCTGGCGCGCCGATCGCGGGCCCTTCCGAGATCGCCGACGGAGACGCCGCCGCCGCCCACGCCAACTTCCTCGTTCTCGATATCGAGGCCCGCAGCCTGGACCTGCTGCACCTGGACGCCCCGCGACACCGTCGAAGCCGCCGCGTCAAAACCGCATCCGGTTGGGCGGCGTCCTGGGTCGCGCCATAGAGCAGCCGATCGCCGCGACGCGCGCGAAACCGACGGCGGCTCTGCGCTATTTCAGCCCGTCGATGATCGATTGCGGCGTCAGAAAATCGAAATCATCAAGCGACACCCAGCCCGCCGTCACCGCCAGCGCGATCGGCGCCCAGAAGGCGGCCGCAATCGCGGTTCCGTACAGCAGCCGCATGCGCAGATCGAATTTCGCCGGCGCGCCCGGGGGCGTGCCGCGCTCGACCTCGCCCTGCTCGGCCTGCGTGCGCTGACCGCGCGGCAGCACCACGAGCATCACGAACGCCCAGATAAAGATGAAGCTTATCGACCCGCCGAGCCAGCCCATCCGCGTCTCCAATCCTGTTCGATCCTCAGGCCTGCTCGAGCTCGACCAGCGTCCCGAGAAAATCCTTCGGATGCAGGAACAGCACCGGCTTGCCATGAGCGCCGATTTTCGGCTCGCCGTCGCCGAGCACGCGCGCGCCTGTCGCCTTCAGCGCATCGCGCGCCGCGATGATGTCCTCGACCTCATAGCAGATGTGGTGGATCCCCCCGCTCGGGTTCTTCTCGAGAAACCCTGCGATCGGCGAGCCGTCCCCAAGCGGCTCGAGCAACTCGATCTTGGTGTTGGGCAGCGTGATGAACACCACGGTCACCCCGTGATCCGGCTCCGCCTGCGGCGCCGAGACCTCCGCGCCGAGCGTCTCCCGATAGCGAGCGATCCCGGCCTCGAGATCCGGCACCGCGATCGCCACATGGTTCAGTCGTCCAATCATCGATCACCTCAAAGCTGCGGCGCGGCGTTCCTGAAACGCGGCCGCCCTGTCCTGATATAGCGCCTCGGCTCTGCGCCGCAGGCCAGCGCCCGCCCGACCCGCACCCGCATCCGCGCGTTCTTGGCGCACGCCTCAGAACTCTTCAACCGACGCGACGCCCGGGCAGGATTTGAGCGCGCTTTGCACCTCGGGCGTCACCGGCATCGCCTCCGGCAGGGCCAGTTCGGCCTCCCACGCCTGATCGTCCGCGGCGAGCACCAGGCGCACCGGGCCGCGGCTCCGCCGCCCGCCCTGCCGCGCCTTCTCCGCTTCGGCCGCGCGCGACAGGCTCTCCCGCGCCATCCGCAATCCTTCGAGGTTCTGGATGTAGACCCGAAGACCCGCCGGCGCCGCTCCCGCGACCGCGTCGTCGATCGACTGCACGCCCATGATCCGCAGCTTCGCCTGGTCGCCCTCGCGCTCGATCTCGACCGTCAGCGCGACCCGCGACCCGACCTCAAGCAGTTCGCGCGACGCGGCGAGCGTCTCGGAGAACGCCACGGCCTCATACATGCCGGACGGATCGGAGAGCTGCACGAAGGCGAACTTGTTGCCCTTCTGGCTCTTCCTCTCCTGCCGCCCGGTGACGACGCCGCCGATCCGCAGCGACCCGCCGCGCGCGGGCGCGCTCAACGCCTCCTTATAGGTGAGAATGCTCGAGCGCCGCATCGGCCCGAGATAATCGTCGAGCGGGTGGCCGGAGAGGTAGAAGCCCACCGCCGCCGCCTCCTCCGAGAGCCGCTCGGTCGGCGCCCAATCCGCCGTCTCGACCAGCCTCG
The DNA here is from genome assembly GCA_039819865.1 of Pseudomonadota bacterium. Lineage (GTDB taxonomy): Bacteria > Pseudomonadota > Alphaproteobacteria > Rhodobacterales > Rhodobacteraceae > JBCBRF01. Next base: position 14,516 of record JBCBRF010000036.1, on the reverse strand, counting down.
GCGGCGGCGCGCTGACCCCACCATCGCCGAACAAGGAGTTCTGGTTCGACGCGCTCTCCTCGAATGACAGCGTCGAATAGCCGATCAGCGTGTCGAGCGAATCGAACACCGCCTTTCGGCTCGGCTTGAGACTGTCGAATGCGCCTGCGCGGACCAGGTTCTCGAGCGCGCGCTTGCCGATCTTCTTCAGCGGCACGCGCCGGGCGAAATCGAACAGGTCCAGAAACGCCCCGTCGCGCCGCGCCTCGACGATCTGCGTCATGGCCTCGGGGCTGACATTCTTCAGCGCGCCGAGCGCGTAACGGATCCGACCAAGCTCGGAGGGATCGTCGAACTCGACGGAAAACGCCGCCTCGGACCGGTTCACATCCGGGGGCGCCAGCGCGATCTCCATCCGATCGAGCTCCTGGCGATACACCGACAGCTTCTCGGTCAGATGCATGTCGAGGTTCATCACCGCCGCCATGAACTCGACCGGGTGGTTCGCCTTCAGCCAGCCCGTCTGGTACGACACCAGCGCATAGGCCGCCGCGTGAGACTTGTTGAAGCCATAATTGGCGAACTTCTCGAGCAGGTCCCAGACCTCTTGCGCCTTCGCCTTATCGACCCCGTTCTTCGCCGCGCCGTCCAGGAACTTCGGACGCTCCTCGTCCATCGCCTCCTTGATCTTCTTACCCATGGCGCGGCGCAGCAGATCCGCCTGGCCGAGCGAATAGCCCGCCATCACCTGGGCGATCTGCATCACCTGTTCCTGATAGACGATGATGCCCTGCGTCTCTTTCAGGATCGGCTCGAGCATCGGGTGGAGATAATCGGGCTCCTCCCGCCCATGCTTCACGTTGCAATACTTGGGGATATTCTCCATCGGCCCCGGCCGATAGAGCGCCACCAGCGCGATGATGTCCTCGATGCAGGTCGGCTTCAGCTGCCGGAGCGCATCCCGCATACCCGAGCTTTCGACCTGGAACACCGCCACCGTGTCGGCCCGGCTGTAGAGCGCATAGGTCGCCGGATCGTCGATCGGGATGGCGTCGATATCGATCTCGAGCCCCCGCGCCTTCAGCAGGTCGACCGCGTTCTGGATGATGGTGAGCGTCTTCAGGCCCAGAAAGTCGAACTTCACCAGCCCCGCCTGCTCGACCCATTTCATGTTGAACTGCGTGACCGGCATGTCCGAGCGCGGATCGCGGTAGAGCGGCGTCAGCTGCTCGAGCGGCCGGTCCCCGATCACCACCCCCGCAGCGTGGGTCGAGGCGTTTCTGAACAGCCCCTCGACCTGCTCCGCCACGTCGAGCAGCCGCCCGACCACCGGTTCCGCCGCCGCGGCCTCGCCCAACCGAGGCTCGTCCTTCCGCGCCTGCTTCACCGAGACCGGCTTCACGCCCTCGATCGGGATCAGCTTGGCGATCCGGTCGACCTGCCCGAACGACATCTGCAGCACGCGACCCACATCGCGCACCGCCGCCTTCGACAAGAGCGCGCCGAAAGTGATGATCTGGGCGACCTTGTCATGTCCGTACTTCTCCTGGACGTATCGGATCACCTCCTCGCGGCGGTCTTGGCAGAAATCGATGTCGAAATCCGGCATCGACACGCGTTCCGGGTTCAGGAACCGCTCGAACAGCAACTGGTAGCGAAGCGGATCGAGATTGGTGATCGTCAGCACATAGGCGACCAGCGAGCCCGCGCCCGAACCCCGCCCCGGCCCGACCGGAATGTCGTGATCCTTCGCCCATTTGATGAAGTCCGCAACAATCAGGAAATAGCCTGGGAAGCCCATCCGCTCGATGATGCAGAGCTCGAAATCGAGCCGCGCCTCATACTCCGCACGAGGCGCCGCGAGCCCCGCGCCGGACGCCTCGAGCTCCCGAAACCGCCCTTCGAGCCCCTCGCGCGCCTGCCGTCGGAGCTCCGCCACCTCGTCATCGGCGAATCTCGGGAGGATCGGCGCGCGCGTCCGCGGCCGGAAGGCGCAGCGTTCCGCGATCTCGAGCGTGTTCTCGATCGCTTCCGGCAGGTCCTGGAAGCGCTCGCGCATCAGCTCCGGCGGTTTGAACCAGTGCTCGGGCGTCAGGCGCCGGCGGTCCTCCTCGGACACGTAGCGGCCGTCCGAGATGCAAAGCAGCGCGTCATGCGCCTCGTGGAAGGTCGCCTCCGGAAAGAAGACCTCGTTGATCGCGACGATCGGCAGGTCGGCCGACTGAGCCAGCGCCAGGAACCCAGGCTCCGTCGCCGTCTCGACCTCCGTCCGCAGCGCGCCGTCCGTCCCGTGCCGGTGGATCTCCAGATAGAACCGGTCCGGAAACGCCGCCGCCAGGCGCGCCGCCACCGCCTCGGCCTCCGCCGTCCGACCGAGCCGCAAGCGCCGGCCGATCGGCCCGTCCGGCCCGCCTGAGAGGCAGATCAGCCCCTCCGACCGCGCCTCGAGCACGGCCCAGTCGATCTGCGGCGCCGCCTCCTCCGCCGTCAGGAACGCGTGGGACGTGAGCGCCATCAGGTTCTCATAGCCCCGCTCCGTCTGCGCATAGAGCACGATCGGCGCAGGCGGCGTCGGCTTCTCGCCGAGCGCCGGCGGCGGCGCATAGGCGAGTGCGAGCTGGCAGCCGATGATCGGCTGAACGCCGGCCTTCGCCGCCGTTTCGGAGAATTCGAGCGCCCCGAACAGATTGCCGGCGTCCGCGACGCCCACCGCCGGCATGCCGTGTCGCGCGCAGAGGCCCGGGAGCGCTTTCACCGGGATCGCCCCCTCGAGGAGCGAATAGGCGCTGTGCACGCGCAGATGCGCGAAGCCGCCGAAGGCTGCTTCCGTCGACATGCTCGACCCCTAAGTGTTCTTTTCTTGTTCTTACTTAGAGCGCGATTCGCCGACCAGCGCAAGCCACGGATCCGAGCCCGGCGGACGCCATCAGCGGCGCGCCAGAACCCGACCCATCTGCATCTCGACGACCCGGTCCATCCGGCTCGCGAGCTCCAAATTGTGCGTCGCGATCAGCGCCGCCACGCCTTGGTTCCGCGCCAGATCGAGCAGCTCGGCGAACACGATCTCGGAGGTCTCGGGATCGAGGTTGCCGGTCGGCTCGTCGGCGAGCAGAACCCGCGGCCGGTTCGCCACCGCCCGGCAGATCGCCACCCGCTGCTGTTCGCCGCCCGACAGCTGCGCCGGGCGGTGCCGGATCCGCTTGCCGAGCCCCATGCGGGTCAACAGCCCCTGGGCGATCGCCACCGCCTCGCGCCGCCGCCGACCCGCGATCAGCTGCGGCATAACCACGTTCTCAAGCGCCGAGAACTCGGGCAGCAGGTGGTGGAACTGATAGACGAAGCCGACCTCGGTGCGCCGGAGCGCGGTCCGAGGCGCGTCGTTCAGCCGCCCGACATCGCGCCCGCCGATCAGCACCACGCCCTTGTTCGGGCGGTCGAGCAACCCGCAGATATGGAGCAGCGTGGATTTTCCGGAGCCCGAAGGACCGACCAGCGCCACCACCTCGCCCGGCATCAGGGTCAGCTCGACGCCGCGAAGCACGTTCAGCCAGCCGCCCGCCTGCGGATAGCGCCGCGTCACGCCCGCGAGCCGAAGCGCCGGGGTCGGATCCGAGCCGCGCCGCGGCTCGATCACCATATCGAGATCGACCTCACTCATAGCGGAGCGCCTCCACCGGATCGAGACGCGCCGCCCGCCACGCGGGATAGAGCGTCGCGAGGAACGAGAGCCCGAGCGAGATGCCGACTGCGAACCCGACATCTTCGAGATGCAGCTTCGCCGGCAGCTTCGAGAGAATATAGACGTCGTCGGGGAACACCTCGCCGTTGGCGAGATACTCGACCAGGCCCTGGATCGCCTCGATGTTGAGACAGAAGGCCAGCCCGAGCGCCACGCCGATCGTGGTGCCCACCACGCCGATCGTCGCCCCGCACATGAAGAACACCCGAAGCACGCCGCCCCGGCTCATCCCCATCGTGCGCAGGATCGCAATGTCGGGCCCCTTCTCCTTCACCAGCATGATCAGGCCCGAGATGATGATCAGCGAGGCGATCACGATCAGCAGAGACAGGATCAGGAACATCACCGTCCGCTCGGTCTTGAGCGCGCCCATCAGGCTCTGGTTCGCCCGCTGCCAGTCGTCGAGATCGACGCTGCGGCCCGCCGCCGCCGCGATCTCCTCGCGGTAGCCGGACAGGTCTTCGGGCGTCGCCACCATCAGCTCGACCGCGTCGACCGTGTCATTGCGGTTAAAGAAGGTCTGGGCCTGCTCGAGCGGCATGAACATCACCGCCGCGTCATAGTTCGCCATGCCCACTTTGAAGATGTAGAGCACCTCGAACGACCGCCGTTTCGGCACCACGCCGAACGGCGTCACCGAGCCCCTAGGCGAGATCAGCGTGATCGTGTCGCCGACCGTCACCCCGAGGCGGAGCGCAAGCCCCTGGCCGAGAGCGACCCCGTTGTCGCCCTCGAAATTGGTCAGCGAGCCGAGGCTGAACTCCGGCGTCACCGCCACGTTCTCGAGGGTCAGCAAATCACTGCGGCGCACTCCGCGGACCAGCACGCCGAGCCCGTTCCGCGCCGTGGAGGCGAAGGCCTGGCCTTCGATCAGCGGCGCCGCGCGCGTCACGCCGGGGACGGCGCGCACCCGCTCCGCGACCGCATCGAAGTCTCGGAACGGCTCCGCAACCGTGCGCACCGTGAAATGGCCGTTCACGCCGACGATCTTGCCGACCAGCTCCGCCCGAAAGCCGTTCATCACCGACATCACGATGATCAGCGTCGCGACCCCGAGCGCGATCCCGATCAGCGACAGCAACGCGATGACGGAAATGAAGCCCTCTTTGCGCCGCGCCCGGAGATAGCGCCCGGCGAGCATCCGCTCGACCGAGGAAAACGCCCCCGCGCCCCGCAGCGTCTCGCCTTCGGGCGGGCGCACGATCGGCTTCGGCTCGTCCTCGATATCCGTCCGGCGCGCCCGCCCGCTCCGCGCGGGCGCCGCGTCGACGGACCACTCGTCCGCGTCGTCGTCCAGAGCGTTGGGCTCTTCGAGCGCGCCCCCCCGCGCCGCGGCCCGGCGCTGGCGGTCCGAGCGCCCCGCCTCTTTCTCCTCCGAAACCGGATCGTCGACCGAGATCGACGCGAGCATGCTGCGAACCAGCGAGGAATCCTCGGGCTCGGCGCGCCCGCCGCGGGGCGACGCTGGCGACGGCGCGGGCTCGACCGGTTCCGGCGCTTCTGCGGCGGGATCCGCGCGGCGCATGCTTCGGCGCGGCGCGCCGTCTTCGGTGCGCGCGAACGGATCGTCGATCTGCCGCCCCCGCGGCTCGGCGTACATCGACGGCCTCGCCGCGCGCGTCGCCGGTCCGAACCGATCGAACGGATCCTGCATCTCCGCGTCGCTCTCGCCGCGGAGCGGCCGAGGATCGGTGTCGTCGAAGGCGATGCTCTCACGGCGCGGACGGCGCGGCTCCGCAGGTCTGCGCTCCTCCGCATCGGCGGGATCCCGGCGTCCGCGAAGGCTTTCGACGTCGACGGCGCGGCTCGCCCGAACCGATCCCGGAGCGCTGATCGGCGCCGACGCCGCGCCGCTTTCGCGCGGAGCCTCTCCCGGCCGCCGCAGACCACGCTGCAGACCGTCGCGAAGCCGCTCCAGGCGTTCGGTGGTCGAGAGCCCGCGATCGCCGCGCGCCTCGCCCGCATAGGGGTCGGCGCGGCGCCGACGGATGCTGTCGTCAAACTCGGCCAAGTTCGCACTCCGTGCTGCGCGTCGCCGCGTCTTCGCTCGCTCTCCACCCAGCCCAGACGGCTCCCCCCGCCGCCGTCAATTCATTCGCCCGAAGGCGATGCGGCGCAAAGCGCGGATCCGGTGATACGCGCGTCGCCCCTCGGTTCCGGCGTTCACGCCGCGCGGCCCGCCTCCGCCAACTTCTCGACGACCATCGCGACCGCCGCTTCGGGCGAGACCTCCTGCGTGTCGCCGCTGCGCCGATCATGCACCTCGACCACGCCGTTCTTGAGCCCGCGCGGCCCGATCGTCACCCGCCACGGGCACCCCACGAGGTCCATGGTGGCGAACTTTCCGCCCGCGCGCTCATCCCGGTCGTCGTACAACGGCTCTACGCCCGCCTTCATGAACGCATGGTAAACGGTTTCGCTCGCCGCGTCCGCCTCCGCGTCGCCCTGTTTCAAATTCACCACGCCGACGCCGAAAGGCGCCACGCTCTCCGGCCATTTCGGCCCGGCCTCGTCATGATGCGCCTCGATCAACGCGCCGACGAGCCGCGACACCCCGATCCCGTACGAGCCCATTTGGACCGGAACTTGACCGCCGTCGGGCCCCGTGACCATCGCCTTCATAGGCGCGCTGTACTTCGTGCCGAAATTAAAGATGTGCCCGACCTCGATGCCGCGCGCCGTCACCCGACGCGCCTCCGGCAGCGCGTCGAACAGCGCGGCGTCATGGGTCTCGTCCGTCCGCGCATAGGGCTCCGTCCAGCGCTTCACCAAGGCGGCGAGCCCGTCGGCGTCGTCGTAGTCGATCGCCGCATCGCCGAGCGATTGCTCGGTAACGGCGCGGTCGAGGAACACCTCGGACTCGCCCGTCTCCGCCAGGATCAGGAACTCGTGGCTGAGATCCCCTCCGATCGGACCGGTGTCCGCACGCATCGGCACGGCCGTCACGCCGAGCCGCTCGAAGGTGCGCAGATAGGAAATCAGCATCTTGTTGTAGGAATGGACCGCGCCCGCATGGTCGAGATCGAACGAGTATCCGTCCTTCATCAGAAACTCGCGCCCGCGCATCACCCCGAACCGCGGCCGGATCTCGTCCCGGAACTTCCATTGGATGTGATAGAGCAGCTTGGGCAGGTCTTTGTAGGACGAGGCCGCGCGGCGGAAGATGTCCGTGATCATCTCCTCATTGGTCGGGCCGTAGAGCATGTCCCGGTCGTGCCGGTCGCGGATCCGCAGCATCTCCGGACCATAGGCGTCGTAACGCCCCGATTCCTGCCAGAGATCGGCCGGTTGGATCGTCGGCATCAGAAGCGGAATCGCGCCGGCGCGCTCCTGTTCCTCATGCACGATGCGCTCGATCCGCCGCAGCACCCGGTAGCCGAGCGGCAGCCAAGCATAGATGCCCGACGCCTCCTGCTTCACCATCCCGGAGCGCAGCATCAGACGGTGCGAAACGATCTGCGCGTCCGCAGGCGTTTCCTTCAGAACGGGGAGAAAATAGCGGGTGAGCCGCATGTCGCCTCGCGGATTTGCCATCGCCCGAGGCTCCGGCGCGCCGCGCGCGCAAATACCTTGGGCGACAGACGGTTAAGGGTTGCGGACGGCGCACGCAACCGGCGAAGCGACGGCGCTCCGCTGGCCTCGCGCGCGCAGCCCTGGTAAGCATCGGGCCAAATCATCCGCGCGCATGGAGATCGAACCATGGGAAGAGCGATCTTGATCGCCGCCGCCGCCGCCGCCGCCTTCGTCGGGGCGTTGTCAGGGGCCGCCATTCCGTCCGGTCCTTCCGCAGCCCACGCGCAGACCCTCTGCGACGACCCTCAGGAGAGCTGCGGCCGCATCGTGCCGCCGAACTGCCTGTCGCGGGTCGGCGCGGGCTCGCTCGCCGCAAACGACGATTGCGCGCCCGCCGCCGCCTCCTATCGCGAGTGCCTGGCCCTCGCCGCCCAGACTTGCGGCTCCGTCACCCCGAGCCCGCAGGCCGAGAGCGCCGCCGCCGCGCCCGTCGACAGCGCGCTCACCAAGCGCGTCGGCCGCCGCGGCGACATGCAGCTCGCCGTTCTCCAATGCTCCGCCTTCGACGTGTATCTGACCTGCGACTTCGAGTTCGTGAGTCTGCAGGGCGATAAGCGCCGGTATTACGTCTACGGCAACTACAACAATCAGAAGTTTTCGTCCGTGACGCTCACCGCCGGAAGCAAGGCCTTCCCGGCGCGCGACGCCTTCATCGAGAACGGCGACGCGAGCAACTACACCTATTTCGGGATGAAGAAGGGGGAGCCGGTGCGCTTTTCGGTCGGGTTCCAGTCCGACGCGGTGAAAGGCCTGAACGCCGGCGACACGCTGCCAGAGCTGAACGTCGGCCTCGAATTCCAGAACTTCTTCTACAGCGCGAAGTTCACGGGCGTGCCGATCGTTCGCTGATCGCCGCCGAAAGGCTCACCGATCGGCCGGAACGTCCGCGGTCGGCAACGCATCCGCATCCTCCGCAGGCGCCGTCGGCGCGACGCCGAGCAGCGCGGCCGTGCGCTCGATCACCGCGCGCGCCGCCGGGGCCGCGGTGAGGCCCGCGGATCGCCGGCCGTCCGACGTCTCCGCCTCGTCGAGCATCGCGACGACGACATAACGCGGCCGCGACATCGGATAGGCGGCGGCGAAGGTCGCGATCACCTTGTCGTCATGGTAGCCGCCGGACGGGTCCGGTTTCTCGGCCGTCCCCGTCTTGCCGCCGACCTCGAGGCCGGGGACCTCCGCGCGACGCCCGGTGCCGTCGGTCACCACTTTGCGGAGCAGACCGCGCATCGCGTCCGACGTCGCGAGCGACAGCGCCCGCGGCCGCGCGGACAAGGCGTCCGGCCCAGGCTCGAGCAGCGTCGGCCGCACCCGCCAGCCGCCATTGACCACCGCCGCCGTCGCCGCCGCCAGATGCAGCGGAGACACCGCGACGCCATGGCCGTAAGCCGCGGTCGCCGTCGTCGCCTCGCCCCAGGGCCGCGCCCAGAGAGGCCGCGCGCCTTGCGCCTCGACCAGCTCGATGCCCGTCGGCTCGAACAGCCCGAGCGCCTGGAGAAAACTCATCTGGCGCTCCTTGCCGACCGAGAGCGCCAGACGCGCCGCGACGATGTTGGAGCTTTTCGCGAACGCCTCGGCGAAGCTGACGGGCTGGCGGATCGGGTGATCGTCCGCGATCGTGAACCGCCCCACCCGGAAAGGCTCGGGCGGTCCGTACCGGCTGGAGAGCGACGCCGCGCCGGTTTCGAGCGCCAACGCCCACGTGAAGATCTTGAAGGTGGAGCCGAGCTCATACCGCCCCGCGACGGCCCGCGCGAACAGCGGGCTCTCATCCAGCGCCCCGGCCTGTTTGGGCGGACGCGCCGGATCGTAGTCGGGCAGCGAGACCAGCGCGCGCACCGCGCCGGTGTCCGCCTCGAGGATCACCGCCGCGCCCCCCTTGGCGCCGGTCTTCGCCATCTCCGCGGCCAGCGCCTCGCGCGTCTGGCGCTGCACCCGCGCGTCGATCGTGAGGCGCACCGGGGGCGCGGGCTCGAGCGTCGCCGCCAGACGCTCCTCGAGCGCCCCCTCGACGCCCGAACGGCCGATCCCGTCGATATCGACCTGGCCGAGCAGATGCGCGAAGGCGCGCCCGCCGACCGCGACGCGCTCCATGCGCTGGGTGAAATGCAACCCCGGCAGGCCGAGATCATGCGCGGCCTGCGCCTCCGCCGGCGTCGCCGGGCGCTTGACCAGCGTCACGCCGCCCCGTGCGAAACGCCGCGCCAGCGCCTCCTCCTCGACGCCCGGCAGCGCCGCCGCCAACCGCGCCGCAGCCTCCGCGGCGTCGTCCGGAAAATAGGTCTTCGACGCGTCGAAATAGAGCTCGTAAGCCCGCAGCCCGACGGCCAGGGGCGCGCCGTTCCGGTCCGCGATCTCGACCCGACGCTTCAGATCTTCCGTCGGCGTCGCGACCTTCTGGGTTTCGACCGCGAAGCTCGGATCATGCTTCGAGGCGAGGTCGCCGAAGCGCGCGGCGACCATGCCCATCGTGCCGGCGAACGCCAGACCGAGGACGAGCACCCGGCCCCGCCAGCGCTTCTGATCGGCCTTCGTCGTCGTCGCGTCAGAGATGTCCGGTTTCGCCATCGCGCTCACCGCACCATCGTGACGGCGTCAAGCGCCGCCGCCTGATCGGGCCGCGGCGGAGCCAGGACGCGACCGTCCGCGTCGCGCAGACGCCCCGGCCCGTAGAGCCGCGCGGCCGCGCGCAACAACTCCTCGGGCGCGTTCAGATGACGCCATTCCGCTTCCGCGGTCGCGAGCGCCGCCCGCGCCTCCAGACGGCGCTCCAGCAGCGCGTCCCGCTCCGCCCGGAGCGCGCGCACCTCCTCCTTCACGCCGTAGGCGACCAACGCCACGGCGACCAGCAGCAGAGCGCATGCCGTATGGAGGATCCGGATCACCGCGCGCGTCCCCTTCTCGCTTTCCCCGCGTCCGGGCGGCCGCTCCGCCCCGCATCGCTTCGCCTTGACCAGGCCGGAACCCCGAGCCCCGCCCGATCGATCGGCGCCGCCGGCGCAGCCGTCCGCCGCCCGGCGCGCAGCTTCGCGCTCCGCGCCCGCGGATTGCCCGCGATCTCGGCCTCGGAGGGCGCGACCGCGCCCTTGGTCGTCAGCTCGAACCTCGCCGGTCCGCGGTTAATGTCGGGTTCATGACGGGAGCCGCCGGGCGTGCGGCCCGCCGCTTCCTGAAAGTACCGCTTCACGATCCGGTCTTCGAGCGAATGGAAAGTCACGACCGCAAGGACGCCGCCCGGCGCCAGCGCCCGCTCGGCGGCCTCGAGACCGGCGACAAGCTCGTCGAACTCCGCATTCACCGCGATCCTGAGCGCCTGGAACGTCCGGGTCGCGGCGTGCGGCTGTCCGGGCTTCGGCCGCGGCGACGCGCTCTCCACGATCTCCGCCAGCCTGAGCGTGGTCTCGATCGCCCCCTCGCCCCGCGCCGCCACGATCGCCCGCGCGATCCGGCGCGAGGCTCGGTCCTCGCCATAGCGATAGATGAGATCGGCCAGATCCTGTTCCGACAGGCTCGCCACCAGATCGGCCGCCGAGGGCCCGGCGCAGCTCATCCGCATGTCGAGCGGCCCTTCGCGTTGGAACGAGAATCCCCGCGCGCCCTCGTCGATCTGCATCGAGGAGACCCCGAGATCGAGCGCCACGCCCGCCAGCCCCTCCTCGGGCGCATGGGCGTCGAGTTCGGAGAACGTCGCCTCGACCAGCGTGAGCCGCCCCTCGTAGAGCGCGGCCCAGGCCTCGCCCCGCGCGATCGCCTGCGGATCGCGGTCAAGCCCGATCACCTGGTCGGCGCCCGCCTCCAGGATCGCCCGCGCATAGCCGCCCGCGCCGAAGGTGCCGTCGAGGAACGCGCCGCCCCGCTCGGGCGCCAGCGCCGCCACGACCGCGTCGCAGAGCACCGGTGCATGGAGCCCCTCGGCGCTCTTCAGGGCCGCCTCCCGAGCTTCCCGCGCCGCTCGACGCTCGGCCTCATCCAAAATCGCCGCTCCCATGGTCTTGTCTCGGGCTCACGCCCGCCGCACCGACCACCGTCGCGATAGCGTCGTCAAGACGGAAGGGGTTGGGGAAACCGGCGGGATCGCGAATCAGCCGGCCTCCGGCTCGCCCGCGCCGCCACCTCCCGCGCCGCCAGCCCGCGCGCGCTCGGACCCCGCACGCCCCGACCCCGCACCGCCGGACCAGGGCAGCTTCGCGGCGCTCTGGCGCGCCTGCGCCACCGCCACCGCCCGGTGCGCCTCGAACGCGTCCGGGTCCCAGATCTGAAACTTGGCCCCGAGCCCCGCGAACAGCGCCCGCTCCGAAAGCCCCGCGCGCTCCCGCGCCTCGTCGGGCAGGACGATCCGCCCCTCCGCATCGAAGCCCGCCATATGGACCTGCGCGAGGAGCGCCGTCGCCAGCGCGTCGGTCTCCTCCGCCAGCGGGTTCATCTCGCCGATCGCCGCCGCGAGCTGCTCGATCCGCCGCCCCGCATAGCCCTCGACGCAAGAAAGGTCGGACAGAGGCGGCGCCAGCGCGACGCCGTTGAACGCCTCGCCCTCGAGCGCCGCACGAAAGGCCGCGGGCACGGAGACCCGGCCCTTTCGGTCGATCTTGTGGACAGAACTGGAGACGAACAACGCCATCGCGGGCTTCCCGATCGCCGGCGGCGCGCTCGCCTTCCTCAGAGCGGGCGGCGGGCTGGGGCGGCGCGCGTCGGTGCGCCGCCCCTGATCGCCTGTCCCGCCTCAACTCGGGAAAGCGGGCCGAACGCGTCCCTCAACGACGCGGCCCGTATTCGGGTCCGACGCCGCGCGTTCCGCTCCGCCTGCTCGTCGCATGGGAGAGGGCCAACAATCCCCCGCGACAGATTTGGGCTACCATGGGCTAATATGGTTTTCAATGGGTTTTGATGGGCGGTTGCGTTTCACCTCGCCGACGTCGCACGGGTCGGGCGCTCAAACGAAAAACGCCGGCCCGAAGGGACCGGCGCTGTCGGTTTCAGGAGTGACTGAGACACCATCAGCAGTCGGTGAGACCGATGCAGAAGTGAGTGAGACTGCAAAAAAGCTCCAGTAGGCCGCGCTCGCGAGCTGCTCTGTCCCCGCCAAACTGGGCCATCCGCTGCTAGAATTCTCTGAGGGCTGAGTCCCTTGCCGGGAGGAGCGGAGAAGCATGAAGGCGAGCAAGTTCACGGACGCGCAGAAGGCGTTCATCCTGAAGCAGGCCATGGATGGCGCCCTGATGCAGGAGATGGTCAAGGGGGAGATTGCATCGGACGGCGGCGCCCTGGCGAAGGCCATGAACGCCGCCATCGCCACGGGGGCGGCCGAAGACTTTCTGGCGGCGCAGATCGACGCGGATCCCGTGGAAGTCACGACTGCCTGACCCACCGTTTTCACGGTTATCAAACCGCCAATGCTCTGGGCGTGCCCTTTCACCACGAGACCTACATGAAACTCGGGCGCTACATCTCAAGCGTGCGCGGCGAACAAGCAAAACTGCTGAACAGTCCGGAGGAGTGGAAGCTCGCGGTCAGTGCGGCCATGAAGTCTTCCGCCGACAGGCTGGGCGCCGGTATCGGCGGGCAAACCTCCTACGAGGCGCCCGCAGCAGGCACGCTCGACAGTCACGTCATTTGAACAGGTCGCCGGAGGCGGCGTTTCGCATCATCTCGAAACCCTGAGTTTCGACGAAGATGCGAAACGCCGCAGAGACCAGCGCCGCGAGCGGCCGCCCGGCCCACCCGCAGAACGGGTCCCTTCCGCCGCAAGCCGCTTGCCGGCGGAGCCTGCTTCAGTGGGGAGAGCTGACATTCGCGCTCGAGAACGCCGAGTCCCCAGGTGAACCGCCCTGAGTTCTTCGGAGACCATTTTCTCTGAGTCTCACGCGGCGATCGGCGTCGCTGCGCCCTTCCAGTAGCGCGCCTCGGCTTCGGCTGGCGAGCGATATCCGATCGAGCTGAGCAGCCGGCGGTTATTGAACCAGTCGACCCATTCGAGCGTGGCGTATTCCACGGTCTCGCAGCTCCGCCATGGGCCGCCTCGATGGATCACTTCGGTCTTGAACAGACCGATGACTGTCTCGGCGAGGGCGTTGTCGTAGCTGTCGCCGACGCTGCCGACCGACGGCTCTACGCCCGCCTCGGCTAGCCGTTCGGTGTATTTGATCGAGAGATACTGCGATCCCCGATCGCTGTGATGGACGAGCCCGTCCTCCTCGCCAGGGCGACGATCCCAGAGCGCCTGCTCGAGCGCGTCGAGGACGAACTGCGCGCTCATCGACGTCGAGGCGCGCCAGCCGACGATCCTTCGCGCATAGGCGTCGATGACGAAGGCGACGTAGGCGAAGCCGCGCCAGGTTGCGACATAGGTGAAGTCCGAGAGCCAAAGTGCGTTCGGCCGCGGCGCTTGGAAGGCGCGTTGAACGCGGTCGAGCGGACAGGGCGCTCCCGGTTCCGGCCGCGTGGTCTTGATCCTCTTGCCACGAACCGCGCCGGCGATCCCGAGACGGCGCATCAGGCGCTCCACCGTGCAGCGCGCGACCTCGCCGAGTTCCCGGTCGCCGTCGCGCTTCAGCTGACGCCAGATCTTGCGCGCGCCATAGACGCTGAAGTTCTCGTCCCAGATGCGCTGGATCTCGGCCGAGAGGGTCTCGTCGCGCTTCTCCCGCGCCGGGCGACGGTCCGGCTCGCGCCGCCGGGCCGCATGCTCGTAGTAGGTCGACGGCGCGATCGGCAGCACGCGGCAGATCGGCTCGACGCCGTAGGTCGACCGGTTCTTGTCAATGAAGGCGATCATTTCCTCGGTAGGCGGTCGAGCTCCGCCTGAGCGAAAAACGCCGACGCCTTGCGCAGGATCTCGTTGGCCTGCTTCAGCTCGCGGTTCTCGCGCTCCAGCTCCTTAATCCGCGCCCGCTCAACCGTCGTCGGCCCGGCGCGCTCGCCCGTGTCGCGCTCCGTCTGCCGAACCCATTTGCGTAGCGTCTCGGGACTGCAGCCGATCTTGGCCGCGATCGAGCACATCGCCGCCCATTGCGAGTCGTAGCTCTCCTCATGATCCCGCACGAGCCGCACCGCACGCTCGCGAACCTCAGGCGAAAACCGCCCCGACGTCTTTCTCTCTTCCATGGCCTCTTCCTCTCAAGGATCGAGGCCTCCGGCAAATCCGGGGCGGTTCACAGGTGACCCGAAGGCGTAGTTTTCCAAACGCGACAAAGGTCAGCTTCGAGCCCAATCTCACCCATGCTGCGGAGGG
>JBCBRF010000035.1:0-25313 GCA_039819865.1 Pseudomonadota bacterium | reverse complement strand
TCGGCGAGCTTGAAGCGGCGCTCAAACGCGCGCTCCGCAATGCCGCGATGGAGCATGCGGGCGTCGTCGGCGTCGGCTTTCTCGGGCTTCGAACCCGAGATCACCAACTCGCCGCCCTTGGTTTCGATGGCGATGTCGGACTCCCGGAATCCCGCGACCGCTAGCGTGATCCGGTAATCCGTCTCGCCGGTCTTCTCGATGTTGTAGGGGGGGTAGCCGGCGCCGCCGCCGTCCTGGGCGAGCATGGCGTCGAGCAGGCTGGCCATGCGGTCGAAGCCGACGCTGGAGCGGTAGAGCGGGGTCAAGTCAACAGTACGCATTTGCAGATCCTCTGGTTGAGCGATACTTGCGGTTCGAGCCGCCGCCGCGCGGCGCGCCCTGACGAGACCGGAGCCAAAAAGGCCTCCGGCTATCGTTAGTTGGGAACCCCAAATATTCGCGTCAAGAGGGCGGTCAACGCTCTTCGATCAGGTCGAGCGGCGGGCGCACGCCGATCGAGCGCACCGCGCCGCGCGCCCGAACCGCCCCGCTCACCACCGCCGAGACCCGAAGGCCGTCGGGCGTGCTTTGAAGCAGCGGGCCGCCGGATCCGCCGAAATTCACGTCGCAATCCGTGAACAACAGCGGGCCGCGCTGGGCGGTCGCGCCGCATCCGCTCTGGATGCTCGGCAACTCGGAGCGGTCGCGCGCGTAGCTGACGCTGATGAGGTCGCTGAGATCGCCCGGCGGGAACGCGAAGGGGATGGGCTCCACATCGTCGATGGGACTGTCGAGCACCAGAATCGCAACGTCGGCCGCCATGGCGTTCAAGCCGGTCGGCCGCGGCGGCTGGTAGTCCCAATGCAGGATCGCACGGGCGCCTCGGCGATGGGCGGCGTAGGCGCCTTTGCGGTAGCCCGCCAGGAAATGCATGCGCTCCGCGGGCACGGCGCGGCCGGTGCGGGAGAAGAACAGGCAGTGCGCGGCGGTCAGCACGCGGTCCGGGGCGATCAAGGTCGCCGTACAGAAGCCGCCGCCATGATTGAGGCGGCCGATCGCCCGCAGCTCCGGCCGGTCGGCGGCGATGCGCCGGTCGTCAGCCCCGACCACGCCGGGGGTCAAAGGCGGCTTCAACGGCTCCGCCGCGTCCGCGGCGGCCCCAGCCGCCGAAAGCCCTATGGCCGCGAGACCGACGGCGAGACGCGCCGGACCCCGACGCGGCCGAAGGAAACCGACGCGCGCGAGCCTCAAAGCGGAACGCCTTGGCGGGCGAGCTCCGCCTCGAGCGCCCGGCGGGCGGTTTCCTGCTCGACCACGAGCGCTCTCGCGAGCGCCTCGCGGGCGGCGCCGAGATCGACCGCACGGAGCGCCCGCTTGACCGGACCGACGCTCGCCGGGCGCATCGAGAGGGTGCGGAAGCCCACCGCCGCCAGGGCGACCGCTTCGAGCGGCTTGCCGGCCATCTCGCCGCAGAAGGAGAGCGGGGCGCCGCCATCCTCGCAGCGCTCGACGATCAGACGGAGCAGGCGCAGGAAGGCGCAGTTGAGCGAGTCGTAGCGCCCTTGCACGCGCGGATTGCCGCGATCGGCGGCGAAGAAGAACGACATCAGATCGTTGCCGCCGACCGAAATGAAGTCCGCCGCCTCGTAGAAGCGGCGTGGGGCGAAGGCGAGCGCCGGCGTCTCGAGCATCGCCCCGATCTTCAGCGCCGCGGGAAGCGGCCGCCCCTCCCTCTCGGCGCGATCGAGTTCGATCTGCACAAGCTCCCGGGCGCGCTCGAACTCGCTCGCCTCGGCGAGCATCGGGAACATCACCGCGAGCGCTCGGCCGCCGGCGGCGCGGAGCAAAGCCTGGAGCTGCATGCGGAAAAGGAGCGGGCGGTCGAGGGCGATGCGGATCGCCCGCCAGCCCATCGCCGGATTCTCTTCGTAGTCGCCCTTCAAGAACGGAAGCTGCTTGTCGCCGCCCATGTCCAAGGTGCGGAACACCACCGGGCGATCGCCCGCGGCCGCGAGCACCTGGTCATAGAGCACCGTCTGGGCGTCCCGCCGCGGCGCGCGGGCGCTGATCAGATATTGCAGCTCCGTGCGGTAGAGGCCGACGCCCTCCGCGCCCGATTCAGACAGGCTGGCCATGTCGGTCAGCAGGCCGGCGTTCATCTGCAAAGAGACGCGCACGCCGTCCTTCGTCAGGGCGGGCTTGTCGCGAAGCGCTCGGAGCTGCTCCGCCTCGGCGGCGCGGAGCGCGAGGGTTTCTCGATAGGCGGCGGCGACGTCCGCGCCGGGACGGAGCAGCACCCGCCCCGCATCGCCGTCGACGATCACCGGGTCGTCGAGCTCGGCGGCGTGGATCAGGCCCTTGACGCCGACCACCAGCGGCACGTTCAGCGCGCGCGCGACAATCGCGGCGTGGCCGCCGGTCGAGCCCTCCTCGAGCGCGACGCCGCGCAGGCGGCTCTGGCCGTATTCGAGCAGCTCTCCCGGGCCGAGCGCGCGGGCGATCAGCACCGCTTCGTCCGGCAGATCGTCGGGCGCGGTCGGGGCGACGCCGAGCAGCTTCTTCAGCAGCCGGTTCGCCAGGTCGTCGAGATCGGACAGGCGTTCGCGCAGGTAATGATCGGCGGTGCGCTCGAGGCGCGCGCGGGTCTCGGTCTGGACCTTCTCGACAGCCGCCTCGGCGGCGAGGCCCTGCTCGACGGCGGCCTCTAGGCGACGAAGCCAGCCGCGGTCGTTGGCGATCATGCGGTAGGCGTCGAGCACGTCGCGATGCTCGCCCGGCCCGTGCAGGCCGACGCCGTGGCCGTCGCCAGCGATCAGGCGGTCGACCTCGCCGCGGAGCGCGGCCATGCCCTCTCGCAGGCGACCGCGCTCCGTGTCGACGTCCTCGGCGATCGGATTGGCGAGGACGATCTTGGGCTCGTGCAGGACGATCTTGCCGATCGCGACGCCCTCGGCGGCGGCGACGCCGGTCAGCGCGGCCGGTCGCGCGTCGACCCCGACGGGGGGCCGGGTCGGGTCGGGCAGCGCGCCCGCGTCGGTCATCTCGGCGATCACGGTCGCAATCAGCTCGAGCGCGTCGACCTCGTCTTCGTCATAGCGGCGCGCCGCCTGGTTCTGAACGACGAGGACGCCTAAGGTGTGCCCCTGTCGGCGGATCGGCGCGCCCAGAAACGAGCGAAACACCTCCTCGCCGGTGCCGGGGATGAACTGAAAGCCCGGCGTGCTGGCGGCGTCGTCGGTGTTGATGGGCCGACCCGTCTCGGCGATCCGGCCGACGAGCCCGTGGCCGACGGCGAGGCTCGCCTTATGGACCGATGCTTGGTTCAGGCCTTCGGTCGCGAACAGCTCGAGCGTCTTGCCGTCGCGGGCGAACAGGTAAATCGAGCAGACCTCGGCGACCATGTTGGTCGCGACGATCTTGACGATGCGGTCAAGGCGGGTCTGGCCGTCGCCTTCGCGGGCCAGCGCCTCGCGGATGCGACGGAGCAACACGCGCGGGGACGCGACGCTCATTCAGCAGCTCCCCTCTCGCATCGCATGACCATTCGACCCTGAAGCTCCGACGCGGCGCGACCACCGCCGACCGCTGGATCCCCTCGCCCGCCTCGTAGAGCACGAATACGCTAAATCATCGATCGCCACAAACGGCGGAAGCCCCACGGCTCAGACTACGGCCTGCGCAGCGTCCAGACCGAAGGCGGCGTGCAAGGCCTGCACCGCAAGCTCAAGATATTTCCGCTCGATCAAGACGCTCACTTTGATCTCGGAGGTGGTGATGACCTGGATGTTCACGCCCTCGGCGGCGAGAGCGCCGAACATCTCGTGGGCGACGCCGGCGTGGCTGCGCATGCCGATGCCGACGACGGAGACTTTCGCGACGTTGCGGTCCGCCTTCACGTCCGAATAGCCGATCTGGTCCTTCGCCTTGGCGATGGCGTCGACGGCGCGCTCGAACTCGGTCAGGCCGACGGTGAAGGTCATATCCGTAAAGCCGTCGTCCGAGATGTTCTGGACGATCATGTCGACGTTCACGCCCGCATTCGTCAGGGGTCCGAAGATCCGCGCCGCGACGCCCGGCGTGTCGGGCACGCGCTGAACCGTGATCTTGGCTTCCTCGCGCGAGAACGCGACGCCGGTGACGTATCTGCTTTCCACGCTGTCCTCCAAGCGTTCGACCATGGTGCCGGGGCACTCGCTCCCGACCGCGTTCCCGCCGCTCGACAGGACCTGGACCCGAACATCGTAGCGCATCGCCAGCTCGACGGAGCGGGTCTGGAGCACCTTGGCGCCGAGCGAAGCGAGCTCGAGCATCTCCTCATAGTCGATGCGCGGGATCTTGGTCGCGCGCTCCTCGATGCGGGGGTCGGTGGTGTAGACGCCGTCCACGTCCGTATAGATGTCGCAGCGCTCGGCCCCGAGCGCCGCGGCGAGCGCCACGGCCGAGGTGTCCGACCCGCCGCGCCCTAGGGTGGCGATCCGGCCGCTGTCGGCGACGCCCTGGAAGCCCGCGACGACCGCGTGCAGGCCTTCGCCGAATTTCTGGATCAGAGCGCTCGGATCGATCTCGTCGATCCGCGCGGCGCCGTGGGCGTCCGAGCAGCGGATCGGCACCTGCCAGCCCTGCCAGGAGCGCGCCGGCACGCCAAGCTCCTGAAGCGTGAGCGCCATCAAACCCGCCGTGACCTGCTCGCCCGAGGAGACGACCGCGTCGTATTCGCGGGCGTCGTAGAGCGGTCCGATCGCGCGGACGAAGTCGACGAGCTTGTTGGTCTCGCCGGACATCGCGGAGACGACGACGGCGATGTCGTAGCCGCGCGCCGCCTCGGCCGCGACTTTCTCCGCGGCGGCGCGGATGCGGTCGAGATCGGCTACGGAGGTCCCGCCGAACTTCATCACGAGGCGCGGTTTGACCGCGTCGGGCGCGGGGGCGGCGGGCTCGGCAGGGTGGGGAGTGGCGGCGGCGGACATACGGCGGACTTCGGAACTGGCTTGAAGGAGGCGCGGCGAACTCGCCAGCGCGGTCGCCGCACGACGACGGCGGACGACGGCCATCGCGTAGCGCCCCGCCTTGTCGAGGTCCAGCGTTCTGCGCTCCGCGCCGGCCGGACGGCGTCGCCGACGGCGGGGCGGCGAGCGACGGACCGCCGCTTCCCCCGAGAACGCGCTCGGTCATCCAGCCGGGCATGCAGCCGGGGATCCAGCCGGGCGTTCAGCCGGGAGCTTCGGCTCTAACCGCCAGTCATCAACCGCTAGTCATCGCGGCGATCGATCCAGGGGATGCGGGCGACCGGCACGCCGTCTTCTTGCAGCGCTTCGACCTCGTCCGGCGTCGCGTCGCCGTAAATCGGGCGCGCCGGCGCCTCGCCCTCATGGATCGCCCGCGCTTCCGTCGCGAAGCGATCGCCGACGCCCTCCGCGGTCGCTTCGACCTGGGCGCGCAACGCCCGCAGCTTGGCTTCCAACATCTTGCGACGCACGTCGACGCCGCCCGCCGTCATCGCCGCTTTGACCCGTTCCGAATCCGCGGCGGCCGCCGTCGCCGGCTGGGCGGGACTCGCGGGCCGCTCCGCCGGTCGCTCCGCCGGTCGCTCCTCGATCGCGCGCGGCGCGCGGCCGATCGAGGGCGCCATCAGCGCCTTCTTAACCTCGGCGCCGCCGCAGGCCGGACATTCGAGCTGGCCGGCGGCGACTAACGCATCGTAAGCATCGGCGTCGCGAAACCAGGCGTCGAAAGCGTGAGAACATGCGCACTTCAGCGCATACTTGATCATGACGGTCTCCGGCGGATGACCCGGAAGGGCCTGGAACCCCATTTGAGGGCGATATGCTCAAGCCTCTAGAGATAAGGAAACACTGGCCGGCGGCCAGAGCCGCGGTCGCCGACGCGGCGGGTCGGGCCTGGCGGGCCGCGCAGAGCGGGGTCGCGCAGGTTCGGCGCGGGCTGGCGGCGCGCAGGTCCAGCGGCGCCGCCGATCTCCGGCTCAGCGACGAGCGCATGCAATCGCTTCGGCGGGCGGTCGCGCTCACAATCCCGAGCGCCCTCGGCGCGGCCATCGCCGTGTGGATCGCGGAGCTTGGGCAGAGCAGCGCGACCCAGGCGTTCGCTGTCGCCTTCGGCGCGCTGGCCGGGGCCGCCTGCGCGGCGCGCATCGGGCTCAGCCCGCCGCCGCCGGAGCCGACCGACGCTCGGTCCGCAGAGGAGACGCCGGCGGAGAAGGCCCCGCCTCCGCCCCCTGATCCGCTCGGCGGCGGCAGGGCGGCGCTCGAGGCCCTTCCGAGCCCGGTGCTGCTGATCGACCGCTCCGGGCGGCTGGCGTTCGCCAACCGCGCGGCGACCAACGAACTCGGGCGGCTGCAGATCGGCCAACACTACGCCGCCAGCCTGCGGGCGCCCGGCTTCTTCGAGGCGATCGAGGGGATCGTCGGCGCGGCCGAGCGGCGCGACGGGGCTCAAGCGGCCGCACGGCAATTCAGCTTCTCCGCGCATGGGCGGCAGGAGCGCCATGTGGAGGCGTTCGTCGCGCCGATCGTGGCGGACGACGTCGACGCCTCGGTCCCCGACAAGGAGCGACCGGCGGCGGCCATCCTGCTGCTCGACCAGACCCGTGCGCGGCGCTCCGAGCAATTGCACAGGGATTTCGTGGCGAACGCCAGTCACGAGCTGAAGACGCCGCTGGCCTCGATCGCGGGGTTCATCGAGACGCTGCAGGGCCCGGCGCGCGACGATGCGGACGCGCGGGACCGGTTCCTTGGGATCATGGCGCAGCAGGCGGAGCGGATGCGGCTGCTGGTCAATGATCTGATGTCGCTCAACCGAATCGAGCTGAACGAGCATGTGGCGCCGCGGGACTCGGTGGATCTGCGCGCGGCGCTCGACGCCGCGGCGGAGACGGTGGCGAATGGCGGGGGCGACCTTCGGATCGAGTGGCCCGACGCTGGTCCAGTGGTGCGGGGCGACGCCGGGGAGCTGACGCAGCTGTTCGCCAACCTGATCAGCAACGCGGTGAAGTACGGCGGGGACAAGCGCCCGCCTCGGGTGGCTTTGCTCGACGACGCAGACCGGCCCGAGCGCGTGGGGTTCGTGGTCGAGGATCACGGTCCGGGGATCGCGCGGGAGCATCTGCCTCGCCTGACGGAGCGGTTCTATCGCGTCGACAGCCCGAGCGGTCGGCAAGTGCGCGGCACCGGCCTCGGGCTCGCGATCGTGAAGCACGTGCTGGCGCGGCATCGGGGCGAGTTGGAGATCGACAGCGAGCTGGGCCGGGGCAGCCGGTTTCAGGTCTGGCTGCCCGCGCCGTCGCTCGAAGACGACGCGGCCGCGCAGGCGCGCGAGGCCGCCAAGCCCGTCGCCTCGGAGCGTCCGGCCGGCGGCCGGACGGAGCGCGCCGAAGCCGGCCAGGAACGGGGCGGCGCCGCGCGGACTTCGGCTCGAACAACCTCGCGATTTATAGGCTAGTCTTGCGCATTGGCGGGTTGCTCGATCGCCGTTGAAACGATTGGTGATCTGAAACTTTTCCTTTTTATCTAGATATTTTCTTGTTTTTTCGCTGAACTCTCAGCTGTATGAAATATAACCGTCAACCAACTGTCATTATCCAGTCGCTCGCCGCTCATAGGGTCCGCGCCAGAGCGGCAGGCGATCCACCGGATCGTCCCCCGTCGCTCGTTTGAAAGACAGGGGAGAATTACCCGTGAAAATGACTCGTTTCGGCATTGCGCTCGCGGCTTCCGCGACCGTCGCCTTCGCCGGTTCCGCCATCGCGCGCGACCAGGTTTCGATCGCCGGCTCTTCGACGGTTCTGCCGTACGCCCAGATCGTCGCCGAATCGTTCGGCGAAGCCTACCCGAACTTCTCGGCCGTCGTCGAAGGCGGCGGTTCGTCGGGCGGCCTGAAGCGCTTCTGTGAAGGCGTGGGCACCGGCACGATCGACATCGCGAACGCTTCGCGCTCGATCCGTGAGAAAGAGATCGCCGCTTGCGCCGCCAACGGCGTGACCGACATCATCGAAGTGAAGTTCGGCTACGACGGCATCGTGTTCGCGTACGACGTGAACGGCCCGGCGATGGCTCTGACCCCGACGGACGTCTACAAGGCGCTCTCGCACGAGGTCGGCGGTCAGACGAACCCGAACAAGACCATGGCCGACGTCAACTCGGCGTTCCCGGCCTGGGACATCGCCATGTACATCCCGGCTTCGAACCACGGCACCCGTGAAGTGTTCGAAGAGAAGGTTATCCTTCAGGGCTGCGAAGACAGCGGCGACATGAAGGCGTACATGGACGGCGGCATGAGCGAAGACGACGCCGAGAAGGCGTGCTTCACCCTCCGCACCGACGGCCCGGTCGTCGAGATCGCCGGCGACTACACCGAGACCCTGGCCCGCATCGACGCCAACAAGACCGGCGTCGGCGTCTTCGGCCTCGCGTTCTACGAGAACAACCGCGACAAGCTCCAGGTCTCGACCATGAACGGCGTGACCCCGAGCCAGGCGACCGTCGCGTCGGGCGAGTACCCGGTGTCGCGTCCGCTGTTCTTCTACGTGAAGAAGGCGCACCTGCCGGTCGTTCCGGGCCTGCCGGAGTACGTCAACTTCTTCGTGTCCGAAGGCATGACCGGCCCGAACAGCCCGACCGTCAACTACGGTCTGGTCGCTGCGCCGGACGGCGAGCGCGCCTCCACCCGCGACGCGGTCAAGACCGGCAAGACCCTCTAATCTGAGCGTCTCGCATCAGCGAGGGCGGCCCCGCGCCGCCCTCGCGCATCTTGTTTAAAGCCACGGATTTCGCGTGGCCTTTTGTTCTTAGCAGCTGTCGGCTCCACGCTGCGCGCGGGCCCGAATTTCTGAATTGGGGAAGGGGATGTCGGCTTTCACGCTCCTCGGCGTCCTGGTGGCGCTGTCACTGATCGGCTTCGTGTTGGGGCGCGCACGCGCTGTAGCGCTACACAACGCCGGTGAGAAACTGCATTCTCGGGCCGGCTATCATGGCGGTCTGGTTTCGATCGCCACGTTCCTGCCTGCGTTCGTGGTGATGTCGGTCGCGCTGATCGCGCAGCCTGAAATCGAATACAACGTCGCTTCAGCGAATTTCCCGGCCGAGGTGCTGGAGGATCCGATCCGCACGGATCTGGAGGTCAGCGCGACGCGAAACGTCGCGGAGGGTCTCGAGCTGGTGGACGAAGCGACACGGTCGCGCCTGCAATTCGGGCTGATCGAAGTGCGCTCGGCGCTCGGCGAGGTCGGCGTCGCACTGCCGGCGAACGTCACCAATTATATGATCATCGGCGCGCGGGACGTGCTGGACTTCCGCGACACGGCGAAGCCGATCGTGTTCGGCGTCTGCGTCGCGATCGCGCTGCTCGCGCTGCTGCTCACCTGGCGTTCGATCGGATCCAGATTGCGCGCGCGGAACATGGTCGAGAACGTCGTGCGCACGGGCCTGTTGCTCGCGTCGGGCATCGCGATCCTGACCACGTTAGGGATCGTGCTCTCGATGCTGTGGGAGAGCATTCGGTTCTTCGAGATGGTGCCGCCGCAACACTTCTTCTTCGGCACGACCTGGAACCCGGGCTTCGTCAATGTTGGCGAGACCGAGCTCGCAGGCTCCGGCGGGCGCGGCTCGTTCGGTCTGCTGCCGCTGCTTTGGGGCACGGCGTACATCTCGTTGATCGCGCTTCTGATCGCCGTGCCGATCGGACTGCTGTCGGCGGTCTATATGTCGGAGTTCGCGGGGCCGCGGACGCGGGCGTACGCCAAGCCGCTGATCGAGGTGCTCGCCGGCGTGCCCACCATCGTCTACGGCTTCTTCGCGCTGGTGACGGTCGGGCCGTTCATTCGGGACATGATCAACACGATCCCGGGCATGAGCGTCGGGGCGTCGTCGGTGGCGACCGCGGGCGTGGTGATGGGGATCATGATCATCCCGTTCGTATCCTCGCTCTCCGACGACATTATCAACGCGGTGCCGCAGAGCCTGCGCGACGGGGCTTACGGCCTCGGCGCCACCAAGGCGGAGACGGTCCGGCAAGTGATCCTGCCCGCGGCGTTGCCCGGGATCGTCGGCGCTGTGCTTCTCGCGGCGTCGCGCGCCATCGGCGAGACCATGATCGTGGTGCTCGCCGCTGGCGCGACCGCCAAGATCGACATCAACCCGTTTGAAGCGATGACCACGGTCACCGTGAAAATCGTCTCGCAGCTCACCGGCGACGTCGAGTTCACCTCGCCCCAGGCGCTGGTGGCCTTCGCGCTCGGCCTCACGCTGTTCGTGGTCACGCTGGTGATGAACATCGTCGCCCTGCGGATCGTGCGGAAGTATCGGGAGCAGTACGAATGACCGACATGGCTCAATCCGATATCGGAACGGCCGCTCCGATGCCTGGCGGCGCGCCTGGGGACCGCTCGCTGACCAGCGGCAACACCTTCGGCATCCGGCGCCGCCGCGCGGCGGAAGGGCGGTTCAAGTTCTACGGGGTGATGGCGATCTCGATCGCGTTGATCTTCCTGACGATCCTGCTCGGCTCGATCATCTCGAAAGGCTACAAAGGCTTTCTTGCGACCGATTTGAACGTCGAGATCGATCTGCAACCGTCCATTATGGACCCGAACGGCCTGCTGGCGGCGGGCAGTATCGAGCAATTGCGGGACGAGCTGCAGGACGGCGTCAACTTCCTGCGGTTCAGCCAGATCATCGCGCCGGCGGTCTACGACGCCGCCGGGGTGGATCCGAGCAATCGCGATCAGGCGCGCGAAGTGCGCGCGCTGGTGTCGCGAAGCGCTCCGGTGTTGCTCCGCGATCAAGTCCTCGCCGATCCGACGCTGATCGGACAAACGCTCGAGATGCCGCTGCTCGCGGGCGGCGACGTCGACGCCTACCTGAAGGGCTATGTGAAGCGTGAGACGCCGGAGCAGAACCGGCGGCTGACCGACTACCAGCTCAACCTGGTCGACGATATGGTCGAGCGGGGCGCCATCACCCAGCGCTTCAACACGGAGCTCTTCACGAACACGACGTCGAAGAGACCGGAGGCCGCGGGTCTGGGCGTGGCGCTGATCGGCTCCTTCTACATGATGATCGTGGTGCTGGCGGTGGCGCTGCCGATCGGCGTGGCGGCCTCGATCTATCTCGAGGAGTTCGCGCCGAAAAACACGCTGACGGACGCCATCGAGGTCAACATCAACAACCTCGCCGCGGTGCCGTCGATCGTGTTCGGCATCCTCGGTCTTGCGGTGTTCATCAACTGGATGGGGCTGCCCAACTCGGCGCCGCTGGTCGGCGGGCTCGTGTTGTCTCTGATGACGCTGCCGACGATCATCATCGCGACCCGGGCGTCGCTGAAGGCGGTGCCGCCGTCGATCCGCGAGGCGGCGCTCGGCGTCGGGGCGTCGAAGATGCAGTCGGTGTTCCACCATGTGCTGCCGCTGGCCCTGCCGGGGATCCTCACGGGCACGATCATCGGTCTGGCGCAGGCGCTTGGCGAGACGGCCCCGCTCCTGATGGTCGGGATGGACGCCTTCGTGACGCGCTATCCAGAGCTGCCGACCGACCCGGCCACGTCGCTGCCGTCACAGATCTACAACTGGGCGCGCGAGGATGATCGGAACTCGTTCGATCCGAAGACGTCGGCGGCCATTATGGTGCTGCTCATGTTCCTGGCCATCATGAACTTCACCGCGGTGTTGCTGCGGAAGCGGTTCGAGCGCCGCTGGTGATCAGTCCGCGGCGCGTGTTAACGCACGCGCCGCCTTCTCTATGAGATCAAGGTCCAGGCGGCCGACCGAGAGCGCCCCGAGACCGACAGAGCACAGGGGATACCCATGAGCGAGCACGAGATCCAAACCCAAGCGCCGACGGGCCAAAGCTCGAACGAGGCGATCAAGATGTCCGCGAAGGGCGTCCAGGTCTATTACGGCGACACCCACGCGATCAAAGACGTCTCGATCGACATCCAGGATCGCACCGTGACGGCGTTCATCGGTCCGTCGGGCTGCGGGAAGTCGACCTTCCTGCGCTGCCTCAACCGGATGAACGACACCATCGACGTGGCGCGGGTCGAGGGCCAGATCCTGCTCGACAGCGAGGACATCTACGGCCGCGACGTGGATCCGGTGCTGCTGCGGGCGCGCGTCGGCATGGTGTTCCAGAAGCCGAACCCGTTCCCGAAGTCGATCTACGACAACGTCGCCTACGGCCCGCGGATCCACGGCCTGGTCGACAAGCGCGCGGATCTTGACGCCGTCGTCGAATCCTCGCTCCGTCGCGCCGCGATGTGGGACGAGGTCAAGGATCGCCTCGACCAGCCGGGCACGGGTCTTTCGGGCGGACAGCAGCAGCGCCTCTGCATCGCCCGGGCGATCGCGACCTCGCCGGAAGTGCTGCTGATGGACGAGCCCTGCTCGGCGCTCGACCCGATCGCGACCTCGAAAGTGGAAGAACTGATCGACGAGCTGCGTCAGAACTTCTCGATCGTGATCGTGACGCACTCTATGCAGCAGGCGGCTCGGGTGAGCCAGAAGACCGCGTTCTTTCACCTCGGCGACCTGGTCGAGTTCGACGAGACCTCGAAGATCTTCACGAACCCGACGGATGAGCGGACGAAGGACTATATCACTGGTCGCTTCGGTTAAGATCGGATCCGACGATCCTCAGGGGTCGTCGGACCTGCGCGCCGCTTGGGGGGGCGGCGCGCGTCGTTGCGTGACGAACGCCGCGACTCGGGGGCCCGAGGATCGCTGACATGGCCAGTGCGTTCGACGCCGACCTTCAATCTCTGCGCGCGCGGCTGCTCGAAATGGGCGGGCTGGCGGAATCCCAGTTGTCGAAAGCGCTCGACGCGGTGCGCCGGCGCGATCTGCCCCTGGCGACCGAAGTCGTCACGGCGGACGCCGAATTGGACGCGCGCGAGGTTTGGCTCGAGGAAATGGCGATCCGAACCCTCGCGCTGCGGACGCCGCTCGCCCAGGACCTGCGAGAGACGATCGCGGCGCTGAAGATCGCGTCCACGCTGGAGCGGATCGGCGATCTGGCGAAGAACATCGCGCGACGGGTGCGCGGCCTGTCCTCGGTCGAGGCGCCGCGGGTGTCGAACGGAATCCTGCGCATGGGCCAACTCGCGCAGGCGCAGCTGGCGGAGGTGCTCGACGCTTATGGCGCGCGGGACACCGTGGCCGCCGTCGAGGTCTGGCGACGCGACGTCGAAATCGACGAGCTGTACAATAGCCTGTTCCGCGATCTGGTCACCCAGATGACGCTCGAGCCGGCGATGGTGAGTCAGGGCGCCCAGCTCATGTTCGTCGCCAAAAACCTGGAGCGGATCGGCGACCACACCACGTTCATCGCCGAAATGACGTATTACGTGGTGATCGGCCAGCCGCTCGGCGACGATCGGCCGAAGGGGGATCCGATGTTCACGGTCCCCGATCTCGATAGTCCACAGAGCGATAGACGGACTTAGACGGAGCGCGCCCCGCGTCGTCTGAGGGCGGCGCGCGCGTGGAGGAAGGAGCCGACGACATGGTCGCACGGATCTTGGTGACGGAGGACGAAGAAGCGCTCTGCGCGCTTCTCGAGTACAATTTGACACGCGAAGGCTTCGAGGTGTCGATCTGTCGAAACGGCGAGGAAGCGC
This sequence comes from Pseudomonadota bacterium, assembly GCA_039819865.1. Lineage (GTDB taxonomy): Bacteria > Pseudomonadota > Alphaproteobacteria > Rhodobacterales > Rhodobacteraceae > JBCBRF01. The sequence goes on along the minus strand of JBCBRF010000035.1, from coordinate 11,711 downwards.
TCGACGCGATCAAAGAGGATAAGCCGGACCTGCTGCTGCTCGACTGGATGCTCCCGCACGTTTCCGGCATCGAGATCTGCCGGCAAGTGCGCGCGCGAGCGGAAAGCCGCGACGTGCCGATCATCATGCTGACGGCGCGGGGAGAGGAAGAGGACCGGATCCGCGGCCTCGACACCGGCGCGGACGACTATCTGACGAAGCCCTTTTCGATGACGGAGCTGATGGCCCGGGTGCGCGCCGTGCTGCGGCGGGCCCGGCCGACGCTGGCGGGCGATATCGCGACGTTCGGAGACATCATGCTCGACCGCGAAACCCGGCGGGTGCGGCGGGGCGAGCGGGAGATTCATGTCGGGCCGACGGAGTTCCGGCTGCTGGACTGCCTGCTGCAGCGGCCTGGACGGGTGTATAGCCGCGAACAGCTTCTGGATCTGGTTTGGGGCCGCGACGTCTATGTCGAGGCGCGCACGGTCGACGTGCATGTCGGTCGGCTGCGCAAGGCGCTCAACAAGCGCGGCGAGCGAGACCCGATCCGAACCGTGCGGGCGGCGGGTTACGCGCTTGACGAGACCTACGGGACGTTGACCGTCAACCAACAGGCGCAGCCTGACGGCGCCTAGACCGCGCAAACGCTCCTCGACCAGCCCGCTCCGACATTCGCACCCGCAGGCCCGGCTGCGCTCACCGCGAACGCGGCTTGGCCTTTGATACGCGCGAGCCGGCCGTCAGCGGCCGACCCGGCACGGGGTTAAGTCTATTGGAGAGTCGATCCTCGGTCAGGCGGCCTTGGTTCAAACGGTCTCGGCTCACACGGCTTTGGCGCACACGGCCTTGGCTCACACGGCCTTGGCTCACACGGCCTTGGCGCGGCTCCGATCCCGCTCGCGGTCGCGCCTCGAGGACAATGGCTGGTAGGCCACCGCCACGTGGGCCGAGCAGTAGGGCTTGTCCGGCGCGCAGGGCAGGCCGCAGAAATAGAAGTCGCCGGTCGCCGGATCGCCGATCGGCCATTTGCAGGTCCGCTCGTTCAGCTCCAGCAGGGACAGCTTGCGCGCGCTGCGCTCAACCTCGGCCGCCAGTGCGGCGATCGGGTTGATCTGCTCCTCAGCCTCGACCGCGACCTCGACCGCGGTCGTTTCCGACGCGTCTTCAGACGGGCTTTTGGTCTTCTGTTCGGCTTTCACCGTAGGTCCGCTCACTTCGCGCTCCTCGCACTTTGCGTCTCCCCCCGGTTTCTTCGACACTCCCGCCGACGGATCGGCGGTTTGAACCTTCGTCTCGGCGACGACCGCGACCCCATTCCCCGCGGACGACCGTGTCGACAGTCCAAGCCGGTGTACTTTGCCTATGACGGCGTTTCTGCTTACACCTTCACCCAATTCCTGCGCGATCTGGCTGGCGGTGAGGCCTTCCGACCACAGGACCTTCAGACGTTCCACCCGTTCCTCGGTCCAAGCCATCGCGCCCTCCGCTCGCTATGTGGGTCGGCGCTCTCCTGTGTGAGATCCCCAGAGCGCCGGTTTCATCCTATCAACATGAGCCCGGTGGCGGAAATGCGTCGTCCCGCACTTTAAGCCGTTCATGAGGTGAGATTAAGCGTGTCGCGTGGTCGTCTCATCGCGCTTAAGCCGTATTTTGAGACGTCCGCCTTACGATGTTCCCGAAACAGGCCCCATGAAGACCCCTCAGACAGACGCCGCCATCGATCCCGTGCGCGCTCCGCGGCCGCGCGCCTACCCTGCGCCGGGGGAGCGGCGGTTCGGCCGTTTCAACCGCCTCGGCGCCTATACGCTGATCGAACGCGAGGTGATCCGGTTCCTGAAAGTCTATGGCCAGACGATCGCGGCGCCGGTCGCGACCGCGGCGATGTTCCTCGCGGTGTTCACGCTCGCGATCGGCTCGCGGCGGGCGGATATCGAAGGGCTGCCCTTCGCCGCCTTTCTGGCGCCGGGGCTGGTGATGATGACGGTGATCCAAAACGCCTTCGCGAACACCTCCTCCTCGGTGATGATCCAAAAGGTGCAGGGGAACATCGTCGACACGTTGATGCCGCCGCTCTCCTCGGGCGAGTTGGTGCTCGGCTGGGCGATGGGCGGCGTCGCACGGGGGCTGGTGGTGGCGCTGATCGGCGGGCTCGTGCTGTTTCCCTTCGTCGGGGTCGGCCTCGCCGCGCCGCACTGGGCGCTGTTCTTTGCGCTGGCGGGCTCCCTGATGCTGGGGCTGCTCGGGCTGATCGCCGGGATCTGGGCGGTGAAGTTCGACCATATGGCGGCGGTCACGAACTTCGTGGTGACGCCGCTCTCCTTCCTGTCGGGGACGTTCTACACGGTCGCGGATCTGCCGGAGCCTTGGCGGACGCTGTCGCACTGGAACCCGATCTTCTACCTGATCGACGGATTTCGCTACGGCACGACCGGGGTTTCGGACTCCAGCCCCTGGATCGGCGCCGGCGTGATTGTCGTGATCTGCGCGGCGCTCTGGGCGGCGGCGTGGCGGATGCTCGAGAGCGGCTACCGGCTGAAGAGTTAAGGGGGCAAAGCGGCGTGCGCGCACTCGCCCCGTTCTCGAATTGTTGACAGGGCGGACGGGTCGAGGCTTACCTTATTCAGCGCCCCTTCGCTTGCAGCGATGGGGCGCTCGTTTTTGGCGGCAGGACCGGGGCGAACGCGCCGCCGGCCATCCGTCATTTGGAATCGAGACCCAGACGCGGCTCAGTTCGCATCGTTCAAAGGAGGCTATGGTGATCTCGCCTGTCATGCCGACCTATGCGCGCGCGCCGCTCACCTTCGTGTCGGGAGAGGGCTGCTGGCTCACCGACACGAACGGCGAACGGCACCTGGATTTCGCGGCCGGGGTGGCCGTGAACGCGCTCGGACACGCTCATCCGCATCTTGTGGCGGCGTTGACCGAGCAGGCGCGACGCGTGTGGCATGTCTCGAACCTGTTTCGGATCGAGGGGCAGGAGCGCCTGGCGGAGCGGCTGTGCGCGCTCACCTTCGCGGACACCGTGTTCTTTTCGAATTCGGGCGCCGAGGCGATGGAGGGCTGCATCAAGGCGGCCCGGAAGTTCCATAGCCATAACGGCCGGCCCGAGCGCTGGCGGATCGTGACCTTCGAAGGGTCGTTCCACGGGCGGACGCTGGCTACGATAGCGGCGGCGGGACAGGAGAAGCTGATCGCGGGCTTCGGACCGATGCCGGACGGCTTCGATCACGTCCCGTTCGGCGATCATGAGGCGCTGAAGGCGGCGATCGGACCCGAGACGGCGGCGATCTTGATCGAGCCAGTGCAGGGCGAGGGTGGGATCCGACCCGTGCCGCCGCAATGCCTGAAGGGCCTGCGCGACCTCTGCGACGAGCACGGGCTGTTGCTGATCTTCGACGAGATCCAGACCGGCATGGGCCGGACGGGCAAGCTGTTCGCCTATGAATGGGCCGGCGTCGAGCCGGACCTGATGGCGGTCGCCAAGGGCATCGGCGGGGGCTTTCCGCTCGGCGCGTGGCTGGCGACGGATCGCGCGGCGGCGGGGATGACCGCGGGCACGCACGGCTCCACCTATGGCGGCAATCCGCTCGCCATGGCGGTCGGCAATGCGGTGCTCGACGTGATCACCTCGGAGGGCTTTCTCGAACAGGTTTCGCGCGCGGCCGGGGCGCTTCGGCAAAAGGTCGAAGGCCTCGCGGCGAGCCATCCGAATGTGATCGAGTCGGTGCGGGGCGAGGGCCTGCTGCTCGGGCTGAAGGCCAAAGTCCCAAACGGCGATCTGGTGGCGGCGGCGCGAAAACACCGACTGCTGACCGTGCCGGCCGGCGACAATGTGGTGCGCCTGCTGCCGCCGCTGATCGTCGGCGAGGCGGAGATCGAGGAAGCCGCGGCCCGACTCGACGCCGCCTGTTCCGATCTCGCCAAGGCCGCGGCCGCCTGAGGCCCCTTCCTTCCCACCGGCCGGACGCGCAGCGCAGTTTCCGCGCGCCGGCCCAGAGTCGCTCCGTCGAGCGACTGATTTCGGAGAGGAGCGATCGTCATGACCGCCTATCTCAACGCCGACTCCGCAGCACAGACCGGGGCGGGCGCAGCCGCCGCGGATCCGTCGACGCAGCGCAAGGCGCTGAAGACCGTGCCGCCGCGCGGCCCGCGGCATTTCCTCGAACTCGACGCCGTGTCGCCTGCGGATCTGCGGGCGATCGTCGACGAGGCGCGCCGACGCAAGATCGCGCGCGGCGGGGCGCCGAAGGGCGCGCCGGATCATGACGCGCCGCTCGCGGGTTATCTGCTCGCGATGGTGTTCGAAAAGCCGTCCACCCGGACGCGGGTGTCGTTCGACGTCGCGATGCGGCAGCTCGGCGGCGGCGCGATCGTGCTGAACGGCTCGGAGCTACAGATCGGCCGGGGCGAGACCTTCGGCGACACCGGGCGCGTGCTGTCGGGCTATGCGGACGCGATCATGGTGCGGACGTTCCAGCCCCGGGACCTGGAGGAGATGGCGGCGGCGTCGACAGTTCCGGTGATCAACGGGCTCACCAACCGATCGCATCCCTGCCAGATCGTGGCGGACATCCTCACCTATGAGGAGAGCAGGGGTCCGATCAAAGGAGCGAAGATCGCCTGGACGGGCGACGGCAACAATGTGGCCGCGACGTTCGTGCAGGCGGCGGCGGCCTTCGAATTCCAGCTCACGATCGCCTGTCCGGAGACGCTCGAGCCGGATGCGGAGATCCTGAAGGCCGCCCGCGCGGCCGGGGCGTCGATCGAGATCGAACGCGACGCGGCGAAGGCCGTCGAGGGCGCGGATTGCGTGGTGACGGACACCTGGCTGTCGATGAACGACCCGGACGAGGTGCGTCAGGCCCGGCATAACCAGCTCCGGCCCTATCAGGTGGACAGCGCGCTGATGGCGAAGGCCAAGGCGGACGCCATCTTCATGCATTGCCTGCCGGCCCATCGGGGCGAGGAGGCGACGGCCGAGGTGATGGACGGGCCGCAGTCGGTCATCTTCCCGGAGGCGGAGAACCGGCTGCACGCCCAGAAGGGCATCCTGCTCTGGTGCCTCGGTCGGATCTGAGCGTTCCGGGCCCGCCGACGGGCGCGGGCCGGGCGCTTGAGCGAAGGAACCAGCCGAGGGAGAGGCGGCATGTCTGAGGGCGCGACGAACCCCGGGGCGGAGGACGCGCCGCTCGGAGACGATTCAGTGCTGCCGTTCCAACTCGACGCGCTCGATCTGCGCGGACGGGTGGCGCGGCTCGATCGGACGCTGGACCGTATCCTCACCCAGCATCGCTATCCGCCGTCGGTTTGCGCGTTGCTGGGCGAGGCGACGCTGCTGGCCGCGATGATCGGTCAGGCGATGAAGCTGCGCTATAAGTTCTCGATCCAGGCGAAGGGCGAGGGGCCGGTCAGCCTGATCGCAGCCGACTATCGCCCCGGCGAGGGCGGGGTCGGACCGGCGGAGATGCGCGCCTACGCGCAATTCGATCCGGAGGCGACGCCCGAGACGATGGATGATCCGTATTCGCTGCTGGGCGAGGGGTTGTTCGCGATGACCATCGATCAGGGTCCGCGGATGACGCCTTATCAGGGTCTGACGCCGCTGGTGGCCGGCGGGCTGACGGCCTGCGCGGAGACCTATTTCGCGCAATCCGAGCAGATCGCGACGCGGTTCACGACGGCGATCGGCCAGGCGGCGGAGCCCGGCGGCGCGCGGCGTTGGCGGGCCGGCGGGGTGATGCTGCAGCATCTCGCGGAGTTCGGCGAAAGCGCCCAGGCCGAGGCGGAGAAGCGGGGCCCGTCGGGCGAGGACGGGCTGATGACGGCGCAGGACGTCGCCGATCTCGGCGACCAGTCCGAAGCCTGGAACCGGGCCAATATCCTGCTCGACACGGCGGAGGAGATCGAGCTGATCGGGCCGCATGTGACGCCGGAGCGGCTGTTGGTGCGGCTGTTCCATGAGGAGACGCCGCGGGTCTATCCGGCGCAGGCGATCACGTTCGGCTGCAGCTGCAGTCGGGAAAAGGTCTCGGACCTGCTCAGCAAGTACCCCGAGAACGCGGTGCGCGAGATGACCACCGAGGATGGCGACATCACCGCCGACTGCCAGTTCTGCGGCGCGCAATACCGCTTCGCGCTCGACGAGGTGATCGCGGTGTAAGAGCCTAGTCTCGCTCGCGACGATCGGGCTGGAGGGGGGCGTCGACGATGTGGTCCTGCAGATCGTCCGGATCGACCTCGTATTCGGGGATGGTGCGACGCCGCATCGAGACGCCCGCGCGGTGGACGCTTTCCGGATCGCCGCTCACCAGCGGGTGCCACGGATAGAGGTCGTAGCCCTCCGCGATCAGGCGATAGGCGCAGGTGGGGGGCATCCAGTTGCGATCGGCGCGGACGCTCTCGGGCGTCAGCACAAGGCACTGCGGCACCAGCGTCTTGCGGATTTCGTAGGCGCCGCAACGACAGGTCGCGTCGTCGAACAGGCGGCAGGCCACGTCGGTGTACCAGACCTCCTCCGTGTCCTCGTCCTCAAGCTTCAGCAGGCAGCAGCGGCCGCAGCCGTCGCAGAGCGCCTCCCATTCCGCCTTGGACATCTGCTCGAGCGTCTTGCTCCGCCAGAAGCCGGGCTCGAGCGCCGGCGGCTCAGCGGGCGCGTTCCGCCCGCGGGTCCGGACGCGCTTGCGGCTCATCCGAACAGAGAGGAGACGCCGTCCGTGACGAGCGCGCCCAGGAACCAGATCGCGGCGACGAACAGAGCGATCGCGCCCAACTGCAGAATCACGTTGCGCGGGGTCAGACGCCAGTCGAGGGGCGGCGCGTCATCCTCGCCGCCCTCCTCGAGGCCGAAGCGGCGCTTCAGCTCCGACCCGGAGAGCGCGCCGCCCGCCTGGGTGCGCAGCTGATCGAGCGCGGCCTGCGCCTCGGTCGCGCGCTCGTCGGCGGGCGGTCGGCTACGCCCGGCGCCCGTGGGTCCGTGCGCTCCGTCGTTCGGCCGGTTTTCGGGTCCTCGGGTCATTCACGTCTCCGCTAGCGCGGGCTCGCGCGTCTACGCACGCGCCTCCAATGAGGTAGATAAGGCGCAACTCGGTTCGCAACAGGAGAAACGGCATGCGCTTTTCGACATCCGCCGACGTTTGGACCGCCGGGATCGCCGCGGCGATGGTGGCGAGCATGACCTCCGGCGCCGCGCTCGGAGACAGCACGGCGGCGCCGAGCGCGTCGGAGGCCCCCGCGCAGTCGGTTGCGCCGACGCCGGAGGGGCCGATCCCCGCGCATGTTAAGGCGCAGGCTCAGCTCGATCGCGACAGCGCGTTCGGATCGAAGATGCAGTTCGCCGCGCGTCCGGTCGCGCCGCCCGCGGAGCCGATCGTCGGGTTCGACGGAACGGAAACGACGCTCGCCGCGCATAAGGGCTCCGTCGTCGTGGCGGTGTTCTGGGCCACCTGGTGCCATGTCTGCGCGGACGAGATGCCGGAGATCGACGCCTTCGCCGAAAGCCTGGGCGACGCGCCGATCACCGTGCTGCCGATCTCGCTCGACGCGGGGCCGGGCGCGGAGGCGAAGATCAAGCGGTTTTACGAGGAGCGGCTGATGTCGCTGCCGATGCTGGTCGACCAGGATCGCAAGAATGCGGGGCTGATCGGGCTGCGCGCGACGCCCACAGCGTTCGTGCTGAACGCCGAGGGAAACATCGTCTCGGTGATCGAGGGCCGCGGGTTCTGGAACACGCCCGAGGCGCGGAAGTTTCTCGAGACGCTGGCGGAGGACGCCGAGCGGGGCTGAGCCCGCGTCGGCCCAGACCCGAACGGCTCACCGTTTCGCGCGCGCCGGCCAGATCGACAGCGCGGCGCGGCCAATGGCGCTTTCGGGCGCCCAGCGGGCGACGAGGGCGGCGGCGAGGAAGCCGCTGCCCCCAATCAGCCCGAGAATGCCAGACGTGGCCAGGCCCATCATGCCGAGAACGATGATCGCGACGGCGGAGAGCGCCATCGCCGCGCTGTCGATCATGTTCGAGCAGGCGACGACCCGCCCGCGTTCGGCGGCCGGCGCGGCGCTCTGATAGACCGCGTTCAGAGGCGTCAGGTAGACGCCGGCGCAGGTGGCGAGCGCCACGAAGTCGATCAGGATGCGCCAGCCTTGGACCGAGGACAGGAAGTCGTTCACATTTCGGAGCGCGTCCGCCGAGACGGGCGTTCCTGACGAGGCCACCATCACGTCGAGCGAGAACACCGCGATGCCGAGCGCGGCGAGCGGGGCGTAGCCGCCGACCTGGACCGAGCCGCGATAGAGCTTGCCGCAGATCACCGAGCCGATGGCGACCCCGATCGAGAACGCGGCGAGCAGCAGCGTCAGCACGGTCTCGTCGCCGCCGAGCTGCTCCTTCGTCAGGCTCGGCAGGGCGGCGAGATAGGTCGCGCCGACGAACCAGAACCAAGAGATCGCGAAGATCGTGCGGAACGCGATCGGAGATTTAGACGCTACGCGGACGACTTCCAGCGGGGCGAGGGCGAAGGGCAGCGCGTTGGGGTCGGCGCCGACGGCCGTCGGCGGCGCCGACGGCGCGTAGAGGCTCGCCACCCAGCCGGCGGTCGCGATCAGCACGACGGCGACCGAGGTCAGGGTGACGCCGTCCTCCGTGAGCACGAGGTTGGTGCCGATGATGGTGCCGAGCAGGATGGCGAAGAAGGTGCCGGCCTGGACCAATCCGTTGCCGCGGACCAGCTCGTCGCGCCGCAGATATTGCGGCAGAACCCCGTATTTGATCGGCGCGAAAAAGGCCGACTGCGCCCCCATCAGGAACAGCAGAGCATAGAGAAGCGTGATGTTCTGCAGGTGATAGGCGATCGCGCCCACCACCATTAGTGCGATCTCGGCCAGCTTCACCCAGCGCATCATCCGCGCCTTGTCGACCGTGTCGGCGATCTTGCCGGCGTAGGGCGCGAACAGGGCGAAGGGCAGGATGAAGATGCCGGCCGCGATCGCCACCAGCGCGCTCAGCGCCATGTCGAGCTCGGCGGCGAGGCGAAAGGTCAGGAGCGCGATGAAGGCGTTCTTGAAGACGTTGTCGTTGAAGGCGCCGAGCGCCTGGACCAGGAACAGCGGCAGAAAGCGCACGCTGGTCGTCAGATCCTCGACCGGGGGCTTCGGCGCGCCGAGCCCGGTCGCGCGCACGGCGTCCGGAGCGCTCTCCATCGCGTCGCGGGGCCGCGCGTCAGACGTTCCGTCAGACATTCCGTCAGGCATTCCGTCAGACATTCCGTCAGACATGGGCGCTCTCTCCGGGGTCGTTCTTGTTCGCACCGCCGGCGCCGCGATCGGCTTCGGCGTCGCCGGTCGACGGCTCGTGGCGATCAAGATCGATCCCACGCCGCCGCGTCAAATCCGCGACGGTCACATGATCTTCATTGGTGAGGCCCAGGCGATGGCGCTCCTCCGCGATCGCCACCGTCTCCGGATCGCCATGTTCTCGGATCAGGGCCATGGTGCCCTCCTCGATCCGGCGCTCCAGCTCCGCCATGAAGGCGGCCTGATCGAGCCCGGGCGGGATCGGCTCCAGGAACTCGAGCACGCAGGTCTGGTGGGGGCGTTTCCGCCATTTGCGCTGGGGCCAAACCAGGCCGCAGGACAGCGCCACCGGATGGGCCGGGCAGTTCAGCGCCTGGTAGATGTGGAACACGCCCGACTTGTAGCGGTGACGCGAACCGACCCGCATCAGCTCGCCTTCGGGGAAGATCAGGATCGGCCGGCCCTGCTCATGGGCGCGGCGGCTGCCGCTTACGACCTGGATCATCTGGTTGGCGCGTTTGCCCTCGACCGAGACCAGGATGTAGTCGAGTTTCCTGAGGATTGGCCCGAGCAGCGGATAGTTGGTCAGCTCCTCCATCGCGATCGCGCTCAGATCCGGATGCATCGCCGGAAAAATAAAAGTGTCGAGCTCGCTCTGATGCTTCGCCGCGATCAGCGCCGGGCGTTCCCCGGGCCCGAAGCGCTCCAGCCCGCGGACCTCGATCGTCGCGTTCAGGATCTTCCGCGTCAGCCACTGAGAGGCCTCGCCCCAGACCCGCAGGAACCAGCGCACCGTTCGCTGGCCGCCGACCAGGGAGACGATCAGCGCCAGGGCCGCCCAGCAAAAGGTGAAGACGAAAAAGCTGACGGTGAGGAGGCTGCTCCGCATTTCGACCTCCGTTCGGGGCGCGATCCGGACGAGACCGTCCGCCCAAGAGCAGGACCGCGGCGGCGCGCCTCGGTCCACCCCGCCTGCATAGTGCGCGCCTCGGGTTTGGAAAACCCAAACCATCGGCCGCGCGCCTCCCGCGGCGGTGATTGACGAACGGCGTTCACAAAACCTAAGCAGCCGTCGATCGCAGCGAGGAGCGCCAATGGCGAGGGCGAAGCGGAGCGCAGAGACGACGGACGCGATGCGGCGCGAGCTGATCGCCGCCGCGCGCGCGATGATCGCGCGCGACGGGATCCATGGGCTCACCGCGCGGGGGCTGGCGCAGGAGCTCGGCTGGGCGGTCGGAACGATCTACACCGTGGCGCCGTCGCTCGACGTCATCACGCTGGAGGCGAACGCGGCGGAGCTCGACGCGCTGCGCGGCGCGCTCGAGGCGGCGCTCGATCAAGCGGCCCCGGATCCGACGGCGCAGGTGCTGGCGCTGGCGCGCGGGTATCTGGCCTTTGCCGAGAGCCGGCCGCGGAACTGGAGCGCGATCTTCGAGCGGCAGGCGGAGAGCGGGGACGGGCCGCCGGATTGGTACCAGGCGCGGCAGCTCGCGCTGTTCGATCTGTTGGAGCGGACGCTGAGGCCGCTGGCGGGCTCGGCGACCGAGGCGCGCTGGGCGGCGCGCTCGTTCTGGGCCGCGCTGCAGGGCTTTCTGGCCCTGTCGATGGCCGGCCATGTCGAGCGCGTGGCCGAGGATCCGGAGACCGGACGCCGCCAGGACCTCGCCGCCTATCTGGTCGAGATGCTGCTCAGCGGGCTCGCCGCACGACGGGGCTGACCCCTGGCTTCGCGCGATCAAGCCCAAGGCGGCGGGTCGATCGCGGCGAGCGCGGCGCGGGCCGCGAGGCTGTCGGCGTCCATCTGCGCGATCAGCGCCTCGAGCCCGTCGAACCGCGCCTCCGGACGCAGATAGGCGACCAGACCGACCGACAGCCGGGCGCCGTATAGATCGCCCTGGAAATCGAACAGGAAGGTCTCGAGGTTCGGCGCGGGCAGCTCGAACATCGGGCGCACGCCGAGCGAGGCGACCCCGTCATAGACGCCCGCATGGGGCCCGTCGCAAACCTCGGCGCGCACGGCGTAGACGCCGAAGGCGGGGCGCAGCACCGGGCCGAGCGATAGATTCGCGGTCGGATAGCCGAGTTCCCGCCCACGCTGGTCGCCCTTCTCCACCACGCCCTCGATCCGATGCCAGTCGCCGAGGATGCGCGCGGCGTCGGCCGGGCGCCCCTCGCGGAGCGCGGCGCGGGCGGCGGAGGAGGAGAACGCGGTCGCGCCGTCCGTCGATCCCGAGGCCTGCTCGTCGCCGACATGGTCCAGCGCCTCGACGGTGAAGCCGAGGTCGCGCCCCAAAGCCTCGAGCGTGCGGACGTCGCCGGCGCGCCCGGCGCCGAAGCGAAAATCGGCGCCGACAGCGACATGGGCGACGCCGACGCCGCGCCGGAGAACGTCGCGCGCGAAGGCCTCGGGCGTGAGCGCGGACAGCGCCTTGTCGAAGCTGAGC
>JBCBRF010000034.1:0-25419 GCA_039819865.1 Pseudomonadota bacterium | reverse complement strand
GACGAAGCTTTTCGGATGCTTGGCGGCGGTGAAGATCGCGGTGGCGTTCTCGACGCCCACGGTCTGGTCGAGGGGCGCGTGCATCACCAGAAGCGCCTTCCTGAGGCCCGCGAGCGCTTCGTCGAGCTTGGCGGCCTCCACGTCCTCGATGAAGGACCGCTTGATGGTGAAGGGCCGGCCGGCGAGCTTCACCTCCGCCGCGCCCTCGGCGCGGATGCGCTCGAGATCGGAGCCGATGTTGTGGAGCACGTGGCCGGGCTCGTGCGGCGCCGCGATCGAGACCACGGCGCGGGCCTCCGGGACCTTGGGCGCGGCGGCGAGGATCGCGGCGCCGCCGAGCGAGTGGCCGATCAAGAGCTGGGGGGCGACCCGGTTCTGGCGGAGCCAGTCGGCCGCCAGCAGCAGATCCTCGACATTCGAGGAGAAGGTGGTGTTGGCGAATTCGCCCTTCGAATGGCCTAGACCGGTGAAGTCGAAGCGGAGCACGCCGACGCCGCGCTCGGTCAGACGCTGGGCGATGCGACGGGCGGCCGCGATGTCTTTGCCGCAGGTGAAGCAGTGCGCGAACACCGCGAAGGCGCGCGCCTCGCGATCCGGCAGGTCCAGCCGCGCAGCCAGCTTGTCGCCGGCGTGGCCAAGAAATTCGATCCGTTCCGTGCGCATGGCGGTCCCTCTGTGTCCATCATCCTGTCGGTCGGCGTCGTCCGGCCTCGGCAAGACGCCGCATTAGTGGGCGGGGCGGACCCTTCGCAACGCCGCTCACGGCGACGTGCGCGGTCGCGATCGGAGCGTCAGGTCGGACGGCGCCAGACTTGGATCGCCAGGTCCGCCAGGTCGTCGCCGCGCTGCTTGATCTTCCTTACCGACCAGTTCGTCCAGCGTGGGTCGGCGTAAAGCAGGCGGTTCAGATGGATGTCGCTCTCTTCGCGCAGGGCGTCGCGCTTTTCCTCCCAGCGCCATTGGCCGAGCCGGCGGTTGAGCTCGACAGGTATGGCGGCGAGGTTGCCGATGGTGCGGAGCCAGGGCGCCTCGGTTCGTTTCGGCTCCGGCCAGTGCTTGCGGCCGTAGAGCGGGTAGAGGTGCTCGACCGAGATATCGGGGCTGTCGAATTCCTCGGACCGTTCGGGCGGGCGCGCTTCAGCGGCGCGGGCGGCGGCGTCGAGCTTCTCGTAGACGTGGAAGAAGATCGGCTTGCCGTTCCGCTTCAAGGTGGCGCCCCCGCGAGCCACCAGCTCGCGGGCGCAGAAGCCCTTGCGGAACGCCTTGTCGCTCGGCCAGAAGCGGCCGCGCTCCGCGGCTTGAAGGCGCTGACGGACAGCGGCGACGACCTGGGGGCCGCGCGCGGCGGCGCCCGGACCGATCAAGCCCGCGATGCGGGCGAACTCGCCATAGCCGGAGCCGTCGGCTTTCGTGAAGAAGCGCCGGACGACGCAGGATTCGAGCATGTCGAGCACCGCTTCGGCGGCTTCGGCGTCGTCCCAGAGATGCATGTGGATCGCGATCAAAGCCGGCTCGGTCGCGACATTGCCGTAGAGGCGAAGGGCGGCGATGCGGTCGGCGTGGCGCTCCGCCGCCGCATGCCCGCCGATCTCGAGAAAGGCCGCCGCCGCCCGGCCGATCTCGGCGATGTGCTCGGCGCCGTCCGCGTCGCTGGTCTCCAGCAACACGCTCAGCTGGTCGTGGATCTCGGAGCCGCGGACCTCGCGGCCAAGGCGGGCGGAGAGATAAGAACGCAGGAACCAGTCCTGGTTCAGCCGTCGATCCCCACCCCGGGGCACGCTGGCGCCCCAGAAATCGAGGGTCTCGGAATCGTCGAAGGCGGACCAGTGTCGATGGTAGAGGCGGAGCAGTCCCTCGGCGCTCCGGCCCTCCGCGCCCGCGGTCGGGTCGTGGGAGGCGAGATCGAACAGGCGGTTCTTCACCAGGTCGAGGGTGGAGAGCGGTTCGCCGAGATTGTTCAGGGTTTCGAAGACGTCGAAGGCGCTCATCGCGGCGTCGATCTCGATCACCACGAGGTCGGTGCGCTCCAGCAGGCCGCGGGCGAGCGCGCTTAAGGCGAGGTCGGGGTCGTTCAGGCGCATCTGGACGCGGATGCGCTCGAGGAAGAAGCCGGTCGCGGTCTGGAGAGCGACGCTGTCCGGCCCCTCCTCGTAGCGCTCGGCGGCGCGCTCCAGCGCCTCCGGCGTCGCGGTCAGGGCCGCGGACTGGTCGTCCAGGCTGGCGCGGGCCGCGACGACCCGGCAGCGCACCGGCGTCTCTGTCGATCCGGTGGGATGCAGCAGGGCGTCAAGACGCGCGGCGGTCTCTGGCGCGCCGAGATCCTCGGCGGCGAGGATCAGCGCGCGGATCGCGGCGCACGCCGTCAGAAGGCGCTGTTGGCCGTCGAGAATGTCGAACTTCGCTGGGCCGGGGCGCTCCTGTAGAACGATGGCGCCCAGGAAGCGTCGAGCGTCGCCGCGCGGCGGCGCATGCCTTTGAACCGGTTGGAGGCGCATGCGATCCGGTTCGACGGGGTGTTGGCCGTTCGTCGGATCGGCGTCGACGATGCGGGGCTCGGCGGCTTCCTCCTCCCAGGAGACTTCTTCAGGGCGTTCTCTTGTTTCGAGGTGTTCTTCGGTTTCTGGGGGGCCTTCGGCGAAGCCCGCTTCGGGTTCGTTTTCGGCGGCGCCGAGATCGTCGACCGCCAGGTCCTCGACCGCCACGTCCTCGGCGGCCTCGTCCTCGTCGATCTCCGCGGTGCGCGCCCAGCCGTTCCAGAAGGCGATCCAGTTTCGGCGTCGCCAGCGATAGGGGCGCTGGAAGAACGGCGTCTCATAGACCGCGTCGGTCGAGAGCAGGGTCGCTAATGTCGAGACGCGCGCCTTCATCCCCAGAGGCGTAACCCGGCCTGCGCGCGGCGACAAAGCAACTGTTCTGCGACAGGCGCGCGTCGCGGACCGTTGCGGCGTCAGTCCATCAGCCGCGGATCGTGGGCGAGGCGGGTCAGGCTCTCGGCGCCGGTCTCGGTCACCAGCCACTGGTCCTCGATCTTCACGCCCTCTCGCCCGCCGACGGCGCCGGCGTAAACCTCGACGCAGACCGTCATGTTCGGCTGCAGGACGGCGAACTCCTCCAGATAGGCGTCCTCCTCGTAATCCTGCGGATAGCGGATCGAGGGATACTCGTCGCACAGGCCGATGCCGTGGAAGCGCACGCCGTAGCGGTTGTGGACGAACTCCTCGGGCAATTGGTGGCCGCCGAAGGTCAGCTCGCGGAACGATACGCCGGGGCGGAGCAGCTTGGCGTTCTCCGTCACATGCTCGAGCGCGATGCGGAAGATGCGGCGCTGCTCTGGGCTCGCGTCGCCGTCGCCGATCAACCAGGTGCGGGAGATGTCGGCGCAGTAGCCGTAGGGGCCGATCATGTCGGTGTCGAACGCGAGCAGCTCGCCCGCGCTCACGATCCGCGGGCCGCATTCCTGGAACCAGGGGTTGGTGCGGGGACCCGAGGACAGGATCCGGGTCTCGACCCACTCGCCGCCGCGGATGTGGTTGCCGTGGTTCATCACCGCCCAGAGATCGACCTCGGTCTTTCCAGGTTCGGTCGCAGCGCGCATCTCCTCGCACGCCGCCTCGCAAGAGGCCATCGCGCAGCGCATCGCCCGGATCTCCTCCTCCGATTTGACCACGCGGGCGAGTTCCGTGACGCGTTGGCCGGGGAACAGCGTCAGGCCGAGATCGCGGAGCGCGTCGGCGCCCAGCCACTCAATCTTGTCGACGGCCACGCGCCGGTTCCCGCCGCCATGGGCGCTCACCAGCGCCTCGATCTCGGCGGCGAAGCGACGTGCGTGGGCCTCGCAGAGCTCCGCGCTCTCGAAGTAGAAGAACGACGCCCCGTGCCGGATTTCGTCGATCAGCGGCAGGTGTTCGGTCAGGTGCTCGGAGCCGTGGAAATCCCACAGCACCGCCGGCCCCTCGGTCGCGACGAAGGCGGCGCGCGCGAAGTTGTGCAGGGTCCACATCTGCATGTTCGAGCTGTCGGTCGCGTAGCGGATGTTGAGCGGGTCGAACAACACGATCCCGGCGACGTCCTCCGCGACGAGCCGCGCGCGCAGACGCGCGAGGCGGTCGGCGCGCATCCGGGCGAGATCGGGCGGCGTCAGGCCGAGCGCCGCCCACTCGGCGAAGGCGCGCGCGGTCGGGCCGGTCTCGACGCGGTCGTTGTCGTCGGGCGTGCCGTCCGGCTTGAAGGCGGTCGCGCGCCGGCGGGTCGGGTCGATCTTGCGGTTGCTCACGGAAAAGGCGGAGGCCCCGTGCGGATGCGGTCGCGACATGACCCTGTTCCTCGCTCGCGTAAATCGCTTTCGTCTTCGGCTGGATCCGCCCAAGAAGAAGACCCGCCGACCGACGAGAGCGTCGATTGGCGGGCGCGACGCGTCTGTCTTGTTCGCGACGTCCGCGGCTTGGTCGCGACGCGGTCCATCGGCTCGACGCATAGAGAGGGAGAGGGCGAGAATGGATCCGGTCGACGCGCAATACGCCGCCTACCCCTATCCGGAGCGCGATCCGGCGGACGAGGCCAAGCGCCTGATCACGGGCTCGCCGAGCCATCCGGTCGAGATCGATCATTTCCTGTTCGGGGGGCGTCGCGATTGGGGCCAGCCGTTTCGGGCCCTGATCGCCGGCGGGGGGACCGGCGATGCGGCGATCATGCTGGCGCAACTCACGGCGAGCGCGGGCGTTCCCGCCGAGGTCGTCTATCTCGACCGCTCGCCCGCCTCGCGCCGGATCGCGGAGGCGCGCGCGGCGGCGCGGAGGCTCGGCAACCTGCGGTTCGAGACGGCGGATCTGGCGGACGCGCCCGGCTTCGGTCCGTTCGACTACATCGACTGCTGTGGGGTGCTGCATCATCTCGAGCGCCCGGAGGAGGGGCTCGCGGCGCTGGTCGAGGCGTTGTCGCCCGAGGGCGGGATGGGCCTGATGGTCTATGCGCCCCATGGGCGCGCCGGCGTGTATGAAATGCAGGGCCTGCTGCGGGATCTGCTCGAGGAGACGGCGGATCCGGCGGAGCGGTTGGCGGTCGCGGAGTCGGCGCTGGCCGATCTGCCGCCGACCCATCCGCTGGCGCGGAACCCGTTCGTCGCGGATCACAAAGCCGGGGCGGCGGGCGTCTATGATCTGCTCCTGTCCGGGCGGGACCGAGCCTATGAGATCGACGCCTTTCTGGCGCTGATCGAGGGCGCGGGGCTGCGGCTTGCGGGCTTCGTCGAGCCCGCGCGCTATGATCCCGACGCCTATCTGCGCGATCCGGCGCTGAAGGCTCGGCTGGCGAAGGCGTCGCCCGCCGAGCGGGCGCTGTTCGCCGAGCGCTTCGCCGGCAATTTCAAGACCCATGTGCTCTATGTCGCGCCGGCGGCGCGGGGAGAGACCCGGGCTCGGCCCGACAAGGCCGATGCGATCCCTGTGCTCCATTCCGTAGAGCGAGGCGCGCTGGCGCGCTCGATCGCCAAGACCGGGAGACTCCGCTTCAGCTTCGATGGGCTGACGATCGAGCGCGCGGTCGATCGGGGCTTGAGCCCGCTCGTCGAACGGATCGACGGCCGGCGGAGCCTGTCGGCGCTGCAGGCGGGCAGCGGGCTCGACTGGTTCCAGTTCCAAGCGGCGTTCGGCCGGCTCTATGCGCCGCTCGACGGCTTCAACGCGCTTCGCTTCAGCGGCTTCGCGGCCCAGGGGCGGGAGCGGGAGCGGGAGCGGGAGCGGGGGCGGGCGTGAGCGACCGGACGTCCGTCTCGCCTGCGCCGCGAGCGCCGTTTCGCGATCCGCTGACGCGCCGCGGGCCGGGGTTGAGGCCCCTGGATCTGGCTCAGTGGATCGAGATCGACGCGGCGTATGAGCCCCAGATGGCGCTGCGCGACAGCCTGATCGGGACGCGGCCGGCGCTGGTGGCTGGGATCGCCTCCGGTCCGCTCGCCGCGCTGGGCGACGCGGCGGTCGCTGAGTTTTGGTCGGTGTTGACCGCCCATTTGGCGGAGCGCCAGAAGGGCGTGTTTTTGCGCCAGAAGGGCGCGATCCGGCGTCCGGACGGCGTCACGGTGATCGAGACCGGCGGGATCGGGGCCCTCGGACGCCTCGTCCAGGAGGATTGGGCGCTGCTGGGCGCTGGGGCGGACGGCGTCTATCGGTTGATCGCGGGCGTCATCTGCTTTCCTTCGCGCTGGCGCTTTAGGGAGCGGCTCGGCGCGCCGCTCGGGGCGCTGCACGCGCCCGTGCCGCACTACGCGGAAACCCTCGGGCCGCGGGTCGATCGGGTGTTCGCCGCGATGCGGGTGGAGACCCCGCTCGAGCGCGCCAACTGGACCGTGCATCGAAGTCCCGAACTGTATCAGCCGGCGCGGGTCGCGGATGCGGGCGGCTGGTGGCTCCGGACCGAGCGCCAGACGTTGCGCCGGCTGCCGGAGACGCGGGCGATCGTCTTCGGGATCAAGTCGGCGATCACGCCGGTCGCCGCGCTCGACGCCGACACGCGCTCGGCCTTGATCGAGGCGGTGGACGCGCTGTCCGGCGAGGAGCAAAGCTATAAGGGCCTCGTCGGCGCGGCGGAGCGGATGCGGCGCGAATTCACCGCCGGTTGAGGAGGTCGCCGCAGCTGGTCGATGCGGCTGGCGTTCCGCCAGGATGACGTTGCGGCGCCTTACGCAACGTCGGAATTGCGGAACTCTTACGTTTACGTAAGCGTCAATGTAGGGCGCGAGTCAAGAGGCGCGCAGCCGCGTAGCGACGCCCGAGATGGACTGATGGGAGGTCTCAAATGACGGTCAAACTCACCCTGAAATCGTTTGTTGCGGCCGCGTCGATCGCGGTTCTCGGCTTCACGGCCCCGCTGGCGGCGGCGGCGACCGCCGCGGACGGCATGTGGCTCCGCACCAAAAGCGGCGGCGAGGTCGAAGTGTTCGAATGCGAGGGCGGCCTTGGCATGAAGGTCACGAAGTCCGACACGCCCGAAAAGGTCGGCAAGCAGATCATGTGCGGCGCGGAGGCCGACGGCGAGAACAAGTGGCGTGGCGACATCCTCAACCTCGATGACGGCAAGACTTACACGGGCATCGTCACCCTTGACGACGCCGACAACCTGACCCTCGAGGGCTGCGTACTCGGCGGCCTGATCTGCAAGGAAGAGGCGTGGACGCGCATCAAGTGATGCGGCGTCGCTGATCCCGGTTTCCCCGGCCTCGCCGGCGTCGCACACTGCGCCGCCGGCTTTTTTGCGCCCATGCGAGCGGGTTTTCGGCGGGCGCGCGCGTTTCGGTCTTGCGGCGGGTTTGATAGGTTTCGGCGCACTGAACCGATTCAAAGGCGAGCCGGGAGGGGACGGATGCGCGGGATGGCGACAGGCGCGTGGTTGACGGCGGCGATGGTCGGATTCGGGTTCGTTCCCGGTTTCGCTCCCGGTTTCGCTCCCGGTTTCGTTCCCGGGTTCGCTCTGGCGCAGTCGGTCGATTGCGGGGATCCCGCCGGTTTCTGCGCGGTCGCGATCTCGCCGGATTGCCTCAGCCGGTTCGGGGCCGGCGTCGTCGAGACGGGTGATGTCTGCGCCGCCGGGTTCGCCGCCTATCGGGACTGTCTGGCGGATGTGGCCGCGCAGTGCGGCGCGCAGACCTCGAGCGGACCCGCGGGGCGCTGCGACAACCCGAAGGCCGCGTTCGACTACGCCAAGACGACCGGAGACGCCGCCGCGTTTCGCGACGTCGCCGAGCTTTGCGGCGGCACCTTCTGGGGGCGCCAGGCCGCGCGGGAGGCGGAGCGGCTCGAGCCGGGGGCGGGCGGCGCCGCCGCGGCCGGAGACGCGGACAGCGTCTCGACGGCGGCGGCAGCTCCCGAAGCCACGCTCGAGAGCGATCGCGGGATTGCGCGGGAGGCTCAGTCGCATCTCAACGCTCTCGGATACGGCGTAGGGTCGGCGGACGGGGTCTGGGGGCCGCGATCGGCCCAAGGGCTCGCGGCGTTCCAGCGGTCGGCGGGGCTGCCGGCGGACGGTGCGCTGACGCAGGCGGCGCTCAACGCGCTGCGCGCGGCGCCGAAACCCAGGACGCCGCCGCGGAGCGTGAGCGCGTCGACACAAAGCAGCGGGGCCTGCGCGCGGATCCTGACGCCCGAGTTTATCCTGGCCAACACCCGCCGTTTCCACGATGGCAGCGAGGTGTTCGTCGCGCCGAACGGCGGACGGGCGTTCGAGCGGTTCTCGAACAAATCCGCCCAGATCGCTCGCGAGGGCCTGCTGGTGGCGCTCGATCTCAACGATTTCCGGGCGGGGGTCGAGGGCGTGCTGCTGACGCCGCAGGGGGTCTACTACAAACCCGCCGGCGACCCGCTGATCCCGCTCGGGCGTTGGTCGCAGTTCTGTTCGACGGAGATGTATTTCGCGAACAACACGGCGCATCTGTTCGGAAAACAGGTGCGCGAGCAGGACGCGGACATCGTGGTGACGGTGCTGAAAGCGCTGCAGGACGCCGCGAACCGGCGCTGACCTCCCGCCCGACGAAACCGGAACGGCCTTCTGGTCGCAGACAGGGGGCGAGACCCCTCTTCAGCCCCTACGACGCGAAAACCCCGCCGACGCCGCCGCCGGGAGAAAACGGCGGCCCTTCGGCGGGGTGAAGCCGGCCCCAGGGGAGGGGGCCGGCGGCTCGGTGGAGGCGACGCCTCAGACCGAGTAGTACATCTCGTACTCGACCGGGTGCGGGGTGTGCTCGTAGTAGTAGATCTCCTCCCACTTGAGCTCCATGTAGCCCTCGAGCTGCTCCTTGGTGAACACGCCGCCCTTCAGCAGAAACTCTTGATCGGCTTCGAGCGTGGTGATCGCCTCGCGCAGCGAACCGCAGACGGTCGGGATGCCCTGAAGCTCCTCCGGCGGCAGGTCGTAGAGATCCTTCTCCATCGGCTCGCCCGGATGGATCTTGTTCTCGATGCCGTCGAGCCCCGCCATCAGCAGTGCGGCGAAGCAGAGATAGGGGTTGGCCGAGGGATCCGGGAAACGCGCCTCGACGCGCTTGGCCTTCGGCGACTCCGCCCAGGGGATCCGGACGCAGCCAGAGCGGTTGCGCGCGGAGTAGGCGCGCAGAACCGGCGCTTCGAAGCCGGGGATCAGGCGCTTGTACGAGTTGGTCGACGGGTTGGTGAAGGCGTTCAAAGTCTTCGCGTGCTTGAGCAGCCCGCCGATGTAGTAGAGCGCCTCGTCCGACAGGTCTGCGTACTTGTCGCCTGCGAAGAGCGGAGAGCCTTCTTTCCAGATCGACATGTTGACGTGCATGCCGGTGCCGTTGTCGCCGGCGATCGGCTTCGGCATGAAGGTCGCCGTCTTGCCGTAGGCGGCGGCGACGTTGTGGATGATATACTTATACTTCTGGAGCTCGTCGCCCTGGGTGGTCAGGGAGTCGAACACGAGACCCAGCTCGTGCTGGCAGGACGCGACCTCGTGGTGGTGCTTGTCGACCTTCATGCCGATCTTTTTCATGGTCGACAGCATTTCCGAGCGGATGTCCTGGCCCGCATCGGTCGGGTTCACGGGAAAGTAGCCGCCCTTGACGCCCGGACGATGGCCCATATTGCCCATCTCGTATTCGGCGTCGGTATTCCAGGCGGCGTCGACGGCGTCGACCTCGAAGCCGACCTTGTTCATTTTGCTCGAGAAGCGGACGTCGTCGAACAGGAAGAACTCGGCCTCGGGACCGAAGAAAGCGGTGTCCCCGATGCCGGTCGACTTCAGATACGCCTCCGCCTTCTGCGCCGTGCTGCGCGGGTCCCGCTCGTACGGGTCGCCCGTATCCGGCTCGACCACCGAACAGTGGATCGCCATCGTGTTCTCGGCGTAGAACGGATCGATGTAGACCGAGGCCGGGTCCGGCAGCAGTTTCATGTCGGACTTGTCGATCGACTTCCAACCGGCGATCGACGAGCCGTCGAACATGAAGCCGTTCTCGATGAAGCCCTCGTCGATCTCGTGCTCCATCACGGTGACGTGCTGAAGCTTGCCGCGCGGATCGGTGAAGCGCAGGTCGAGATAGGCGACCTCCTTTTCCTTCATCAGATCCAGCATCGCCTTGGCGTCGGACATTCGTTTCTCCCTCAACTCTGGGTTTGAAATCAGGTCTGCGGACGTCGGGGCGACGGTCGGAGAGATCGTCGCCTCGGGCGTTTTCGTCGCGAGTTCGGGGCGCGGCGGGGGCGCGATGCGCTCTCCCGGTTTCCGCGCCGGCGCCGGAGGCTCGCTTTCGGCGGGGGTCGCCGAGGATGGAACGGAGGTCGCGCCGCCGCTTTCGGCGATCGGCAGCGATCCCTCGCGGGGCGTCTTGGCCCGCGGCTCGACAAGCGGCTCCGCTTTGCGCAGAGGCGCCGCCGCCGGAGGGGCGGCCGCGTCTTCCGCTTCGACCGCCCCCTCAGGCGCGCTCGCGGGTTTGCTCGGCGCCTCAGCCGGCGGGGTCTCCGCCTCCGGGGCCGCCTTTTCCGGCGCCTTGGCTTCCTGGGCCTTGGCTTCCTGGGCCTTGGCTTCTTGGGCCTTGGCTTCCGGGGCCGTCGTTTCCGGCGCTTTGGCCTCCGGGGCCTTGGCCGGCGGCGCGGTCGCGGCCTCCGCCGACGGTTCCGGCGGAGCCGTAGGAGCGGGTGTCGGCGTCTCCGTCGGCGCTTCCTGCGCAGCTGGTTTCGGCGGTTCGGCGCTCGGTTTCGTCTCGCTCGGTTTGGTCTCGATCGGTTTGGCGTCCGGCCTGTTGTTGTAGAGCCAGGGGAACAGGCGCTTAAAGAGCATCGCGCCCCTCCTCGCCCGTGCGAATGCGCACCGCCTGAGCCACGTCGGACACGAAAATCTTGCCGTCGCCGATTTTGCCGGTCTTCGCCGACGACACGATCGCCGAGATGGCCTCGTCCACCAGCTCGTCCGCGACGACCACCTCGATCTTCACCTTCGGCAGAAAATCAACGACGTACTCGGCCCCGCGGTACAATTCCGTGTGGCCGCGCTGGCGACCGAAGCCCTTGGCCTCGATCACCGTCAATCCCTGAACCCCCAATTCCTGCAGCGCCTCCTTAACCTCGTCGAGCTTGAACGGCTTTATGATCGCCTCGATCTTCTTCATTCGAAACCTCCCGGCCGCGACGTCGGGACGTCACGTTTTCGAACCGGTTAAACGCAAGCGGCGTGCCAAGGAAGAAAGTCGCGACAAGGCGCGGGGTTAGACGATGAACGGGATGATCGAGACGCCGAAATCGGCGGTGGGCGCCGAAAGTTTGAGCAATGGGTGATCTCTCCGACGGCGCCCGGAGATCGGCCGAGGATCCGGGCGCGCGCGCCCTGTTGAGCGCGCGGGACGTGGCGGCGATCGACGCGCGATCGGCGGCGCTCGGGCGATCCGGGGCGGCTCTGATGGCCGAAGCGGGGCGCGCGGTCGCGCGCGCGGCGGAGGCGCGGTGGAGCGGGCGCGACGGGGCGGCGGCGATCCTGGCGGGCCCGGGCAACAATGGCGGCGACGGGTTCGTCGCGGCGACGGCGCTCATGGCGGCGGGGCGATCGGTGCGTCTCTATGCGCTTGGCGCCGGGCCCGAAGGCGGCGATGCGGCCGAGGCGCGGGCGGCGTTCGAAGCGGCGGGCGGCGTCGTGCGCCCGATCGAGGAGGCCCATTTCGACGGTGCGGCCTACGGCGTCGACGCGTTGTTCGGCGTGGGGCTCGCGCGCGCCATCTCGGGGGCCGCGGCCGACGCCATCGAGAGGATGAACGCCAGCGCCGCGCCGGCGCTCGCCGTCGACATGCCCTCGGGCGTCGAGGCGGATCAGGGGCGCGCGCTCGGCCCGGCCGTGCGCGCAGACGTCACCGTCACCTTCATCCGCCCGAAGCGCGGCCATTTCCTGAGCGACGGAGCGCTTCTCAGCGGCGATCTCGAGGTCGTCGATATCGGGCAACCAGCCGCGGCGATGGCGGCGATCGAGACGCCGGTCGCGCGCGAGATCGAGGTCGAGGCCGACGGCTCGATGTTCGGGCTCGCCTTCGTCAAGGCGGCGCTCGACGCGCACAAGTACGACTACGGCCATGTCGCGGCGGTCGTCGGCGGGCGCGGCTGCAGCGGCGCCGGGCGGCTCGCGGCGCGGGCGGCGCTGCGAAGCGGCGCGGGGCTCGCCACCGTGCTCGCGCCGCCCGAGGCGATGTCGGAGTGCGCGGCGCAGCTGACCGCTGTGATGCTCCGTGAAATCGCCGATGACGGCGCGTTGGCCCAAAGGCTCGCCGATAAACGCGTGAACGCGGTGGTTTTCGGGCCGGGCGCGGGCCTTGGCGAAGCGGTCCTGCGGCGGGTCGCGGCCATCCTCGCGGCGGGTCCTCGGACGGCCGTGCTCGACGCCGATGCGCTGTCGGCGCACGAGGCCGACCCCGAGGCGCTGTTCCGCGCCGTCCGCACCTCCGAGGCGATGGTCGTCCTGACGCCCCATGGCGGGGAGTTCGCGCGGCTCTTCCCGGACCTCGCGGCGCGGCTCCGGTCGGATGCGGCGGATCCGATGGGCAAGATCGAAGCGACCCGCGCGGCGGCGGCGCGGTCGGGCGCGGTGGTGCTGTTCAAAGGGCTCGACACCGTGGTCGCCGCGCCAGACGGGAGGGCGGGCGCGCATGCGGCGGTGCGCGCCCGCGCGGCGCCGTGGCTGGCGACCGCCGGGGCGGGAGACGTGCTCGCCGGCATGATCGCGGGTCTTGCGGCGCGGGGCTGGCCCGCCTTCGAGGCGGCGTGCGGCGGGGCGTGGCTCCATGCCTCGGCGGCGCGGGCGGCGGGTGCCGGGCTGATCGCCGAGGATCTGCCGGAGGCGGCGTCGGCGGTGTTTCGCGATCTCGAGTCGCGGCGCTCGACGCGGCGCTTTCCCGGCTCGTCGCCCTTGGTGTAAGAGGACGCGCCCGTGCGGGCGTGGCGGAATTGGTAGACGCACCAGATTTAGGTTCTGGCGCCGCAAGGTGTGGGAGTTCGAGTCTCCCCGCCCGCACCATCTTATTTGTCTCGCGGCGCGCGGCGCCTCCGACGGGGCGGCCTGACCGGCCGACGCGCAGTCGCGCTTGCTTGGCGCGCGAGTTCGAACTCTGTCTGATAAGGTGGACCATTTCTCGTCGCGCGGCTGTTCGCTCCGCGAACGCGTTCGATTGGGCGGGCTGGCCGCTCGGCGCGCGGTCGCGCTTGTTTGGCGCGCGGGGTGGGCGGTTCACGGGCTTCGGTCGGCGCCGGGCTCGTCCGGGTTAGCCGCCCCGCCATCCTGCGTCGGCGTTTGAGGCCGTCTTTGGCGATGCTCGGACCGGGGCGCCGGGACGCGTCGGGCGACGCCTGAGCGGATGGACGGCCCGCTCTTGCGCGACTGACGCGGCTCGGCTAAGCCCCGCCAATTCCGATATGGAGCCGTGCGGGTCTTGCGTCCGTCGCGGACCCGCCCCTCAGCGGCGACGGCAGCGCGTCCGATCCGAGCGCCGACGTCCCCGAAAAATCATCGCGAAAGACGGCTGCCCAGATGCAAGTGACCGAGACCAAGGCCGAGGGCCTCAAGCGCGCCTACACGGCGAAAGCGACCGCCGCGGAGATCGCCGAGAAGATCGACGCGCGCATCGAGGAAGTCCGTCCCACCGTTCAGGTGAAGGGCTTTCGCAAGGGCAAGGTTCCGCCGAGCATCCTCAAGAAGATGTACGGCAAGGGTCTGCTCGGCGAGGTGATGCAGAACCTCGTCGACGAAACCATGCGGTCGCATTTCCAAGAGACCGGGCACAAGCCGGCGAAGCAGCCGGACGTCGAGATGAAGAACGAGACCTTCGAGGAAGGCGACGATCTCGACATCGAGTTCTCCTACGAGATGCTGCCGGAGGTCCCCGAGGTTGCGTTTGGCGCGCTCGAAATCGAGCGGCTCCGGGTCGAGGTCGCGGACGAGGCGGTGCAGGAGTCGCTCGACGGCGTCGCCGACAACGCCAAGACCTTTGAGACCAAAGAGGGCGCGGTCGAAGATGGCGATCAGGCGGTGATCGATTTCGTGGGCCGGATCGACGGCGAGGCGTTCGAGGGCGGCGCGGCGGAGGATTTTCCCCTGGTCGTCGGCTCCGGCCAGTTCATTCCAGGCTTCGAGCCGCAGCTGGTGGGCGCGTCGGCGGGCGAGACCAAGGACGTCGCCGTGAGCTTCCCGGACGATTACGGCGCGGAGAATCTGAAGGGCAAAGAGGCGGTGTTCGAGGTGACGGTGAAGGAGGTGAAAGCCGCCCAACCGCACCCGATCGACGACGAGTTGGCCAAGAAGTATGGGCTCGACGATCTCGACGCGCTGAAGAACAGCATCCGGGAGCGGTTGTCCGAGGAGTATCGCCGGGCGGCTCGTTCGCTGGCGAAGCGCCAACTGCTCGACGCGCTGAACGAGAAGGTCGCGTTCGATCTGCCCGACACCCTTGTGGATCCGGAGGCCAAGCAGATCGCGCACCAGCTTTGGCATGAGGAGAACCCGGAGGTCGAAGGGCACGACCATCCGGAAATCGAGCCCACGGAAGAGCATCGGTCGCTGGCTCAGCGCCGGGTCAAGCTCGGTCTCGTGCTCGCGGATATCGGCTCGAAGAACGAGATCCAGGTCACCGAGCAGGAGCTGAACCAGGCGATCATGGAGCGGGCGCGCCAGTATCCGGGGCAGGAGAAAGCGTTTTTCGACTTCGTCCGGCAGAACGCCGAGATCCGTCAGCAGATCAGCTCGCCCCTGTTCGAGGACAAGGTGGTCGACTATGTGCTGGAACTCGCGTCGGTGACGGACAAAACCGTTTCGGCGGACGAGCTGAAGCAGGCGCTCGAAGCGCTGAATGACGAGGACACCTCCGATTAACCTCCGCTCGATAGGGCAGGGTCGGAAGACCGGCGGCGCGCCTCGCGCGATCGGCGATTTTCGTTCAGTTTTCGACGGCCGGGCGCTTAGGCTCGGTCCTCGACACGGCATTCAGTTGCGCGCCGGCTCCGGCGCGTTCCGGCGTTCCAGAAATTGTGAGCAGCGATCATGACCACGCTTTTCGGCGACACCCGCGACCAGGATCCGGGCGAGATCTACATGAACACGCTCGTGCCCTACGTGGTCGAGCAGACCTCGCGCGGGGAGCGGGCCTACGACATCTTCTCGCGCCTGCTGAAGGAGCGGATCATTTTCGTGTCGGGGCCGGTGCATGACGGCATGTCGACGCTGGTGGTCGCGCAGCTGCTGTTTCTCGAGGCGGAGAACCCGAAAAAAGAGATCGCAATGTACATCAACAGCCCGGGCGGCGTGGTGACGTCGGGGCTCTCGATCTACGACACGATGGAGTATATCCGCCCGCCGGTGACGACGCTTTGCGTGGGTCAGGCCGCGTCGATGGGCTCGCTGCTGCTTTGCGCCGGGCAAAAGGGCATGCGGTTCTCGCTGCCGAACAGCCGCATCATGGTGCACCAGCCCTCCGGAGGCTTCCAGGGCCAGGCCTCGGACATCGAGCGCCACGCCAAGGAGATCCTCGAGCTGAAGGGCCGGCTCAATCAGATGTATGTGAAGCACAGCGGCCGCTCGCTCGAAGAGGTTGAGACCGGGCTCGACCGAGACAACTTTATGACCGCTGAGGAGGCCAAGTCGTGGGGCCTGATCGACGAGATCGTCGAGCATCGCCGCGGCGACGACGCGGAGGCGAGCTGAGTCGACGCGCCGGCCGGCCGGCCGATCCGGCAGGGCGGCGCGGCGTCCGAATGATGCTTGAAACCGGCTTGCCGACCGTGCTTCGGTGTGAAGTCACGGGATTCGGCCGGTCGTCAACGGAATAGTATGGCGTCGGCTGCGATGCTGTCCGCCGGCGCCAGTGGCGAGAACGCCGCGTACAAAACAGACCACGCCCGAGCGGACCGCGTGCGAAGCCGGAGAAATCGGCCCCGAACGAAAACCGGCAGCGGACCCGTCGAGGCAGGAGACGCAGATGACAAAAGCGACCAGCGGCGACTCGAAGAACACCCTCTACTGCTCCTTCTGCGGCAAGAGCCAGCATGAGGTGCGCAAACTGATCGCCGGCCCGACGGTGTTCATCTGCGACGAATGCGTCGAGCTTTGCATGGACATCATTCGGGAAGAGACCAAGACGACGATCGCCAAATCGTCCGACGGGGTCCCGACCCCGCAGGAGATCTGCCGGGTGCTCGACGATTACGTGATCGGACAGGCGGTCGCGAAGCGCGTGCTCTCGGTGGCGGTGCACAATCACTACAAGCGCCTGAACCACGCGCAGACCTCGTCCGACGTGGAGCTGGCGAAGTCGAACATCATGCTGATCGGCCCGACCGGCTGCGGTAAGACGCTGCTGGCGCAGACGCTGGCGCGGATCCTCGACGTGCCGTTCACGATGGCCGACGCCACCACGCTGACCGAAGCGGGCTATGTCGGCGAGGATGTCGAGAACATCATTCTGAAGCTGCTGCAGGCGGCCGACTACAATGTCGAGCGCGCCCAGCGCGGGATCGTCTATATCGACGAGGTCGATAAGATCAGCCGCAAGTCGGACAACCCGTCGATCACGCGGGACGTCTCGGGCGAGGGCGTGCAGCAGGCGCTGCTCAAGATCATGGAAGGGACCGTCGCGTCGGTGCCGCCCCAGGGCGGGCGCAAGCATCCGCAGCAGGAGTTCCTGCAGGTCGACACGACGAACATCCTGTTCATCTGCGGCGGGGCGTTCGCCGGGCTCGACCGGATCATCTCGCAGCGGAACAAAGGCACCGCGATGGGCTTCGGCGCCGATGTGCGCACGGATGACGATCGCCGCACCGGCGAGCTGCTGCGGGAGCTCGAGCCCGAGGATTTGCTGAAGTTCGGCCTGATCCCGGAATTCGTCGGCCGTCTTCCCGTGGTGGCGACCCTCGAGGACCTCGACGAGACGGCTCTGGTGCAAATCCTGAAGGAGCCGCGCAACGCGCTGGTCAAGCAGTATCACCGCCTGTTCGAGATGGAGGGCGTCGAGCTCAACTTCACGGACGACGCGTTGCGTGAGATCGCGCGGAAGGCGATCGCACGGAAGACCGGCGCGCGGGGTCTGCGCTCCATCCTGGAGGACGTGCTGCTCGATGCGATGTTCGAGCTGCCGGGCATGGAGAACGTCAAGCAGATCGTCGTCGATGACGAAGTGATCCAGGGCCGCAAAGAGCCGGTCATCGTCTATGAAGAGGCGCAGGCCGAGGGCGCCCGCGCCAGCTGATTCGACCCGATTAGGCGGGATGAGAACGGAGCGGCGCGCAGCCGCTCCGTTTTTTTGTGGCGCGCGGGCCATTAACGGCGCTCGTGAGCGATATTTTCAGGCTGGACGCCCATTCTTGATCGTCGCGTTCGCCGGATTTGGTCCGGTGCTTGAAAGCCCAACGCCCGCGAGCCACCTTAACGCATCTCACAGGTGGTTCCGGCGCGGGGCTCTACGGCACGCGACGGGGTCGACCCAATAACGCCAAGGAGCAGGCTATGAGCGAATTCCACCAGGCCGACAGCGCGTCCGAGACGTTCCCGGTCCTGCCGCTCCGCGACATCGTCGTGTTTCCCCATATGATCGTGCCGCTGTTCGTGGGGCGCGACAAATCCGTGCGGGCGCTTGAAGCGGTCATGCAGGATGATCGGCAGATCCTGCTCGCCACCCAGAAAGACGCCGGCGACGACGATCCGGTCGCCGAGGACATCCATTCGGTCGGCGTGATCGCAAACGTGTTGCAGCTCCTGAAGCTTCCTGACGGCACGGTGAAAGTGCTGGTCGAAGGGCAGAAGCGCGCCCGCATCGCGGAGTTCACCGAGCAGGATAGCTACTTCGAAGCGGTCGCCGAACCGGTCGAGGAGACCTTCGGCGACGAGGCTGCGCTCGCCGCGCTCCAGCGGGCTGTGGTCGCCGAGTTCGAAAAATATGTGAAGCTGCAGAAAGGCGTGCCGCAGGAGGCGCTGGTCTCGGTCAGCCAGATCGAGGAGGCGTCGAAGCTCGCGGACAGCGTGGCCGGGCATCTGTCGGTCAAGATCGACGAGAAGCAGACCCTGCTCGAAACCTTCGACGTGGGCGAGCGGCTCGAGAAGATCTTCGCGCTGATGCAGGGCGAAATCTCGGTGTTGAACGTCGAGAAGAAGATCAAGCGCCGCGTCAAGACGCAGATGGAGCGGACCCAGCGCGAGTACTATCTCAACGAGCAGATGAAGGCGATCCAGCGTGAGCTCGGCGAGGGCGATGACGGTCGCGAGGACATCGCGGAGCTTGAGCGCAAGCTTGAAGAGCTCGACCTGCCCGAAGAGGTCCAGACCAAGACCGAGGCGGAGCTGAAGAAGCTCAAACAGATGGCGCCGATGTCCGCGGAAGCGACCGTGGTCCGGAACTATCTCGACTGGATCGTCTCGATCCCGTGGTCGGAGACGTCGGAGGTCAACACGGATCTCGGCGAGGCCGAGGACGTGCTCGACACCGACCATTACGGGCTCGAGAAGGTGAAGGAGCGGATCGTCGAATTTCTCGCGGTGCAGTCGCGGGCGGAGAAGATGAAGGGTCCGATCCTCTGCCTCGTCGGGCCTCCGGGCGTCGGCAAGACCTCGCTCGGCAAGTCGGTCGCTAAGGCGACGGGTCGCGAGTTCATCCGGATCTCGCTCGGCGGCGTGCGCGACGAGGCCGAGATCCGCGGGCACCGTCGGACCTATATCGGCTCGATGCCGGGTAAGATCATCCAGTCGCTGAAGAAGGCGAGCACGGTCAATCCGCTCATCATGCTCGATGAGATCGACAAGATGGGCTACGATTTCCGCGGCGATCCGGCCTCTGCGCTCTTGGAGGTGCTCGATCCGGAGCAGAACGCCAACTTCAACGACCATTACCTCGAGGTCGATTACGACCTGTCGAACGTGATGTTCCTGACGACGGCGAACACGCTCAACATGCCTGCGCCGCTGATGGACCGGATGGAGATCATCCGGCTGTCAGGCTACACCGAGGACGAGAAGGTCGAGATCTCGCGGCGTCACCTGCTGCCGAAGCAAGTGGCGGCCCATGGTCTGACCGAGGAGGAGTTCGAGGTCGAGACCGACGCGCTGCTCGAGATGATCCGGACCTACACCCGCGAGGCGGGGGTGCGGAACCTGGAGCGCGAGGTCGCGCGGCTGGCGCGGAAGGCGGTCACGAAGATCGTCAAGGAAGAGGCGCAGAAGGTCGTGGTCACCCGGGACGATCTCGGCGATTTCCTCGGCGTGCCGAAGTTCAAGTACGGGCTTGCGGAGGAGGCCGACCAGGTCGGCGCCACCACGGGTCTCGCCTGGACCGAGGTCGGCGGGGATCTGCTCACGATCGAAGCGCTGCAGCTGCCGGGCAAGGGCCGGATGCGGACGACCGGCAAGCTCGGCGACGTGATGAAGGAGTCGATCGAGGCGGCCGCCTCCTATGTGCGGGCGAACGCGCCTCGGCTCGGGGTGAAGCCGCCGGTGTTCGAGAGCATCGACATCCACGTCCACGTGCCCGAGGGCGCGACGCCGAAAGACGGCCCGTCGGCGGGCATCGCGATGGTGACCTCGATCGTCTCGGTGCTGACCGACATCCCGGTGCGTCGCGACGTGGCGATGACCGGCGAGGTCACGCTGCGCGGCAATGTGCTGCCGATCGGCGGGCTGAAGGAGAAGCTGCTCGCGGCGCTCCGCGGCGGGATCAAGCGCGTGCTGATCCCGAAGGACAACGCCAAGGATCTGCCCGAGATCCCGGACAATGTGAAGGAGGGGTTGGAGATCATCCCCGTCGAGACCGTGTCCGAGGTGCTGAACGTGGCGCTCGCCGGCACGCTGAAGCCGGTGGAGTGGGATCCGAACGCGGAGCCGCTGCCGAAGACGCCAAGCGACGGCGATGCGGAGGCCGGCCTCCGGCACTGAGCGTTCAGCGCTGTCCCCCAGCGTCCCGTCCACCAACAGAAAGCCCCGGCGCAGGCCGGGGCTTTTTTCTTTCGGCGACCGGCGTTCTCAGGTCTGGGTTCAGGCCGGCACGGAGATCTCGATCAGGTTTCCGTCGGGATCGCGGAGATAGATCGAGCGGATCTCTCCGAGCGCGCCGGTGCGGGCGACGGGCCCTTCCTCGATCGTCACGCCCGCCGCGGCCAGTCGTTCGGCCACCCGCTCGAGGGGGTCCGCGCTCCTCAGACACAGATCGCCCGAGCCTGGGGTGGGGGCGACGGCCTTCGGTTCGAATTCCGCTCCGCTCTGATGCAGATTGATCTTCGCGCCCGAGAGCCGCAGGGCGCGCCGGCCGCCCGCGAAGGTCTCGGCCTCGATCCCGAGCGCATCGCGGTAGAAGGCGATCGTCGCGTCGATGTCCGCGACCGTCAGCACCATGTGATCCAGCTCGTAGCGCGTCATCGCCGCTCCTCTCTCGTCCGATCCGCCAGGCGGCCTCCGCTGGGCTTACTCCGCTCCGTAAAACACTCGTGCGTTCGGCGCGAGGCGGGTTTTGCTGTCTTTTGGGACGGTTCTCGCCACGATTCCCAGGTTTTTCAGATATTTACCAAGGATGTCCGTTGCGCCGGGACCGTCGTCGTTGGAGCGTGCCCTAGTCCATCACCTTGGGGTAGGGGGTCTGGGACGGCGTTATGCGCCCGAGCTCGCCGGCGGAGATCTCGCCTGGGTGAGCGCGTGGGGGCGAGGATTTCGGAGCGGGGAACGGGACGATGGCGATCAGCGGCAAAACCGGCGACCTCTCGGCCGCGAGCCCCTACACGACGGACGAACGCGCGGGGGCCGACGGGCTCGACGCGATCCTCGGCCTGTTCGGCGACGCCATCCTGGCGGGGGGCGCGCCGGACGCCGCGACGTCGATCGAGAGCGCCACGGAGATCGCGTTCGAGGCGAGCGGCTGGGGTCAGGAGTTCAACCTGCTGGTTCTTGCGGATGCGGCCGGCGTTTCTCCGGACGGCGATCTCGACGGCCGGGCGGACAAGGCGCTCCGGATCCGCAATTTCCCGCAGGTGGATCTCGACCTGTCGCCGTCGGCCCTCGGCGTGGACGTCACGATCGAGAACGCGACCCGGGTCAACGCGGCGTTCGGGGACGGCGACGACATGTTGCTCCTCACGCTGCTGGCGCGGTTTGCGGGCGGGCCGTTCAGCTCCGTGATCGACACGGGCGCAGGCGCGGACGTCGTGACCCTGGCGCCCGGCGTCGCGCAGACGGTCGCGGGCGACGGCGCGGCGTTCGACGCCTCGGTCACGGACGGCGCTTTTCAAACCCTGACGATCCGTCTCGGCGATGGCGACGATCGCTTCGTCAACGGCACGAGCGCGCTCAGCATCGTCGATGGCGGCGCGGACGATGACGATCTGACCGGCGGCGACGGGCTCGATCTGCTCAGCGGCGGAGACGGCGACGACACCCTCCGCGGGGAGGGCGGAGAAGACATCCTCGATGGCGGCCGAGGACGGGACGAGATCTATGGCGGCGGCGCGGACGACGTCATCCAGGGCGGTCGGGCGCGGGACGTGATCGAGGGCGAGGACGGCGACGACGTGCTCGCCGGCGACGGGGGCAATGATCGGGTCGTGGGCGGCAAAGGCGCGGACACGATCGAGGGGGGCGGCGGCAAGGATCGCCTCGCAGGCAATGCGGGCGACGATCTCGCCCGGGGCGGCGCCGGCGGCGATCTGATCTTCGGCGGGCCGGGCGAGGACACGCTGAACGGCGATGCCGGCGCGGATACGCTGCAGGGCGACGCCGGCGACGACCTGCTCGACGGCGGATCGCAGTGGGACGAGGCGCGCTTCGGCGATCCTCTGGTCGCGGGCGGGGCGCTCGGCTTCGATGTCGCGATCGAGGTCGGCGGTCCGAGCGCCGATGGCGTGGTCGTCCTCGATGTCG
Organism: Pseudomonadota bacterium; assembly: GCA_039819865.1. GTDB lineage: Bacteria > Pseudomonadota > Alphaproteobacteria > Rhodobacterales > Rhodobacteraceae > JBCBRF01. Next base: position 3,570 of record JBCBRF010000034.1, on the reverse strand, counting down.
ACGGCTCGAACGGGGACCACGGGGCCGACACGGTGCGCGCGATCGAGACGGCGTCCTTCGGCGGCGCTCCCGCGCTTCGGCTGTTCGTCGGCGATCCAGTCGCAGGCGGGACGCTGAACGGGGCGGGCGCGGCGGCCTCGCTGCTGGTGGGCGGCGCCGGGGCGGAGACGCTCGGCGGCGGCGGCGAGGGCGATGCGCTGTTCGGCCAAGGCGGCGGCGACTATGCGCGGGGGCGGGACGGCGACGACACGATCAGCGGCGGGGCGGGCGACGACACGCTGGAGGGCGAGGCGGGCGACGACCGGCTGTTCGGCGGCGAGGGGACCGACCGGGCGCTGTTCGAGGACCCGCTCGTGGTGGGGCTCGCCATCGGCTACGCCTTTGTGCGGAACGCCGACGGCTCGCTGACGGTGCGGGACGTGGACGCTTCGAACGGCGATCTCGGCGCGGACGTGCTCGTCTCGATCGAGGAGCTCGGCTACGGCGCCGGCGAGGATTTCCGGCTGATCCTGGCGCCCTCCGACGACGGCGCGCTGATCGAGGCGGGGGCCGGCGTCGAGGCTGCGCTGCTGGTCGGCGGCGATGGCGACGATACGGCGACCGGGGCGGCGACCGATGATGTGGCGGATGGCGGCGAGGGCGCGGATTCGCTCGATGGCGGCGCGGGCGGCGACACGCTGATCGGCGGGGCGGGCGGGGACGCGCTCATCGGCGGCGCCGGCGACGGCGCGGACCTGCTCTCGGGCGGGGCGGAGGACGATACGCTCACTGGCGGTGCGGGCGACGATACGCTCGACGGCGGCGCCGACGCCGATCTGGCCGTGTTCGCCGGCGCTCTTCTCGACGTCGCGGCGCCTCTGTTCGGGTTCTCCGTGACCGACGAGGGCGCGCTGATCGTCGCCGATCTCGACGGCGCTGACGGGGACGAGGGGACTGATCTGCTGATCGACGTCGAGGCCGCCCGCTTTGATGGCGTCGACTACGACCTCGCCGTCGCGCCGTCGAACGCGGGCGAGAGCTTCGCCGCGACCGGCGGGCCGGCGCTGGTGGTCGGCGGCTCGGGCGCTGACGACGCGGACGGGAGCGCGGCCGGCGACGTGCTGTTCGGCGGCGCGGGCGCCGACACGCTTTCAGGGCTCTCGGGGCTCGACACGCTTTACGGCGGGCAGGGCGACGATCTCGTGCAGGGCGACGGCGCCGCCGGAGAGGGAGTGTCAGGCCGGGACCTGCTGTTCGGCGGCGACGGGCTCGATACGCTCGACGGCGGCGCGGGCGGCGACACGATGACAGGCGGGGCGGACGCGGATCTGTTCCGAGTGGGGGTCGACGACGGCAACGACACCGTCCTCGACTTCGTTTTGGGCGAGGATTCGCTCGAGATCGACGGCCCGACGCCCGGGCTGTCGCGGACGATCTCGACCGAGGCAGAGCTGCTCCAGTACATGAACGACATCGAGAGCGACAACAACGTGACGACCGACGCCATCAAGGACGGCGACGATCTCTATCTCGTGTTCACGCGGATCGGGAACGGCACGACCGATCCGATCAAGAACTCGGTGCGGCTGGTGGACGTGCTCGAGGGCGTCGCGATCAGCAACCAGCTGCTCGCCAAAATCGACGGCTTCGCAACCGGCGGCGAGGAGTTCTTGGATCTGGCCTAGGTTTCCTGGGTCGGCGGTCCGAGATCCCCATGTCGGTTTGAGACGTGCGTGAGATTGGACACGCTGCTTATTCAGGCTGGTCTCATCCACTCTAGACGCCCGGTCGTTCAGGCGTCGGTGAGACCAGCTGATTAAGCCCAGCCGCCAACGATCGCGACCGCGGTCGTCGTGGATTTCCCCCTCCATCCTGAAGAGCGCCGCCTGGTTGAGGCCCGGCTCGGCGAAGCTGAGGCTTGCCGCGAGTCGGCGCCTCCCGCGTCCATCGGTGACGCGTCCTGACCCGCGTCCAAGAATGCCTGGATAATGAGCCGACATGTGTCTCTGGCGTATTTTTCATCTTTTTGGCGGGATTCTGGATTGAGTTTCCGCCTTGATAGGCCTCTGATACATCTGAGAAACCAATGCAACCATGGAGTCTCGAGGCTGTTTCCCCCGCTCTATGCGCCTACCGTTGCTCGATGTTTAGCGCTTTGGCGGGCCGCGCGGTCGGAAGGTTCGCTGGGAAACAGTCGAGAGGTAGGCCTGTGATTAGAGTTTCATCACTTGCTCTGGGGAAGGTCAGAGGAGCCGTCGTATGCGCCTTCGCGGCGCTCGTGCTGGCGGCTGCGCCGGCGGGGGCTGAGGCGACCAAGATCAAGGTCGGCCACCTCGTGGCGCTCGACATGGCGCCGCTGTTCGTCGCGCATGCAGGAGAGTGTTTCGCGCAGAACGGTCTCGAAGCCGAAACCGTGTTTTTTGCGAACCCGGGCGACAACAACGCCGCGCTCGCTGGCGGTGCGATCGACTTCAGCATCAACCCCTTCACGCTGCCGTTCTTCGCCGCAAATAGCGGCGTCCCGATCCGCGTGATCGCCGCAGCTGGCGGCTGGGGCATCATGGAAGTCGTCGCCCAAAAGGAGACGGGCTTAGCTTCGATGGCGGACCTCAAGGCTTATGTCGCCGCCGGGAAGCCGAAGCTGAAGATTGCGACGCTTCAGGGCGATACTTTGGAGCTAATCCTCACCCGCGAATTCGACAAATACGGCATCCCCGCCGACGGAGTCGAACTTGTCTACTTTAATGATCTCTTGGCGATGGTCGAGGCTTTCCGCTCCGGCGGGGTCGATATTCTTAGCCATATCAAGCCCTATACGACCGACATGGTGGCCTCGAAAGGCGCCAAGGTGCTCACCACCAACGCTGAGGCGTGGTCCCTGGAGACGCCCAACACCGTGATCAGCGTTCTGGAAAAGACCCTCGTGGAAAAGCCAGAGGTGGTCGAAGCGTATCTGAAGAGCATGCTTTGCAGTGCGAGGATCCTCAATGAGGAGCCGGAAAAGGCGGTGGAGTTGCTCTCGACGGGCACCTATTTCCGCGTCCCGCCCGAAGTGCTGCTCGCGGCCCTTCAGAGCCAGCCTGCTCCGATCAGCTTCACGCCCGATGTGGCGTCGGTTCAGAGCGTGGTCACCGACCTGACCAATCTCGGCTACGTCAAAGGCGACACCTCGGCGGAGGACATCTTCCGTCTCGACATCGTCAAATCGCTGGAAAGCGAATGAAATCGGAGGCCGCCAAAAGCGTTCTGGTCGGAGCCGCATTCGTTGCGGCTCTGATCGGCCTTTGGGAATGGCTCGGCGCGACGGGCGAGGTCGCCCTAACCGCAGTTCTGCCGCCGCCGAGCCGTTTTTTCCAGACGGTCATCGACAGCGGTTTCAAGATCGGCCTGGGCGGCCAAGCGGCGCCCGTCTGGGAGTCCGTGGCGTCAACGCTCGGCCGGGTGTTCGTCGGCATGTCGCTGGCGTTTGTCGGCGCGGTGTTGTCCGGCGCGCTGCTTAGTCTCTCCAAGGTCGCGACCTGGTGTCTGCGTCCTGTGCTTCACATCCTTGCGCCGATTGCTCCAATCGCGTGGATTCCAACGGCGATCGTC
>JBCBRF010000033.1:0-25499 GCA_039819865.1 Pseudomonadota bacterium | reverse complement strand
TCGACGCCGATGCGCCGGTCCGTCCCGACAGCCTTTACGGCGTCGAGCATGGTCTCACGGGTGTGGAAGCCGATCGCATGGTTGGAGCTTGCGAACATCAACCGCTTCACGCCCGCCTGCCGGCTCGCCTCGTAGATGTTGTAGAGGCCGATCAGGTTGCCGTTCAGAATGTTCTGAAAGGTGTCCTCGACGGAGATCCCGCCGAGATGGACGATCCCGTCGCAATCCGCGACGAGGGACCGAACCGCGGCGAAGTCGGCGAGGTCGCACTGAACGACCTCCTCATTCACGCCCGCCGGCGCCATCTCGGCGAGGTCGGACAGACGCAGCGTCTCCGCCAGAAAGCCGAGGCGGGCGCGCGTCATGCGGCCGAGATTTCCAGCTGCGCCGGTGATCAGAAGTCGCTTCATCGCCATGCTCGGCCTCGCTTTCAGCACTACGGTTCCAGGGGACGCGCCTTCTCTAGGGCATCGCCGCGTCTCTGAGTATCGCAATCCTCCTCAGAGCCCGTCCGGCGCGGAGCCCGTCCGCGGAGACCGGACCGCGCGCTCTAAGCGTCCGCCGGCCACGCGGCGATCCGACCCGCGGCGCGGCCCTCGGCGAGGCGGCGTTCGAGCGCCGGGCGAGCCAGCAAGCCGGTCTGCGTGTCCACATGGCCGATCACGGCGGCCGCGTTCCAGGTCGCCGCTTCGAGCGCGTCCTCCAGCGCGCCGCCCTCGGCCAGCCAGGCGCAGAAGGTCGAGGCGAAGGCGTCGCCGGCGCCGGCCGTGCCGACCACCGCCACCTCCTCCGCCGGGCGGTGCAGGATCCGCGCGCCGTCGCTCGCGAAGGCGCCGCGCCTGCCGTCGGTCACCAGGACATGGCCGACGCCTTCGGCGTGGAGCGCCGCGAAGAACCGGGCGAGCGCCATGTCGAAGCCCCCCGCCTCGAGCCCGCGGAGGCCGAGCTCCGGGACCTCGAGCCCTTCGAGCGGCGGCAGCGGCGCGCCGCCCTCGCCATGCCGGTCGACCAGATGCGGGACGAGAGCCGAGGCCTCGCGGCGATTGAGCGAGAGAATGTCGATCATCGGCAGCGTGCGCATGAACGGCCCGGTGCGGCGGCTGAGCTGGCGGATGCCCGGATTGGTCGCGACCCGGGCGCCGGCGGCCTTGGCCAGCTCGACAAGCCGCGGGAAAGCCTCGGCCGCCTCGTTGCTGAGCGGACCGATATAGACCAGGTCGGCCTCCAGCATCTCGGGCGTCGCATCGTCGGCCGAGAGCAGCGTGTTGGCCCCGCGATTGGTGAAGATCGCGGCGTCGCGGTCGTGGGCCGAGATCAGCACCGAGGCGCCGGTCGCGTCGCGCGGGTCGCGCAGGAGGCCGGCCGTCGACACGCCCTCCGCCCTCAGGCGCTCGGCGACCTCGTCGGCGAAACGGTCGTCGCCGAGCTTCGCCAGCGTCGTGGTATCGACCCCGAGGCGGGCCATCGCGACCGCCGCGTTGACCGCGCCGCCGCCGACATGGCGCGAGATGGATTTCGCGTCGATCTTGCGGCCGGTCTCGACGAGCAGGAACGAGCTTTCGGCGTTGCGCATGGTCATGCGCTCGATGCGCTCGTCGTCGATGACCACGATCAGGTCGATGATCGCGCTTCCGATGGTGACAACCTTCATCCGATCACAGCCTTTGTCGCCGCGGCTCCGTCGCGCTCGGGTTCGAGGCGAGCGTAGCACGCGGAACTGCGGCGCCGTCCACGATCCAGAAGCTTTGATTTGACACAGTTCCCGCATGCCATGGCGCTTGCGTAGCGCGCGCACCTGCTGTCGAAGCAGGCGATCCGACAACCGAGGGCGTTCGACCGTGTTCCAATCCTTTTTTCCAAACCCGCGGCTGTTCGTCCTCTCCGGGGCGGCGTGGGGGCTGTTCTGCGTGCTGCTCTGGTTCTTCGGGGTCTCGGACTGGACCGACCCGCTCGGGATCGCCGGGCTGTTCGGCCTCGATCCGGGTCGGGTCTGGCTCTACCAGTTCAACATCCTCTGCTACGCGGCGTTCGCGGGCTTCTGGATGTGGTGGACCGACCACCCCTGGGCGCGCTGGTCGGTCGCGGGATCGACGCTGATCATCTTCGCCACCTGGTTTCAGGTGCAGCTCGACGTGATGATCAACGAATGGTTCGGGACCTTCTACGACCTGGTGCAGCGGGCGCTCGGCGATCCGAACGCGGTCAGCGCGAGCGAGTATTATGGGGCGCTCGCGACCTTTCTCTACATCGCCATGGCGTTCATCATGACGGCGGTGCTCGCGGCGTTCTTCACCTCGCACTACGTGTTCCGCTGGCGGACGGCGATGAACGACCGCTACGTCGCGCTGTGGGACAAGATCCGGCACATCGAAGGGGCGAGCCAGCGCATCCAAGAGGACACCATGCGCTTCGCCAGCATTATGGAGGGCCTCGGCACGCGCTTCATCGAGGCGATCATGACGCTGCTCGCCTTCCTGCCGATCCTTTGGGCGCTGTCGGAGAGCGTGAAAGAAGTGCCGATCCTCGGCGCGGTTCCGGGAGCGCTGGTGTGGGTGGCGCTGATCTGGTCGGTGCTCGGGACCGGGCTGCTGGCGCTGGTCGGCATCCGGCTGCCAGGGCTCGAGTTCCGCAACCAACGGGTCGAGGCGGCGTTTCGCAAGGAGCTGGTGCTCGGCGAGGATCGTCCGGATCGGGCCCGGCCGCCGACGCTGTCAGAGCTGTTCGCCAATGTGCGGCTGAACTATTTCCGACTGTACCTCAACTATCTGTATTTCAACGTCGCGCGGTACGGCTACCTGCAGGCGGGGGTGCTGGTGCCTTACGTCGCGCTCGGCCCGACGATCATCGCCGCGGGCTTCACGCTCGGCGTGATGCAGCAGGTGGTGCGGGCCTTTCAGCGGGTGGAGAACTCGTTCCAGTTCCTGGTGAACTCCTGGACGACCATCGTCGAGCTGATGTCGATCTATAAACGGCTGCAGGCCTTCGAGCGCGCGATCGCGGGCGAGACGCAGGCGGAGATCGAGTTCGAGGCCGCGACGGCCCCGACCCCGACGGCGCCCGCCTGATCGGAGAAATCGGGTCGCGCGCCGGTCTCTCGCCGCCGAGGGCTCCTCGTCAGCCGCCTGGTTCCCACCCTGGGGTCGCCCCCTGCGAGGATCGACCGAAGGGCGAGACGAGCGCCCCTTCGCCTCGCCCAGCGGCGCGCGAGCCTCGGCGCCGCGTCACGCCGCGGCGCATTCTTTGGGCGGGTCGGCGCCGGCGGCTGGACAAGGGCGCGGGTCCTCCGCAACAGATCGGCGAAACGCGCCCGTTCGACCCACAGCTCCCGAGGACGCAACCGTGAAGCGGCTGATCATCCATGGCGGGATCCATCGCACCGGCAGCACGTCGCTCCAGAAAAGCCTCGCCAAGCAACGCGCGGCGCTCGAGGCGCATGGCGTCGCCTATCCGGGTGCGGCGGAGAACCATCAGGACTGGGCCTGGGCGCTCCATCGCGGCGAGATGAGCGGTCCGGATCTCGCGGAGGCGCTGGCGGGCGTCGCGGCCGACGCGGTCCTTTTGAGCGCCGAAGACTTTGCGCGGCTGAAATCATTCGAGTGGCTCGACGCCCTCCGCCCCGCGTTCGCGATCGAGGCGCATTTCTTCCTGCGTCGCCAGGACGAATGGCTGATGTCCTGGTACAATCAGACGGTGCGCTGGCCGTTCAACAAGCATGCGAAGGCGACCCCGCAAGAGTTCCTGGAGAACCATGGGCGCTTCGGTTGGCTCCACTATCACAAGCTCTGCAAAGCATGGGCGGAGGCGCCCGGCGTCGCGCGGGTGCGCGTCTATCGCTTCGATGCGACGGTGACCGAGCGTTTTCTGGCCTCCGCGCTCCCGGGCGCACCGATCGTCGTCGAGCATGCGGTCAACGGGTCGAGCCCGCCGCTCACCACCGAATTCCTCCGCCATCTCGATCTGCCGTCCTTGCCGCCCGGCCAGCGCGTGCGGGTGGTCAACGCGGCGCGGGAGGCGCTGGCGGCGCTCGACCGGCCCGAGGCGCGGATCTACCCGCCCGAGACCCGGCGGCGGATCAACGCGCCCTATCGGCGCGGCAACGCGCTCGCCTTCGAGCGCTTCGGCGCGGAGGGCGAGACGGATTTCGACTACGAGATCCCCGACGACGCGCCGTTCGTCGAGCCGGCTCTGCCCGAGACGGAGCGGCTGATGGCGGAGTTCGTCGCGCCCTTCGTGCGGCGGCTGGCGCGGAAATGACCGGGCGCGCGGGCTCAGGCGCGGCGGTCGTCGGGCCGCGCGCGCTCAGCTTCGTGATCCCGTTCCGCGCGCGGTCCGCGGCCGACCCCAATCTCGACCGGCTCGACGGCCTGTTGCCGCGCTTTCCCGACGACGGTCGCGCGATCGTGGTCGACGACAGCCTGGACGCGGGCGCGCGCGAGCGGCTCTGCACGATCGTCGCGCGCCGGGGCGAGACGGCGCGCGTTCTGCGCTCGGAGGCGACGGCGGCGGACGCGTTCTCGATCGGGCGTCTGCGCGACGCCGGGGCGGCGGCGGCGGAGGACGGGATCGTGATGTTCCACGATGTCGACTTCTTCGCGCCCGCGCCGGTATATGCGCGGCTCGCCGAGACGCTCCGCGGGCCCGTGGGCGACGCGCTCGCGAGCGGCGGCTTTCTCTGCGCTCCGGTCGCGTTCCTGACGCGGATCGGGACTCTGGCGGCGCGGACCGCGGGGCTTCGGGGGTGGGGGGCGCTCGCGCAGCCCTGGACCCGTCGCGCGCGGATCGTCGATCGCCTGGTGCGGGGCAGCTCCGCGATCATTCTCGAGCGGCGCACGCTGCTCGAGATCGGCGGGCACTCGAGCGCCTATGAGGGCCACGGGGCGGAGGATTTCGAACTGATGCACCGGCTCTCGCTCCGCGCGCCGCGGGGGCCGAGGCCGGCGAACTACCCTGTCGACTATGGCTCCCGCGCGGAGACCGCCGAGGGGTTCCGGGCCTATTTCGCCCGCTACGCCGAGCCGCTTCTGGAGGCGGGCGTGCATCTCGGCCATCTGTGGCACCCGCCGCGGCGGCAAGACCCGCGCTACTACGCGGCGAAGCGGCGGAACTTCGAGCGGCTGCGCGCGACTCTGTCGGCGGCGGATGCGCTCGATGACGGGGCGGACGCCCTCAGAACCAGCGGCCCGGCGCCATCAGACCGAGATCCACGAGCTGCTGCGAACCCTCGTAGCGCACGCTGATCCCCGGATCGTAGAAGCGCTCGTCCTCGACCTCGAGATAGCGGCGATACTCGCGCGAGCCGTCGTAATGCTGCTGGCGGCGGATCTCCTCCGCCGATTTGTCGCGCAACGAGGCGATCAGCTTGAAGTGGAAGAGCGCGGCGGTGACGGCGGGCTTCGCGGCCGGGTTGGCGCGGTTCAGGAAATGCGGGTTGGCGTCGTGGGTCGAGGAGCGGAAGTGGAAATGGGGCCGCCACTTCACCAGCGGGATCTTGTTCAGCGCCGGCGCCGATTGGATCGCGTTCGCGAAGTGCACCCGCATGCGCGGGCCGCCCCGGATCAGCGTGGCGTCGCCCCAGCCGGGCTGCTGGATATAGCCGTCGCGGTCGAAGTACGGGCAGAGCGCGAACGGATCGTCGCCGTCGCCGAGCACCGTTTCGCCAAGGGAGCGGTCGCTATAGGCGTCGAGCAGGACCGCGTGCATGCAGCGCCGGCGCTCCTCGTCCAGGAACTCGACCAGATCCGCGAGCCCGCGGGTCTCGGAGCGGGGGAACACCAGGAACTCGTCGGGATCGACCACAACGGCCCAGCGGCCGCTGGCGTGGCGGCGGAGCAGGTCGTTGCACCAGAGCATGCCGAACTTGGCGGCCTTGTAGCTCGCGTCGGTCCACCACACGCTGACATCGTCATACTGCGCGGCCCAATCCGCGAAACCGTCGTCGGAAGCGTTGTCGACGAACAGGAAGTGAGAAACGCCTAACTTCTTGTAGTAATTGCGGAAAAACTCCATGCGAAAGCGCTCGTTGCGCAGGCAGGAGACCAGCAGGATCTCGTTCTTGCGGAACTTGCGCAGATTGTCTTGGCGGAGTTCGAGGTCGAGGCCGGCGCGATAGTCGCGAAGGTGGAGCTTGGCGAAGCGCTCCACAGTCTGCGGAAAGGTGCTCTGCTCCGGCATGGCGGTCCCCTCAGTTCGCGGCCGGGGCGTCCGCCGCGAAGGCGTCGAGCGCGCGCGCGGCGATCGGGCCGACCGGACCGGCGAGCGTCTTGGCGGCGGCCGCGCCGCCAGGGTCGATGACGGTCGCCGCGCGCCCCTCGGCCCGGGCGGCGGCGGCCTGGTCGACGGGGATCACCGTCGCCGCGCGATCGTCGAGGATCGCCTCGATCAACGCCTCGGGCGCGTCGCCGGGGCGCCAACGCAGGAGCGGCACGCCGATGGCGCGCCGACGGGCCATCGAAAGAAAGATCGCCGGCGCTTCGCGCGCCATCTCCGCCGCCCAGGCCGGGGATCCCGCGAAGTCGCGGGCGGCGGCGCGGGTCGGGTCGAACAGAGCGCCGAAATCGTGAGTCGCGGCGGGATCGAAGCTCTCGGTCAAGCGGCGCGCCGGCTCTTCGGGGCCAAGGATCACGAGATAGGGGGTCTTGTCCGCGGCGAGGATCCGGTCGGTGCGGTGTCTGTACTGGCTCATCATGTAGAGCTGCGCGGGTTTCGGCCCGGCGATCTGCGCGTCCACCCGGTTGGCGTACTCCGTATCGGGCGCGCCGATCCGGCTCAGATCCGCGTCGTCGTCGGGCGCGGCCGCGATCTCGAGGGCGCGGCGGCGCAGTTCGGTCGCGCGCGCCGCGGCCTTGCGAAAGAAAAAGAACTCCAGCCCGAACGGCCGGTCGCCGTGATCATCGTAGAATTTGATCGGCCGGCCGGCTTTCGAGAATTGGTAGAAGGTCAGCCCGTGGCCGGCGATCGTGCTCGGCGACAGATGGTGAGCGAGGCTCTGAAAAAACGACTCGTCGGGGATCCACACTCTCCGGAAATAGCGCACCACGCTGGGCTCGCGGTCGATCAGATCCAGGATCTCGAGACAGAGCGACCAGCGCAGGCACCACCATTGCGATCCCATCCGCGGCGCCATGTCGAGCGGCGGGCGACGCTTCACCTTCAGCTTGCGCTGCAGGGCGATCAGAGGCCGCTCCAGCTGCTGGCGGGTGAGCGGACGGAACGGGTGGTAGAGGTCGAACCGATCCTCCCGATAGCCGGCGATCGGCCATTCCGGACCGTAGGCTTCGATGAAATCCGAGTCGGGGCGCGCCTGGAGGAAACGCTCGAGCTGGCGGACGGGGCGGCTCGGCAGGCAGGCGCCGCTCAGCAGGATCACATGATCGAAGCCGCGCCCTTGCGCCGCGGCCTCGTCGCGGGCCTGCTCGAGCGCCCGTAGGCAGGCGCGCACCAGGCTGAAATCGCCCCAGAAACAGCGCGTCGGCCGGGCGACCGAGGCGACGCGTTCCTGCTCCGACAGCAGCGTCTCGAGAGCCTGGCGCTGAGCCTTCGGCGAGTTGGCGTCGTAATGGATCAACGCATGGGCGTCGCTCGCGGCGGAGACCAGGCGCGTGGCCAGCTCGACGGCGCGGTCGGGGCGGTCGTGGGCCAGGATCAGAAACAGAATTCGCAAACCAAGCAGCCCCCACGACTTCGGACGCATGCGCCTCGTTGGGTGTCGGCCCGCACGGCCGCGAAATCGCACCGGCCTCAGGGCGAGTCAAGAGAGGCCCGACATCCGAAATCGGGCCCAAAGGCGCGCGCTCTCTCGGTCCTGGTCGCCCGGTCCTGGTCACCCAGTCCTGCTCATCCGGGCGCGACGCTCGGCGGGGGCATGGTCGCGAAGGCCCTGCAGGCGGAAATTGATCGACATGACGGTCGGTCCTGTTTTTCACGGACAGAGGGCCCCGTTTCTCGCGAGGGCGGGCTTGCAGAGCCTAGGCGCCGCCGGCGCCGACGGGAAGTCGCGGCGGGGCGCTGGACCCGGCGGACCCGCTCAGGCATCGTCGGCGCAACGCGATTCTCGGCATTTGGGGGGAGGGCGGATGTCGGAGGCCGCGAAGAGCAAGATCTTCATCTCCTACTCGCGCCAGGACAGCGCGTTCGTCGACGACATCGCGACCGGCCTCGGCGCCTATGGCGGCTACGAGGTGCTAATCGACCGCGAGGGGATCGGGCATGGCGAGGATTGGCGAGCGCGGCTCGGGCGGCTGATCCTCGAATGCGACAGCGTCGTGTTCGTGCTCTCGCCCGACAGCCTCGCGTCGGAGGTCTGCCGGTGGGAGGTTAAGGAGGCGACCAGCCTCGGGCGTCGGATCATCCCGGTGCTGTGGCGCCCGATCGACTTCGCGGACGCGCCCGCGGGCCTGAGCGCGATCAACGCCGTGCCCTTCACCGAAAGCCAGATCATCCGCGGGCTGAAGAATCTTGTGGCCGCGCTCGACACCGATATGGGCTGGCTCCGCGAGCACACCGCGCTCACCGAACGGGCGGCGGAGTGGGAGGCGAAGCAGGAGGCGAGCGAGCTTCTGCTGCGGGGCGCCGCGCTCCGCGCCGCACAGTCGTTGTTGGCGGAGCGGCCGGCCTCGGCGCCCGCCCCGATGGAACGTTTGCAGCGCTACATCCGGGCCTCGGAGGAGGAGGAGACGCGCATCCTGTCGGTCGAGCGGGAGCGGCTGAAGGAGATGGAGGCGGCCCGCGACGCCGCCGAGGAGGCGCGCCGGCGCGAGGGCGAGGCCGCGCGCAAGGTGGTCCGACGGACGGTCGCGGGACTGGTGGTCTCGCTCGCGCTGCTGGCGGCGTCGGTCGCGGCCGGCGCCTTCGCTCTGATGCAGCGGGAGGAGGCGCAGACCCAACGAGCCCAGGCCGTCGCCGCGGCCGAGGAGGCGCGGGCCCGGCGCGACGCGGCGCTGATCGCGCAATCCCGTTACCTGGCGCGCACGGCGCAGACCTTTTTGGCGGGCGGCGATGCGGGCGACGCGATCGGGCTGGCGCGCGCGGCCCTGCCGGCCGACCTCTCGGCGCCCGACCGGCCGTTCGCGATCGAACCGGTGCAGGCGATCTCGGACGCCTATGGTCGGCTCCACGAGATCGGCGCGCTCCGCGGCCATACGCGCGCCGTACGGGGCGCGACGGCGCTCGCGGACGGCCGGATCGCGACCTGGAGCCGGGACGGCGCAATCCGGTTCTGGGAGCCGGACGGGCGCGCGGGCAGAGTCGTCGCGGCCCACCGCCTGCCCGACGACGCGGAGGACGAGAGCGAGGACACCGGGGTCCACGGCCTGCTGACGCTCGCGGACGGGCGGCTGCTCAGCTGGGGCGTCGACAAGACGCTGAAGGTCTGGAGCGGCGACGGCGATCCGCTCACGACGCTGGTTAGCTCCGAAGACTGGCTGAACGTGCTGGCGCTCTCGGACGGGCGGCTTTTCGTGACGGCGGGCGAGACCTTTCGGCTCTACGGCCCGGACCTCGCGGAGATCGCGGTGATGACGAGCGCGGACGGACCGTCGCTCGGCGCGTCGGATCTCGGCGACGGCCGGGTGGCCACGACGCATCGGGCGGCGGATGGCGGGTATGCCGCGACGCTCTGGCGGGCGGACGGCGCGCCTGGGGCGCGGCTCGGCGGCTATCGGCTGCAAGTCCTCGGCGTCGCCCGCCTCACCGGCGGACGGATCGTGACCTGGGACAATGAAGAGACGCTGAAATTCTGGAGCCCCGACGGGAGCCGCCTGCTCCGGACCGTGGAGCAGGCGCACGGCGTTCGGATCAACCAGGCGCTCGCGCTGCCGGACGGGCGGCTCTACACCTGGGGCCAGGACGCCTTCAACCGCAATGTCTGGTGGGCGCGCCTGTGGACGCCCGAGGGCGAGCCGACCGACCTGATCGAGGCGAGCGACGCGCCGCTCGACGCGCTTCTGCTCCGCGACGGCCGCCTGCTGGTGGGGACGCGGTCGCAGGCGCCGCAGATCTGGTCGCTCGATGGGCGACCGGGCCCGGTGCTCCGCGGCCATGCGGAGCGGATCCTCGCGGCCGAGCAGCAGGCCGACGGCCGGATCGTCACGATGGGCCTCGACGGCGCGATCGGGCTCTGGAGCGAGGATGGCGCGCCGATCCGGATGCTGACCGGGCATGAGAGCGCGATCTGGGGCGTGCTGACGCTCGACGGCGGGCGTCTGCTCAGCTTCGCCGCGGAGGAGGACGCGACGACGCCGCGGCTCTGGTCGGAAGCGGCGACGCCGCGCACCCAGTTCCCGATCGACACCCTGGTGAGACGCGACGGCGTCGCCGCGCTCCAGGGCGGCGGCTTTTCGGTCGCGACCTTGGACGGCGCCGCGACGGTGTGGGACGGCGAGGGCGCTCGAGTCGCGCGCCTCGGCGGCGGATCGAATGCGGACACGCGCGTGCTCGAGCTGCCCGACGGCCGGTTGCTGGCGTGGCGGCGCAATGCGGACGAAACTTTCACTGGTCCGGCGCTGCGCTTCCTCAGCGCGGCCGGCGCGCCGCTCGGAGAGCGGCTCGAGGGGCGGCGCGACGTGGTCGACGTGTTCAACGGGACCGAAGGGCGCATCCTCGTGTTCACGTCCGGCGGCGCGGTGCTGACGCTCGACGCCGAGGGGGAGACGCTCGGCACGGTCGACGCCGCGGCCGGCGACGTCGCCTATGCGATCCGGCTCGACGACGGGCGCTTCCTTTCGGTGTCGCGCGAAGGCCGGGCGCAGCTTTGGGGCGCCGACGGCGCGCCGGGCGCCGCGCTGCCCGAGACGCCCGAGATCGCGCGCGCGATCCGCCGCACGCGGGCGCTCGAGGACGGCCGTCTCGCGCTTTTGTTCTTCGGACCGACGAGCAAGGTTTTCGGGCCGGACGGCGCTCTGGTCGCGACGCTCGAGAGCGGGGGGTCTCCGTTCGGCGATCTGGTCGGCCTGTCCGGGGGGCGGATCCTGACGGTCGGGTTCGACGGTCGCATCCGGATCTTCGGGTCGGAGGGCGACCTGCTCGAGACCCGGGAGGACGACACCTATTCGGCCGACATCCTCGCGGTTCTGCCGGACGGGCGGTTCCTGTTGCAGGGGCTCGAGACCGCGCGGGCGTTCGACCGCACGGGCGCGCCGACGGGCCTTTCGATCGACGGTCGCCTGGAGGGGGCGACGGCGCTCTCGGGCGGGCGGCTTCTCACCTGGCCGGCGGATGCGGATCGGAGCCTGCAGATCTGGCGCGCCGACGGCTCTAAGGGCGCGACGCTGCGCGGCCACACGAACGAGGTCATCGGCGCGCTGGAGCTTGCGGACGGGCGCCTCTTGAGCTGGACCGAGGGCGCGGAGTTCAGGATCTGGCTCGGCTCGGTCGAGCAGGCGGTCGCCTGGGCCGACCGGGTGGTCGAGCGCCTCACCCCCCTGTCGCCACGCGAGCGCTGCGCCTACGATCTCGATAGCGACAAGGCCTGCGAACGAGACTAGAGCCACGCCGTGGCAGGCTCCGTCAGCGCGTCGAAGCGGCGTCCAAGCCTTCTCAGAGAGCCCCCGCCCCAGTCATTTCTGTGGGCGCTTCACGTGTTTCCAGCCCGTGATCATCGGGCGGATCAGGTTCTCTTTCTTCCAGAACAGGTAGAACAGCACCGCCCCGACGTGGAGGAGGATCAGCGGCAGAACCAGCGTGTGGAGGCGCTGGTGCCAGCCCGTGATCGCGACCCGCGTGTCGTAGTCGACGAGACCCGACAGGATGGCGGCGGTGAACAGGTCTTCGCTCTCCGAGAACAGGCCGGTGCCGACCATGGCGATCAGGACGGCCCAGAGCAGGAGCGCGGACAGGCCGCCGAGCGGGTTGTGGCCCGGCCAAAAACTCGGCCGGCGCTCACGCGCTTTACGAGCGTAGTCGAGCGCAGTCGAGGGCGACACGAAGAGCGGCGCGATCCGCGCCGGACGCGGCCCGATCACGCCCCAAACCAAGCGGACGAGGACCAGCGCGCCCGTGGCGTAGCCCAGCCAGAAATGCCAGGCGATGTTCGAGAAGCTCATGTTCTCGCCGATGAAATACCCGGCGAGAACGGTCGCCACGATCGCCCAATGCGTCAGACGCACGACGGGATCCCAGATCTTCTCCAGGCGCGGCGGCGCATCCGCGCCGCGCGCGCCCGGTTCGGCGCCGCTCCGGGCGCCGCCGAGCTTATCCGACACGCCGGGCCTCAGAATTCCTTGGCGCGATATTCGTCATGGCACGATTTACAGGCGGCGCCGACCTTGCCGATCGTCTGGCGGACGCCGTCGACGCCGTTCCCAGCCTGAGCGTTCAGGGCGTCGACCGCCGCGGCCAGGTCCTGATACTTGCCGACATAGCCGTCGAAATCGGACCAGATGTTGGGCTGCGCGCGGGTCTTGCCGGAAAGCGCCTCGTTGTCGCTGCCTTCGGGATGCAGCGGCGCGACGTCGAACGCGGTGAGCGCGTCGAGATGCGCGGCGGCCTGCGTGGCGACCGCGGCGTCGTAGTCCGCCTCGCCCTTCGCCATCGCGGCGAGCGCGCCCACGTTGAAGGTGAGGAGCTGGAAATAGCCCCGGCGCGCCTTGGCGGCCTTCTCCGGATCCGCGGCCGCACCGCTCGTGGCGCCGACGATCACGACCGCCGCGATGGCGACGCTCTTCAGGATGTGCGTTCTCATCCGTATCCCCTTGTTCCCGTTCAAGCCGGGTTCCCGTCCCAGCGAGGCCGCGCCGTTCAAATCGGTTCGAAGGCCGATCGCCTCTCCCGCCCGAAACCCTGGGCGCGAGCCGACGCTCGTCCGCGCGCCGACCGAGGCGACAACCACACATTTTTGCGGATCTGTCGAGGGATTGTCCGCCTCGGCGTTTCCAGATCGGCAACGGTCGCTATATGGCGGGCCGAAACTGCATGACCGGGGGCGATCGTATGAGTGATCTTCAAATCTCGCCGTTTTGTCGGCGATCGCTGCTAGGCCGGATCGCGCTCCGCGCCGCGGCGCTTCCTATCGCGCTCGGCGTCATGGCCTCGCATGATGCGTCCGCTCAGCAAGGGCCGCTTCCGGTCGACGTCGCCACGCCCGTGACGGCGACGATCGTGGACTGGGACGAGTTCACCGGCCGCTTCGAGGCCGTCGAGCGGGTCGAGCTGAAAGCGCGGGTCTCCGGATTTCTGCAGGAGGTCCGGTTCACCGACGGCCAGGTGGTTGAGAAGGGCGACGTGCTCTTCTCCGTCGATTCCCGGCCGTTCGAGGCGGCCTACGCCCGGGCGGAGGCCGAACTGCAGGCGGCGCGCGCGGAACAAACCCGCGCCTCGGCGGAATTGGTGCGGGCGGAGGATTTGATCCGCAACCAGAACGTGTCCGAAAGCGCGCTCGATCAACGGAGGGCGGCGAAGCTTCAGGCCGACGCCCAGGTCGCGATCGCGGAAGCGCAGTTGCGGGAGGCGGCGCTCAATCTCGAGTTCACCGAGATCACCGCGCCGTTCTCCGGTCGGATCTCGGACAGCCGGGTCGATGTCGGCAATCTGGTCACGGCGGGCGAGACCGTGCTCAGCACCATCGTCTCCACCGCGCCGGTGCATCTCGTTTTCACCGTCTCGGAGCAGGATTTTCTGAAATACGCCCGGCTCAGCAGGAACGGCTCTCGCCCGAGTTCGCGGACCGCGCCGAACGCGGTGCAGGCGCGGCTGATCGACGAGGAAGGCTGGCCGCACGAAGGGGCGATGGATTTCGTGGCCAACGAGTTCGACCCGAACGCGGGCACGATCGTTGGCCGGGCGGTCTTCGAGAACGCTTCCGGCCTGTTGACGCCGGGCTTGTTCGCGCGGCTCCGGCTGATCGCTTCGGGCGAATACGAGGCGCAGCTGCTGCCGGACGCCGCGATCGTCTCGGATCAGGCGCGCAAGGTGGTGCTGGTGGCGCAACCCATTCCGGAGGGCGACCCGCTGCGCGAGCAGTGCGGCGATCCCGCATGCCGGAAGGTCGTGCAGAAAGTGGTGACGCTCGGACCGATCCACGGCGGACTTCGGGTGGTCCGAAGCGGCGTCGGGCCGGATGAGACGGTGATCGTGACCGGGGTCCAGCGCGCTCGTCCCGGCGGCGCCGTCATCGCGCAGCCGACGACGCTCGACTTCTCCCAACCCGCGTCGAACTGAGCGCGCCGCTATGAGATTATCGCATTTCTTCATCGACCGGCCGATCTTCGCTGCGGTCGTCTCGATCCTGATCACGCTGGTCGGGGCGGTCGCGTATTTCAGCCTGCCGGTCACGCAGTATCCAGAGATCGCGCCGCCGACGATCCAGATCTCCGCGAGCTATCCGGGCGCCTCGGCCGAGACGGTCGCGGACACCGTGGCGACGCCGATCGAGCAGGAGATCAACGGCGTCGACGGCATGCTCTACATGGTCAGCCAATCGACCGGGGACGGCGGGCTGTCGATCAACGTCGTGTTCAATCTCGGCGTCGATCTCGATCAGGCGCAGGTGCTGGTGCAGAACCGGGTGGCGATCGCCGAGCCGCGCCTGCCGGAGGAGGTGCGCCGCCTCGGGATCACGACGCGGAAATCCTCGCCCGACCTGATGATGGTCATCCATATGCTGTCGGACGACGGCAGCCGCGATCAGCTCTACGTCTCGAACTATGCGCGGACGCAGGTGGTCGACCGGCTGGCGCGGATCGACGGGGTGGGTCAGGCGACGCTGTTCGCCGAGCGGGCCTATTCGATGCGGATCTGGCTCGATCCGGACCGGGTCGCGTCCTATGGGATGACGGCGGGCGAAGTGGTGGCGGCTCTGCGCGCCAACAACGTCCAGGTGGCGTCGGGCGTCTTGAATCGCGCGCCGGTGCCGGAGCCGGCGGCGTTCGAGCTGTCGGTGCAGACCCAGGGCCGCCTGGTGGAGCCCGAGCAGTTCGAGAACATTGTCGTGCGCAGCACCGACGCCGGACAGGTGCGGGTGCGCGATCTCGCGCGGGTCGAGATCGGATCGCAGGACTATTCGACGATCGGCTATCTCGACGACAAAACAGCGCTGCCGCTGCTGATCTTCCAGCGCCCCGGCTCGAACGCGCTGGCGACGCGGGACGCGGTGCTGGCGGCGATGGAGGAGATGTCGGAGGCGTTTCCGCAGGGCGTCGGCTACGAGGTCATCTACAACCCCACCAACTATATCGAGGAATCGGTCGAGGCGGTCTATGTGACCATCGCCGAAGCGGTGGTGCTGGTGGTCCTCGTGATCGTGATCTTCCTGCAGAGCCTCCGCGCCTCGATCATCCCGATCATCGCGATCCCGGTCTCGCTGATCGGCACCTTCGCCGTGATGGCCGCGATGGGGTTCTCGCTCAACAATCTCAGCCTGTTCGGGTTGGTGCTGGCGATCGGGATCGTGGTCGACGACGCGATCATCGTGGTCGAGAACATGGAGCGCTACCTCGAGGAGGGTCTGCCGCCCAATGAAGCGGCGCATAAGACGATGGACGAAGTGTTCGGCGCGCTGGTGGCCTCGACCCTGGTGCTGGCGGCCGTGTTCATCCCCTCCGCGTTCATCGGCGGGATTTCGGGGCAGTTCTTTCAGCAATTCGCGGTGACGATCACGGCGGCGACGCTGTTCTCGCTGCTCGTGTCGGTCACGCTGTCGCCGGCGCTCGCCGCGCTCATTATGCGAAAGAAATCGGACGAGACGCCCGCAAGCGCGGCGGGCCGCGTCTGGGCCGCGATCAGCTGGCCGTTCGCCGCGGCGGGCCGGGCGTTCAATCGTGGGTTCGAACGGATGGCGGGGGGCTACGCTTGGCTCGTGAACCGGCTCATCCGGATCACCGGGCTGGTGCTCGTCGCCTATGCGGGCCTGTTTTATCTGGGCGTCCTGCAGTTTCAGCGGGCGCCGACCGGCTTTATCCCGGACCAGAACCAGGGCTATCTGATCACGGTGGTGCAGCTGCCGCCGGGCGCCTCGCTAGACCGGACCGACAAGGTCGTGCAACGCGCCACGGATCTGATCCTCGCGCATCCCGGCGTCGCGCACACCGCGGGCTTCGCGGGGCTCGACGGCGCGACCTTCACCAACGCATCGAACGCGGGCGCGGTCTTTTTCACTTTCAAGAATTTCGAAGAACTCGCCGAACTCGGGCTCGACCAGCAGACGATTCTTCAGCAGGTCCAGGGCTCGCTGTTCCAGATCAAGGAGGCGACCATCTTCGTGGTGGCGCCGCCGCCAGTGCGCGGCGTCGGCAATGCGGGCGGCTGGAAGCTCTATGTCCAGGACCGACGCGGCCGCGGGCCGGAGGCGCTCCAACAGGCGGCGAACGGGCTCGCAGGCCCCGCAAACGGCGTCGAGGGGCTCTCGCGGGTCTTCACGCTGTTCAACACCGGGACCCCACGGATCTACGCCGACATCGACCGGGTGAAGGCGGAGCAGCTCGGAGTGACGCCGGATCGGATCTTCGAGGCGCTCGAGATCTATCTCGGGTCGTCCTTCGTGAACGACTTCAACTTCCTCGGCCGGACCTATCGCGTCACGGCGCAGGCGGACGGCCAGTTCCGCGACGATCCGCGGGACATCGCGGATCTGCGCACCCGGACCGACGCCGGCGAGATGATGCCGATCGGCTCGGTCGCGACCTTCCAGGACGTCACAGGCCCCTATCGCGTGGCGCGCTACAACCTCTATCCCGCAGCTGCGGTGCAGGGATCGACGGCGCCCGGCGTCTCCACCGGCGCGGCGATCGCGAAGATGGAGGCGCTCGCCGAACAGCAGCTGCCGACCGGCTTCGGCTATGAATGGACGGAGCTCGCGCTCCAGGAAAAGCTCGCGGGCGACACCGCGATCTACATCTTCGTCATGGCGGTCGCCTTCGTGTTCCTGCTGCTCGCGGCGCAGTACGAGAGCTGGCTGCTGCCCCTGTCGGTGATCCTGATCGTGCCCATGTGCCTGCTCGCGGCGATCTCCGGCGTGCTGCTCATGCGCATGGACAACAACATCCTCACGCAGATCGGTCTGGTGGTGCTGGTGGCGCTGGCCTCGAAAAACGCGATCCTGATCGTCGAATTCGCCAAGCAGGCCGAGGATCAGGGGAAGGGCCGGGTCGAGGCGGCGATCGAGGCGGCGCGGCTTCGGATCCGGCCGATCCTGATGACCTCGCTCGCCTTCATTCTCGGCGTGGTGCCGCTGGTGATCGCGACCGGCGCAGGGTCGGAGATGCGGCAGGCGTTGGGCGTCGCGGTGTTCTACGGGATGCTGGGCGTCACGTTCTTCGGTCTGCTGCTGACGCCGGTGTTTTACGTCGCCTGCCGGTGGATCGGATCGCTATTCCGCAAGTCCGAAGGGGCGTCGACGTGACCCGACGCCCCCTCGGCCCTGGGGATTGAGGGCGCTGGCGCTCCAATCAGCGTATTTTTCGCCGCCCTTTGACTCAGATCATGGACGAAACGGATTCAAACCGTTTTCGCACCAGATGATTACTTTTGGCGAATCCTATTTTATTTTGCCCAGATCTGCGACTTCTTGGCGCGACCGCCCGAGCCGAACACAACTGTCACAATTCGCCGGTAACGTCCTTCCGTCAGAAGACGGGGAGGTCCGCCATGTTCTCGCTCGAGGGCAAGAAGATCCTGGTGGTCGGGGTCGCCAATGACCAGTCGATCGCCTGGGGCTGCGCGCAGGCGTTCCGGCGCCAAGGAGCCGAGCTCGCGATCACCTATCTGAACGCCAAGGCCGAGCCCCATGTCCGGCCGCTGGCCGACCAGTTGGAGGCGCCGATCATCGCGCCTCTCGACGTGCGGGACGAGGCCGAGGCCGAGGCGCTGTTCGCCGAGATCCGGAAGCGTTGGGGCCGCCTCGACGCGCTGCTCCATTCCGTCGCTTTCTGTCCGAAAGAGGATCTGCACGGGCGCGTCGTCGATTGCTCCGCCGAGGGCTTCGGCCTGGCGATGGACGTCTCCGTGCACTCCTTTCTGCGTCTGATTCGCCGCGCCGAGCCGCTGATGCCGGAGGGCGGGACCTGCATGACCGTCAGCTTCTACGGCTCCGAAAAGGTGGTCGAGCACTACAACGTCATGGGGCCGGTCAAGGCGGCGCTCGAGGCCGTGACGCGCTACGCCGCGGCGGAGCTCGGAGAGAAAGGGATCTCGGTCCACGCGCTCTCGCCCGGCCCGCTGCAGACCCGGGCGGCGAGCGGGATCGACCATTTCGACCAGATGCTGGCCGACGCCGCAGCGCGCGCGCCGACCCATCACCTCGCCAGCATCGAGGATGTCGGCGCTTACGCGGCGTTTCTCGCGAGCCGGGAGGCGGCGAACGTGACCGGCGGGGTGCATGCGATCGACGGCGGCTACAGCATCGTCGGTTGAGACCCTCGCGAGCGAAAGGAGCGACCCGTGACGACTGCGCCCTCCCCCACCCCGCTCGACACGCTGGGCCAAGCGCCTACAGGTCAGGCGGCCCTCCTGCAGACCGCCCTCGGCCGGAATGCGACGCGCATCGCCGAAGACGCGCAGGCCTCCGCCGCGAAGCTCTCCGCGGACTGGTCCGCCTTGGCGAAGGCGGCGCGCGCCCTCGGGGCGCCGCAAGCGCTGACCGAGGCCTGGAGCCACTATCTGACGGATGTGGCGCAGCGCTCGGCGCTTACGCTCGACGCGCTCAGGAAACGCGGCGACATCTTCGTCGAGCACCAAGCGGCCGGGGCGCCGCCGGTGCTGAACTACGACTATGACGTGGTGCTCGACGGCGCGCGGCTGCCGCGGCCCTGCAACTATATGCTGCTGAAGATCCGGTTGACCGAGACGCTCAGGGCGGCAGGGGTCGAGACGCTCGACTGGAAGCGGCCCTATGTGATCATCGATCCGCGGGCGGGGCACGGCGCGGGCATCGGCGGCTTCAAGCCCGACAGCCAAGTCGGCGTGGCGCTGCAGGACGGGCATCCGGTCTATTTCGTCGCGTTTCGCCCGCAGCCCGAAGCCGGGCAGACGCTCGCCGACGTCACCCATGCGGAGGCCGCGTTCCTGCGCGACGTGCAGCGCCGCCATCCGGACGCGCCGCGGCCGATCGTGGTCGGCAACTGCCAAGGCGGCTGGGCGACGGCGATCCTGGCGGCGCGAAACCCGGATCTTGCGGGCCCGATCGTGCTTAACGGCGCGCCGATGTCCTATTGGTCGGGGCGGCTCGGCCAGGACCCGATGCGCTATACCGGGGGCATGGTCGGCGGCGTCGCGCCGGCGCTGCTGATGTCGGATCTCGGCGGCGGAACCTTCGACGGCGCCAACCTCGTGATGAACTTCGAGACGCTGAACCCCGGCCGCACCTGGTTTCGCAAATACTACGACCTGTTCGCGAGCATCGACGAGCAGAGCGAGGCGCGGTTTCTCGAATTCGAGAAGTGGTGGGGCGGTTTCTATCTGATGAACGAAGCGGAGATCCGCTGGATCGTCGAAAACCTGTTCGTCGGCAACCGGCTCGGCGCGAACGAGGCGCGGCTCGAAACGGGGCGGCCGATCGATCTGAAGTCGATCCGCGCGCCGATCGTCGTGTTCGCGAGCCATGGCGACAACATCACGCCGCCGCAGCAGGCGCTGAACTGGATCGTCGACACCTATTCCGACGAGACCGAAATCGAGATCCGTGGTCAGCGAATCATCTACATGATCCACGAAGAGATCGGCCATCTCGGGATCTTCGTGTCCTCCTCGGTCGCGCGCAAAGAGCACAGCCAGATGGCCTCGACGCTCAAGACGATCGAGGCGCTGGCGCCGGGGCTCTACGAGATGCGGATCCAGGACGCGGTCGGCCATGGCCGGGACCGGCGCTATACGGTCGATTTCGTGCGGCGCCGGATGAGCGACATCCTGGCGCTCGACGACGGCCGCGACGAGGAGCCCGCCTTCGCCGCCGTGGCCCGGCTGTCCGAGGCGACGGCGGAAGCTTATGACGCGACGCTTCGACCCCTCGTGAAGGCGATCGCGACCCCGCCTCTGGCGGAGGCCGCGCGGCGCCTTCACCCGATGCGGGCGCAGCGGGAGATCTTCGCGTCGAGCAATCCTCTGATGGGTTGGGCGGCGCAGCTGGCGGCGCAGGCGCGGGCCGAACGGGCGCCGACGGGGCCGGAGAACCCGTTCCGGCTGGCGGAGCGCTTGTGGGCGGATTGCGTGGAGCAGTCGCTCAACATGGTGCGCGACTTCCGCGCGATGAGCGTCGAGGCGGCGTTCCTGGCGCTCTACGCCCATCCCATGGCGCTCGCCTATGGCGCGCCGCGGGCGCAGCGCCGGGTTCGGAAAGCGCCCGGAGAACTGCGCGGCCTGCCGGAGGTCCAAGCGGCGCTCGACGCGATCGGGACGGGCGGGTTCGCCGAGGCGGTGATCCGGATGCTGGTGCTGCTGGCCGATGCGCGCGGCGATGTCCGGCGGGACCGGCTGGAGCGCTCGGCGGAGGTGCTCACCACGCGGGCGCCCTTCGACCAAATCGCCCCCACGGAGCGGGCCCGAATCATCCATCAGCAGAGCCTGATCGCCCATTTCGAGCCGGAGCAGGCGGTCGCGACGCTGGGCGACCTGCTGCCGGACGCGGCGGATCGACGCCGCGCCGTCGATCTGGTTCGCTATATCGTCGGCGAACTGGATGAGATGGAGCCGCGCTCCTTCCTCCGGCTCTCGCGCATGGAGGAGGGTCTCGGGTTCGAGCCGCCGACGCCGCCGCCCGGCCTCCTGCGGCTGATCGAGAGCGAGGGCGCGAACGCTCGGACGGAATTGGCGCAGGCGACGGGGTGAGCAGGATGCGGCGGCTTTCGAACACGCCTTACGACCAGCTCGAAATCGGCATGTCGGCCGAGACCACGCGGCTCTGCGTGGCCGACGACCTCTATGTCTTCGCGCATGCGTCCGGAAACCTGAACCCGATGCACCTGCCGCGCTATGACGGCGACGGCGACGGCGTCCCGGAGGCGATCGCGCCGTCGATGTGGGTGGGCGCGCTGATTTCCTCGGTGCTCGGCAACCAGCTGCCGGGGCCGGGCACGCTTTATCGCTCGCAAAGCTTCCAGTTCCTCGACCGGGCGCATGCGGGCGACGAGCTTCGCGTGGGGGTCCGGCTCGTCGAAAAGCTGCCGGAGCGGGTCGCGCGGTTCGAGACCTATGTCGCGCGCGCGGACGGGACACGGGTGGTCGAAGGCGTGGCCGAGGTGATCGCCCCCGCCTCGGCGCTGTCCATCGACATCGACGAGACGCCGGGGATCACGGTCCAGCGGCATGTCCATTTCGACCGCCTGCTGGAAGAGGCGGAACCGCTCGATCCGATCCCGACGGCGGTCGCGGCGCCCGAGACGCCGAATGCGCTCGGCGGCGCGCTCCTCGGGGCGGAGCACACGCTGATCACCCCGATCCTGATCGGCGACCAGGCGAAGATCGAGGCGGCGGCGCGGGAGCTCGGGAAGCCGCTCGGCGGCTATGAGATCCTGCACGAGCCCGATCACGCCGCGTCGGCCGCGCTGGCGGTGAAACTCGCGCGCGAGGGTCGGGCCGAAGCGCTGATGAAGGGGCATCTGCACACCGACACGCTGCTCGGCGCGGTGGTGAAGCGGGAGGGCGGGCTCAGAACCGCCCGCCGGCTCAGCCATGTGTTCGTGATGGACGTGCCGGGTCTGCCGCATCTGCTGCTGGTCTCGGACGCCGCGATCAACATCGCGCCGGATCTGGAGGCGAAGGTCGACATCACGCAGAACGCGATCGACCTCGCCCGCGCGCTCGGGGTCGAGCAGCCGAAGGTGGGCGTGCTGTCCGCGGTCGAGACGGTGAACCCGAAGATCCCCTCCACCATCGACGCGGCCGTTCTCTCGAAGATGGCGGAGCGCGGTCAGATCAAGGGCGGGCTGGTCGACGGCCCGCTCGCGATGGACAACGCCATGGATGTCGAGGCGGCGACGACCAAGGGCATCAAGTCCCTGGTCGCAGGGCGCGCCGACATTCTGATCGTCCCAAACCTCGAAGCCGGGAACATGCTCGCCAAAGAGCTGATCTTCGTCGCGCATGCGGAGGGCGGCGGACTGGTCCTCGGGGCGCGCAAGCCGATCATTCTCACCAGCCGGGCCGATGACGACAAAGCGCGGCTCGCTTCCTGCGCGGTGGCGGCGCTCTATGCGCGTTGGATGGCGAGAGGGGGCGCCGGCGCATGAGCGGCGATGCGATCCTGACGCTGAACGCAGGCTCCTCCTCGATCAAGTTCTCGGTCTACGCCGCGGGCGCGGAGCCCGCGCTCGACATGGTGGGCCAGGTCGAGGCGATCGGGGCCGAGGGCGCGCGCCTGAAGGCGTCCCGAGGCGAGAGGGCGACCGAGCGGGAGATCGGCGCCGCCGATCACGCCCAAGCGCTCGCGGCCATCCTGGAGGAGATCGAGCCGGCGCTGGACGGCCGACGGGTCGCCGGCGTCGGGCACCGGATCGCCCATGGCGGCGTCGCGTTCGCGGCGCCCCGGACGCTCGAGCCAGAGACGCTTGAGGCGCTGCGCAAACTCGAGCCGTTCGCGCCGCTCCACCAGCCGCATAATCTCGCGGCGGTCGAGGCGGCGACGGCGGCCTTCCCGGAGGCGCTTCAGATCGGCTGCTTCGACACCGCCTTTCACCGCGGCCACCCCTGGGTGAACGACGTCTTCGCCCTGCCTCGGCGGTTCTACGAAGAGGGGGTGCGCCGCTATGGGTTCCACGGCCTCTCTTACGAGTATGTCTCCGGCGCTTTGGCGGCGGCGGACCCGACGCTCGCCGAGGGCCGGGTCGTGATCGCGCATCTCGGCAACGGCGCCTCGATGTGCGCGCTCCACGGGGGGCGCAGCGTGGCCTCGACGATGGGCTTTTCGGCGCTCGACGGGCTGCCGATGGGCACGCGCTGCGGCCAGCTCGACCCGGGCGTCTTGCTCTATCTGATGGCGCAGAAGGGCATGAGCGCGGAGGAAATCGAGCGGCTGCTCTATCGCGAGAGCGGGCTGAAGGGGCTCTCCGGGCTGTCGAACGACATGCGCGCGCTCGAGACGGCGGGGACCGAGGAAGCGGAGCAGGCGATCGCCTATTTCGTGTTCCGGATCCGCCGCGAGATCGGCGCGATGGCGGCGGTGCTCGGCGGGCTCGACGCGCTCGTGTTCTGCGGCGGCATCGGGGAGAACGCGCGCGGCGTCCGGGCGCGGGTCTGCGCCGGGATGGACTGGCTCGGGCTCGCGCTCGACCCGAAGCGCAACGACGCGAACGCGCGCGACGTGGCGACAACGGACAGCCGGGTGCGGGTCCTGGTGATCCCGACCGACGAGGAGCGGGTGATCGCGCGGGCGGTGAACGCGGCGCTCGGCTAGGCGCGCGCCGCGCCTTTCACCCCGACGGTCCCGTGTTACGGTTCTCGAATGACCAAGTTTTTCGCAGCGCGCGACGGCCGCAGGCTAGCGTATCAGGACAGCGGAGGCGACGGGCCGGCCGTGCTCTGCCTCGCCGGGCTGTCGCGGAACCACCGGGATTTCGAAGATCTGGAGGCGCGGCTCGCTCCGAAGCGACGGGTGATCCGGCTCGACAGCCGCGGACGGGGCTTTTCCGAACATGCGGTCGACGCGCATGCGGAGTACAATGTGCCGACCGAGGCGGGCGACGCGATCGCGCTGCTCGATCATTTGGGGCTCTCGCGCGTCGCCCTGATCGGGACCTCGCGCGGCGGGATCCTCAGCATGGCGATCGCGGGCGCGCAGCCCGAACGGGTCTCGGGCGTGGTGCTCAACGATGTCGGCGCGGTGATCGAGGGCGGCGGGCTGCTCCGGATCCTGGCGACGCTCGGTCGCCCCCCGAAGGCGCAAAGCTTCGAGGCGGCGGCGGCGGATCTGAAGTCGGCGAACGCGGCGCAGTTTCCCAACTTGCCCGACGCCGAATGGCTGCGGCACGCCCACCGCCTCTATGACGATGTCGAGGGCCGCCCCACCCTCGCCTACGACCCGCATCTGCGCATGGCGGTGTCGGGGGCGATCGAGGATGGCGGGCCGCATGTCGCGATCTGGCCGCTGTTCGAGGCGCTGAAGACGTTGCCGGTGCTGGTGATCCGCGGGGAGAACTCGGACATCCTGACCGCTGAGACGCTCGACGCGATGCGGGAGGAGCATTCCGGCCTTAAGACCGTGACGCTCAAGGACCGGGGCCATGCGCCGTTCTTGAACGAGCCGGACGCGACGGCGGCGATTGAAGCGTTCCTGGACGAGGCGGACAGCGCCTGAGGGTTTCGGCGTTTACTGGCCGGTCCGCGCAGCGCAGGCTTCTCGCCAGGCGGCTCGCAGCGACCGAGGTCTCCCATGTCTCAGAACCATCTGCGTTTCGAAGGCCTCGCCGAGGTCTATGATCTCCGCCGGCCCGGGTTTCCGCCGGGCGCGTTCGAGGCGCTTCTCGCGCGCGCCCCCGCCGAGGGGCCGCGGCTGCTGGTCGATGTCGGCGCGGGCACGGGCCTCGCCACGCGCGGTTTTATGGCCGTCGCGCCCGAGTCCTGGCGGGCGATCGCGGTCGAGCCGGGCGCGGATATGCGCCGTCGTGGGGCTGAACGGCTCGCCGAGGAACCGCGGGCGACCGTGATCGAGGGCGCGGCGGAGGCTCTGCCGATCGAGGATGGGTCGGTCTCGATCGTGATCGCGGCGCGGGCGCTCCATTGGTTCGACCAGCCGGCGTTCTTCGGCGAGGCGCGCCGCGTGCTCGCGCCGGACGGCGTGGTCGCCGGGCTCTTCAACCGGATCGACCCGCACCCGGCGCTCGACGCCGCGGAGGCTTTCTTTGAAGAGGAGGGCTCGGACCTGGTCCGGCGCGGGAACTACGACGCCAACACCTTCGCCGCGTTCGAGGCGGCGGAGGGGTTCGGGCCGACGGAGCGGGTGGAGATCCCCTGGCGGGTCGAGGTCGACGACGAGGGGCTGGTCGGGATGCTGTTCTCGCGCTCGCGACTCCGCGGCGTGATCGACCGGTTGGGCGAGGAGGAGACGCGGCGGCGCGTCCTCGACGTGATCGCCGACGCGGCGCCCGGGCCTCGCCCGCATGTGCTCGACCATCACTCGGTTCTGGCGATCGCGCGGAGAGGCTGACTTTCGACCCCTTGGGTGACGGGGGGATGGCGCGGGCCGTTTCGTTGGGCGCGGCGCCGAGCGTTTGCACCGATTTGGTCGAGCGGGCTCGGCTCGAGCGCAAGTATATTGGCCACGCCTGGCGACGACAGGAGCGCACTCGATCGCAATCAACCTCAGACCTCAAGTAATTGACGTGCATCAATGACAATTTTTGCAGCGCTCTCAAAGTCAAACCTTGTTCGAAAGTCGCACCCTTTTGGATTGGCGGCGGGATCCGTCGTCAATCACAAGCGTTTGGTTCGAGCAGTTTACGGTTGATCAAAGTTGGTTCGACCGGAGCCGCGCAAGCCGTCTCAAGCGGCAGCGCCATGCTGGCTGACTGCGCCAGGCGCTTATGTGCTTAGGACCTGATCTGCTTCGGAAGATGTCCGCCACAGGGTCAGGGCGCCGCCTTCGA
>JBCBRF010000032.1:0-25587 GCA_039819865.1 Pseudomonadota bacterium | reverse complement strand
CGCCTATGACCCGCACTATCATTATCAGCTCGCGCTCGACGCCGGGCTCAACGCCTACGCCGCGCCGCCGAACCGCGCGCCCGAGAAAACCTGCGCCGGCAGCGGCGATAGCGCTTAAGCGTAGGCCGATGATCTCCTAGAGAACCCCTAGGGGCTCGGCCCGCGAAACACTTTGGAGCGAGACATGCTGCGCCAACTCCTCCTGCTGGTCTTCGCCGCCCTCGGCGCGGCCGTCCTGTCGCAAGGCCCGTCTTTCGCCGATCAGTATGTCCAGAACCTCAGCGGTCGGATCGATGAGCTCCAGCGCAGCATCGTGGCGATCGAACGCGACGTCGCCGCCAATCTCGGTCGCGACGAATCCGTCTCCGTGTTGCGCGCCCGGCGCGAGAAACTGACCGAGCATCGTGGCCGACTGGCCGATGCGCCGCCTGGCCTGCGCCTGGTCGAACTCATTCGGGGCTATGATCGCGAAGTCGCCGACAGCGCGCTGTTCGACTTCCAGCCGAGCCTGCCGCTGACGATCGAGGGCGGGCTGCACGCGGTTGGCGGCTTCCTGATCGGACGCGTTCTCGGCTGGCTGCTGCTGAGCGGTCTCGGAAGCTTTCGGCGCCGCTCTCGCACGGCGTGAGGCGCCGCCAGCGGCGTGATTTTACCCGACCTTAGAGTTGTCCATCCATTATCCCTCCGTCGAAGGCGGAGTTTCAGATGCGGTTCCGGGGCGATTTTGGCTGGATGCTTGCAGCGCTCCGAGGCATGGCGACCGCCGTGGCTCTCTCCCTCTCATGCGCGATCCTCGCCGAGGCTCGGCCTTTGGACGAAAAGCCCCGCGTTCTCGTGCTGCATTCCTACCACTCGACTTTCGAGTCGAACCTGGGCGCGGTCGACGCGCTGCGCGAGGCGTTTGCCGAGGATTATCGCCTCGATGAACAGTTCCTGGACGCCAAGCGACGCCCCTCCGACCTGACCTTTCCGCATATGGAGGCGCTTCTCCGCGACGCCTTCGCCCGAGAGGGCGCGCCGGACCTGATCCTGACCCTTGACGATCCGGCTCTGACCTTCGTCGAAAAGCGCCGAGAGGACCTGTTCGCGGAGATCCCGCTCGTGTTCACGGGTGTGAACTCGCAGCCCCGCGTCGTCTCGGCGGCGACGCAGCCGCTCACAACCGGCGTTTTCGAGGAGCTTTCGATCGGCAAGACAGTCGACCTCGCGCGGCGACTGAACCCGACGCCCCTTCGCACCATCGTCGGCATCGTGAACGACAGCCCGACCTCCCGGCTCGTGCGGGCTCAGTTCGATTTCATCGCCGCCATCCGCAGCGGGATCGACGTCGAATGGCTGTCCCTCGACGAATACACCTTCGACGAAGCGGCCCAGATCATGGCGCTCGATCGCCGTCCCCACGTCGCCTACTTTTTCCTCGCAGCCGTCAAGGACAGCGCCGGCGAGACCCTCTCGGCCGATGCGCTGTACGAAAGGCTCGCGGGCGCTTCGAGCCGCCCGGCCTACGGCCTCATCCACCGGCCCGATCAACGTCATCTGGTCGGAGGTCATCTCCTGTCGAAAACGGAGCAGGCCCGCGCCGCCATCCGGATCGCGACGCGCGTGCTGAACGGCGAGCGGATCGACGACATCGGACCCGTGCTGAAAAGCCCGAACCTCTCCCGCGTGGACGCCCAGGTGGCGGGGCGCTACGGGCTGAACCTCGACGCTCTGGGGCCGAATGTCGTGATCTACAATCGGATCCCGACCTTTCTTGAGCGCAATGCGAGGGCTCTGAGCGTTGGAGCGATCGTGCTTCTCGTGATGCTGGCGCTTCTCGGCTTCGTTTACGCGGTCCAGCGTCGGGTGCGGCGCGGCCTCGAGACGCTCAACCAGGCGCTCGGTCAGCGCAACGTTCAACTCCTCAAAGCCCAGGCGCGGATCGAGCATCAATCGCTGCACGACGCGCTCACGGGGCTGCCGAACCGCCGCTATGTCGAGCAGCGTTTTCGCTCCTTCGCAAAAGAACCGCCCCCTCCGCCCGAGGACGGAGCGGTCTGGGCGCTGCTCCACATCGATCTCGATCGCTTCAAGCAGATCAACGACACGCTCGGGCACCCAGCCGGCGATCACGTCTTGAAGGCCGCGGCGACGATCCTGAAAAAGGATCTTCCGAGCCATGGTTTCGCGGCGCGGATCGGCGGCGACGAGTTCGTCGTGTTCGGTCTGTTCGAAGGCCGAGACGGCGTTTCCGCCTACGCCGACCGCTTGGTGACGGATCTGCGCCGCCCCGTCCCCTACGAAAACAACCTCTGCCGCTTCGGCGCCAGCATCGGGGCCGCGATCGCGAACAGCGGGGAGGCCTCGCTCGAGACCCTGTTCCGTAAGGCGGATATCGCGCTCTACCGGGCGAAGGCCGATGGCCGCGGCCGTTTCGCGTTCCATTCGGAGGAGCACCAAGCCCAGATCGTCGCCTCCAAGACCCTCGCCGACGATTTCGTGCGCGGGCTCGAGGCGGGGGAGATCGAGCCCTTCTTCCAGCCGCAAGTCTGCGCCCGGACGGGCCGCGTGATCGGCGTCGAGGCGCTCGCCCGGTGGATCCACCCGTCGAAGGGCGTCCTTTCCCCCGCCGCTTTCATGGCGACCGCCGCGAATCTTGGCCTCACACCCGAGATCGACCGGATCGTGATGTCCCAGGCGTGCAAGCGGCTCGCGGACTGGCGCCGCGAAGGCGTCGAGCTCCAGACGATCTCGGTGAACCTGTCCGCCCGCCGGCTGACGGACCCATCCCTGCCGGACGCCGTGCGTCATCTAGAGTTTGGCGACACGCGTCTCTGCTTCGAACTGGTCGAATCGATCTTTCTCGAGCGCGAAGGTGACGACATGCTTTGGGCGGTCGATCGTCTTCGCGAGGCGGGCGCCCTCATCGAGATCGACGATTTCGGCACCGGGCACGCCTCTATCCTCGGCATGCTGCGCCTGAAGCCCGACGGGTTGAAGATCGCGCGCGAGCTGGTCGATCCGATCGAGCGCGCCCCCGAACGTCTGCCGCTCGTGCGATCCATCATCGAAATCGGCAAGACCCTGGGCGTTTACGCGGTCGCCGAGGGCGTCGAGACCGAGGGTCAGGGCGTGCTGCTGGCGGAGATGGGGGTCGAAATTCTTCAGGGCTATGCGATCAGCCGGCCGATCCCGCACAACCAGGTGGTCGAGTTCATCCAACGCCGCACCGAGATGCTCTCTTCCCAAGGCGAGAAGGTCGCCTGACCCCAAGCGCGGCTGACCCCAAGCGCGCTTGACCCCCGCCGCCCCCTCCAGACCGGGGTCAAGCGGAGCGCGGCCCGAGATGCCGTTCGCCGCGCGCCGCCGAGAGCCGCATCTGACGCCGGCGCTCCTGGCGCGCCCGCGCTTTGTCGGGAGAGGTCTCCGCGGCGCACCACCGGCAGGAGACGCCCGGCGCGTAGTCGGGCCGCGCGCGATCCTCGGCGCTCAGCGGACGTCGGCAACCGCGGCAGAGCGACAGCGACCCGGGCGCAAGCCCATGACCGACGCTGACGCGCTCGTCGAACACGAAGCAGTCGCCGCGCCACAGGCTCTGCGCCTCCGGCACGCGTTCGAGATACTCGAGGATCCCGCCCTTCAGATGCAGGACGCGTTCGAAGCCCTGCGCCCGGAGATGCGCGCTCGCCTTTTCGCAGCGGATCCCGCCGGTGCAGTACATCGCCACGGTCGGGCGGCCCGAGAGCTCCGCCGCCGCCGCCGCCCAGTCCGGGAACGCGCGAAAAGACTGGGTTTTCGGATCGACCGCCCCCTCGAACCGCCCGATCGCCACTTCGTAATCATTGCGGACGTCGATCACGACCACCCCGGGCGCGGAGATCGCCTCGTTCCAGTCTTCCGGCTCGACATACGCGCCGACCGTCTCGGCGGAGACGATGCCGGGCGCGCCCATGCTCACGATCTCGCGCTTCAGGCGGATCTTCAGCCGTCCGAACGGCGCCTCGGCGGCCCAGCTCTCTTTCCACCTGAGATCGCGGAGCGGGGTCTCGGCCCGGAGCCGGTCCAGGAAAGCGCGCAGCGGCGACTCCCGCCCGCTGATCGTGCCGTTTACGCCCTCCGGCGCGATCAGGAGGGAGCCGACGAGCCCCGCTTCGGCCGCGACGGGCGCAAGCCGGGCCCGCAGCGCCGCCGGATCCGCGATCGGCGCGAATTTGTAGAGCGCGGCGACGAGATGGGTCATGGCGCGTCGATCTCATTCAAGTTGCGGACGCCTGTCCGGCCGTCCGCCCTCAGCCCGCCGCCTCGAGCGCGGCGACGCCCGGCAGCGTCTTGCCCTCGAGCCATTCGAGAAACGCGCCGCCCGCGGTCGAGACATAGGTGAACTTCTCCGCCGCCCCGGCCGCGTTGAGCGCGGAGACCGTGTCGCCCCCGCCCGCGACGGACAGCAGCGCGCCCGCCTCGGTCAGCGCCGCCGCCTTCAGCGCCGCCGCGTTGGTCGCGGCGTCGAACGGCTTCAGCTCGAACGCGCCGAGCGGCCCGTTCCAGACCACCGTCTTCGCATCCTCGAGCCGCCGCGCGATGTCCGCGACCGTCGCGGGGCCCGCATCGAGGATCATCGCGTCCTCCGGGCAGGCGTCGGCGGCGACCGTCTCGTTGGCCGCATGCGCCTTGAACTCGCGCGCCACCACCACGTCGACGGGCAGGACGATCTCGCACCCGTGCGCCGCCGCCTGCTCGATGATCGACCGCGCCGTGTCCGCCAGATCATGTTCGCAGAGCGACTTGCCGACCGGCAGCCCCTTCGCCGCGAGAAAGGTGTTCGCCATCCCGCCGCCGATCACGATCTGATCGACCTTGCTCGACAGGTTGCCGAGCAGCTCGAGCTTGGTCGAGACCTTCGCCCCGCCGACCACGGCCACCACGGGCTTTTTCGGGTTCGACAGCGCCGCGTCGAGCGCCTCGAGTTCCGCCTGCATGTTCCGCCCGGCTGCGGACGGCAGCGTCCGCGCCAGCCCCTCGGTCGAGGCGTGCGCCCGGTGCGCGGCGGAGAACGCGTCGTTCACATAGACGTCGCCGACCTTCGCCAGCGCCTCGACGAACGTCGGATCGTTCGCCTCCTCGCCCTGATGAAACCGCGTGTTCTCGAGGAGCAGGACTTGACCGTCGGCGAGCGCTTCCGCCGCCCGCTCGGCGACCGGCCCGACGCAGTCCTCGACGAACACCACCGGCGCGCCGAGCGCCGCGCTGAGCGGCTCCTGGGTCACGCGCAGGCTCATCTCCGGGACCACCGCGCCCTTCGGCCGGCCGAAATGCGCGAGCAGGATCGGCCGGCCGCCCTTCGCCAGCACGTCGCGCACCGTTGGGACGATCCGCTCGATCCGCGTCGCGTCCGTCACGCGCCCGCCCTCGACCGGCACGTTGATGTCGACCCGGATCAGCACGCGCTTGTTCTGCAGATCGAGATCGTCGAGCGTCTTGGCGGGCATGGCGGCTTCCCCTTTTGGCGTTTCGCAGGCGCGGCTGGATAGCGCGCCGCTCGGCGGTTGGCGACGCCGATGTCCAGTCCGCGCCTTATAGTCGCTTCATCATCAGGCTCCAGGCCGTGGTGGGGCCGTCCCAGCCCTCCTGCACCGCGGGGCGCGTCGCGGTTTCTTCGAAGCCGAGCCGTTCATAGAGCCTCCGCGCCGCCACATGATCGTCGGACACGATCAGCGACAGCCGTCCGAGCCCCTCGACCGCCGCCGCCCGCTCCGCGAGCCCGATCAGCCGGGCGCCCCAGCCCCGTCGGCGCTGATCCGGCGCGACCGCGAGAACGTTCACATACCAACTGTCGAGCGCCAGATTCTCGAGTTCGACCAAGGGGCGAAACAGCGGCTTGACGGCGTCGAGCGGTTCGGGCTCCGATCCGACGACGTAACCGGTGAGCCCGGCGATCGCGCCCGCACCCTCGTCGATCACCACGACGCCGCCGCTCTCCGCCCGCGCCGCCTGCCGCTCGTCCCCGATCTCCCAGGCCCGCGCCTCGAGCCGGTCCGCCGCGACCCCTTCCTCGCGGGCGAGCGCTGTCCAGACGACGAGGCTCAAGCCCTCGCTCGCCATGAACACGAACTGAGCGAGCGCCGGGCCATCCGCGGCGACCGCGAGGCGGAACGGCGGATCGAGATCCAGAGCGCGCATGCCGGTGGCTCCGTTGCTTGCAGGCCGCCGCCGGAACCCGACGCCGAGCGCCCGCTTCGGGCGAATCAGTCCTTCTCGCCCTTCAATATGCCGGTGTCCTTGCCGTCGAGGCTCAGACTGTTCTTGCGCCGCCAATAGTCGCGAACGCCGTCTTCTCCCATCTCTTCATAGAACGGCAGCAGCTCCGCCGCGCCCCGATCGCTCTCGAACCGCATCGCCGGCACGCCCGTCCCGCAGGAGGTCTGCACCAGATCCACGCTCAGGTCGAAGATCTGCCGGCTACCCGCCATCGGCGGAAACAGCCCCGACAGCGCCGCCCAGCCAGGTTCCTCCGGATGGATCGCCCGCGCCGCGCCATAGACCCGGAGGATCATCGCGTCGCCCTCGAAGGCGCAGAACATCAGCGTCATGCGCGGGCTCTCGCGCAGATGGGCCGCGGTTTCGTTCCCGCTGCCCGAGAGGTTCAGCCAGACGATCCGATCGTCGCCGAGGATCCGCAGCGAATCGAGCCCTTTGGGCGACAGGTTCACCCGCCCCTCGGGCGCCGCCGTCGCCACGAAGAACAGCCTCTGTCGCTCGATGAACGCCCGAAGCGTCCCGTTCAGTTTCGCCGCCGTCGCCATCGCGCCCCTCAAATCAATCGCCAGGAACATGAGTGGAACAAACTCGCGCGATTCGCAACCCGCGAGGTCTCTTCGCAACCCGCAAGGTCTCACGGACCCGGCGCAGGCCCGCGATAGGGCGCATGCGCGTAGTATTTCGGGCGGTCGTCGAGCCGCGCATGGAGCCAGGCGACCCCGCCGCCCGCGGTGCTGAGCCAGACCCGGCGCTCCGAGAGGCGCGCGAGCGTCGCCTCCGCGACCGCTCGCCAGAAGCCGTGCGACCGGTCCTCGGGCGCGGCGCGGCAGAAGGCGGCGATCTCGACGCAATCCGCAGGATCGGCGAGGGGCGCCGGCGCGATCAGCACCGCGTCGCCGCCGAGATTGGGGAATCGCGCCGCGGTCTCGCCCGGCGCCAGCGCCTCGAGCGCGTCGGCGAAGGCCTCGGGCGCCGGCCTGCGCCCCGCCAGCGACGGGTCGGCGATCACGACATGCTCATAGAGCGCGTCGCGCTCCGCCGCCGTGCGCCCGGGCGTCTCCCACCGAAACGCGGCGACGGGCTGCTCCGCCAGATGGCTTGAGAAGAAGCGCGCGAACTCGGGGGAGTCGCGCCACAACGCGAGCACGTCGCCGAAGCTCAAAGGCGCGCCGTCGCGACGGAGGCGCGCGCGGGTCCCGCGCCCGTCCGGGAGCGGTCTCGTCTCGACGGCGAACCCGGTCATGCGGGAACGCGGCGTGGGGGCGGACGCCGCCCGCCCCCGAGCGCCCTCAGATCTTCGCGGCGAGCGCCGTCGCCGTGTCGTTCATCCGGTTCGAGAAGCCCCACTCGTTGTCGTACCAGCTGAGCACCCGCACCAGCGTTCCGTCCATCACCTTGGTCTGGTCGAGATGCGCGACCGAGGAGTGGCTGTCATGGTTGAAGTCCTGGCTCACCAGCGGCTCCGTCGTATAGCCGAGGATGCCTTTCAGCGGGCCTTCGGCCATCTCCTGGAGCGCGCCGTTCACCTCCTCGACCGAGGTCGGGCGGTTTGCGATGAACTTGAAGTCCACCACCGACACGTTCGGCGTCGGCACCCGGATCGCCACGCCGTCGAGCTTGCCGTTCAGCTCCGGCAACACCAGGCCGACGGCCTTCGCGGCGCCGGTGGAGGTCGGGATCATCGACATCGAGGCGGCGCGGGCGCGGTAGAGATCCTTGTGCATCGTGTCGAGCGTCGGCTGGTCGCCCGTGTAGCTGTGGATCGTGGTCATGAAGCCCTTCTCGATCCCGATCGCCTTGTTGAGCGCGAACGCGACCGGGGCCAGGCAGTTCGTGGTGCAGGACGCATTCGAGACCACCAGGTCGTCCGAGGTGAGCGAGTCGTGGTTCACGCCGTAGACGATGGTCTTGTCCGCGCCGCCCGCGGGCGCCGAGACCAGCACCCGCTTGGAGCCGTTCTCGAGATGCATCGCGGCCTTGTCGCGGTCGGCGAAGATGCCGGTGCACTCCATCGCCACGTCGACATCGCCCCAGGGCAGCTCCTTGGGATCGCGGATCGCGGTCACCCGGATCGGGCCGCGGCCGACGTCGATGGTGTCCCCGTCGACGGTCACCTGGCCGGGGAAGCGGCCATGGACGCTGTCGTAGCGGACGAGGTGCGCGTTGGTCTCGACCGGGCCGAGATCGTTGATCGCGACCACCTCGACGTCGGTCCGGCCCGACTCGATGATCGCGCGCAGCACGTTGCGGCCGATCCGGCCAAATCCGTTGATGGCGACTTTGACAGCCATTTCAGCCTCCAGTTTTCTCGTCTGTTCCCCGGGACCGCATCCGCCCCCGGCGTCGATCTCCCGCCTCCCATAAGGGGGCGCGCCAGCGTGAAGCAAGTTTCGCGCGAGCCGAGCCGGCGTCGTCCGCGCGCGCGGCGCGCGCAACCGAGAGGCGAATGCGACGGGGTCGACCGCGATCCCCGGGGCTGCGCGCCCGCGCCACAGGCTACGCCGGGGGCCGAGGCGTGCTAGGCTGCGACAAATCGGGAGGAAGCTCGCCCTCGACACCCAAGAAGGTCCAAGCCATGTCCGCCCTCACCGACGCCGGAAGCCGCGCGATCGCCGACCTGTCGGCGCGCTACGGCTTGTCTCAATCCGCCGTCGAGGCGATGGCCCGCGCCGTCGCGAACGGCGGCGGCACGATGGCGCAATTCAACATTCCCGAACTCGGCGGCTCCGGCCAATGGATGGCGGGCGGCATGACCATGGTCGGCGACATGTTCAACTCGGGCCTGCAGGCGACGGTGGCGGGGCTCTGCACCGATCTTTCAAACGCCATGGCGCGGGAGCTCTTCTTCGTCCAGCCGAGTTTCAGCCCAGGGAATGTCGGCCAGACGACCTGGTGGCCGTCGGATCTCGGCCAGCCGAGCGCGAGCGGCGGCCAGAACCAGATGCGCTACGCCTACTTCCCGGGCCCACGGCGTCTGGCGATCGATCCCGGCGACGGCGGTCCGGTCCGGCTGCTCGACACCGGCGATCATCAGATCGGCGGCTTCAGCCAGCAGCAGTCGGGCCCTGGCGATCCGTTTTTCGGCCTGACTTTTTCGAGCCAGTTCGGCCAATTCGCGGTCGCCTCGCTGCCGACCGCCGGCGGGTCCGAGCCTGCGCCCCAGTCGAGCCCTCCGCCGCCGCCGGAGCCGAGCGCCCCGCCGCCCCCGCTTCAACAGCCGAGCCGCGAGCCGCCGCCGAGCGGACCGCAGCCCGACCAGCAACAGGCGCCCGCCGCCTCGGATCGAGACGTCGCCGAGACCCTCGCCCTGATCGCCAAGCTCGCCGAGCTGCGCGACGCGGGCGCGCTGTCGGAGGAGGAGTTCGTCGAGAAGAAGCGCGAGCTGCTCGCGCGGATCTGAGCCTTTGCGGATCTGACCCTCGAAGGCCCGCGCGCCGGACCGGCGCTCAGCCCTCCATTCGGTCGCGGAACGCGCAGCCCTCCAGATGGTCGTTCACGAGCCCCATCGCCTGCATGAACGCGTACATCGTGGTGGGGCCGACGAACCGCCAGCCGCGGCGCTTCAGATCCTTCGAGAGCGCGCGCGAGGTCGCGGTCTCGCCCGGGATGCTGTGCTTCCAGATCCGCTCCGGCCGGTCCGCCGCGTCCGGTCGCCAGCGATCGAAATAGGCGAAGAGCGAGCCCGCCTCGTCCCGCAGCGCCTGCGCCGCCCGTGCGTTGTTGATCGCCGCTTCGATCTTGCCCCGGTGCCGCACGATCCCGGCGTCGCCGAGCAGGCGCGCCACATCCGCCTCGCCGAACGCCGCGACCCGGTCGATCTCGAACCCGGCGAAGGCGGCGCGGAAATTGTCGCGCTTCCTGAGGATCGTCAGCCAGGAAAGTCCCGACTGGAAGCCTTCGAGACAGACCTTCTCGAACAGCCGCGCGTCGTCGGTGATCCGCCGGCCCCATTCCTGATCATGATAGGCGACATAGTCCGGCGCGTCCCCGCACCACCAGCAGCGGGTCACCCCGTCGGCGCCGGTGATCAAACCCTCAGTCATCACGCCTCCCAATCCTCGTCCGGTTGGGGCTCTTCGAGCCCCGCCGCCTCCTCGGCGAGCAGCCCTCGGAACCATGAGGGCGCCGGTCCTTCGCCAAGCCGCCGCCGCCAGATCATCGACACCGCCCCGGCGCCGTCCGGCGGAAACGGCGCTTTCCGGATCGCGAGCCCGAAAGCCCGCCCATAGATCGCGGCGATCCGGCCGGGACAGGTCAGGATCAGATCGCTCGACAGCAACAGCGGCGGCGCCAGCGCGAACTGCGAGACCACCATCGCCACCGTCCGCGTCGCCCCGAGCCGCGCCAGCGCCGTATCCATGATCCCCGGCGCCTCGTTGCTCGGGCTCACCAGCAGATGCCGCGCGCCCGCATAGGCCTCCACATCGAGCGGCGCGGCGGCGAGCGGATGGTCGGGCCGCATCATCACGACATAGCGGTCCCGCATCAGCCGGGCCGCATCGAAGCGCTCCGGCGGCGCGGAGCGGATCAACAGGCCGACATCGACCTCGCCCTCGTCCAGCATCTCGAGCGTCCCCCCGATCGATGGGCGCACCTGCAAGAGCGCGTGCGGCGCCTCCGCGGCGAGGCGGCGGGCGACGCGCGGCAGCAGAACCGCCACGGCGTAATCCACCGCCGCCACCCGGAACGTGCGCCGGGTGCGCGCCGGCTCGAAGCCCGGCCCGTCGAGCGCGTCTTCGAGCAGCGCAAGGGCGTCGCGCACCGGTCCGGCCAGCGCGTCCGCCCGCGCCGTCGGCCGCAGCCCTTCGGGAGCGCGTTGGAACAGCGGATCGCCAAGTTGCGAGCGGAGCCGCGAGAGCGCGTTCGACACCGCCGGCTGCGACAGCCCCACGCGCCGCGCGGCCCGCGTCGCGTTGCGCTCCCGGTGCACCGCGTCGAACACGCGCAGCAGATTGAGATCGAGACCGCTGATATTCACACGACAAATTTTGTATGTTTCATCAATCAATTTCAAGAATGAAAGGCCGCGCCCCAGATCTCCGCCATCGGCGCTTCAAACCCGGAGCCGCCGTCGAAAACGGAGACGCAAATGTTTGATCTTAATGGAAAAACCGCCGTCATCACCGGCGGCGCCTCGGGCATCGGCCTCGCCACGGCGCAAGCTTTCGTCGAAGCCGGCGCGACCGTCATCCTGTTCAGCCGCAATCGCGCCCAGCTCGAGGACGCGCAGCGCGCGCTCGGCGAGCGCGCGTCGATCGTGCAGGGCGACGTCACGAAGCTCGAGGATCTCGACCGGCTCTATCAAGAGGCGGCGGCCCGCCACGGCAAGATCGACGTGGTGGTGGCGAACGCCGGCGTCGCGAAGTTCGCGCCCGTCGCGAGCGCCGACGAGGCGCATTTCGACCAGCTCTCGAACGTGAACTTCAAGGGCGCTTACTTCACGGTGACCAAGGCGCTGCCGCACTTGAACGACGGCGCCAGCGTGGTCCTGACCAGCAGCATCGTGAACCAGACGGGCTTGCCCGAGACCTCGGTCTACGCCGCGACCAAGGCCGCCGTGCGCTCCCTCGCCCGCACCTTCGCCGCGGAGCTCGCGCCGCGCGGGATCCGGGTGAACGTGGTCAGCCCTGGCCCGATCGAAACCCCGATCTTCGAGAAGACCGGGCTCTCCTCCGAGCAGCTGGAGGGGTTCGCCGAGGGCGCGGCCGAGCGGGTGGCGCTCGGCCGTTTCGGCAAACCGCACGAGATCGCGGCCCCGATCCTGTTCCTGGCCTCGGACGCGGCGAGCTTCGTGACCGGCGCGGATCTGCAGGCCGACGGCGGGTTCGGCCAGCTTTAGGAGCCGCTCCGGCGCGCCGGTCCCGCCTGCGCCGAGCGCGGGCGGGACGGCGGATCAGGCCGGGTTCACCAGGGACTTCACCGCTTGGGCCGCAGCCTCGGCGGTGATCCCGAAATGCTGGTACAGGGCTTCGGCGGGCGCGCTGTCGCCGAAGCCCGTCATCCCGACGAAGGCCGCGCGGCGATGATCGCCCCGGTCGCCCATCAGCACCCCGTCCCAGCCCTGGCGCACGCCCGCCTCGATCACGATCCGCGGCAGCCCGCGGGGCAGGATCCGGCGGCGATACTTCTCGTCCTGCGCCGCGAACAGCTCGAGGCAGGGCGCCGAGATCACCCGCGCGCCGATCCCGCTTTTGAACAGCAGCGCCTGCGCCTCGAGCGCGATCGACACTTCGGAGCCGGTGGCGATCAGCACCGCCTCCGCCTTCAGCGGCGCCGGCGCGTCCTTCAGCACATAGGCGCCCATCGCGACCATGTTCTTGTTGCTCGGCGCGAGCCGCGCCTGGGGCAGGTTCTGCCGCGACAGCGCGATGATCGACGGCGTCTCCGTGCTCGAGAGGGCCAGCTCCCAGGCCTCGAGCGTCTCGACCACGTCCGCCGGGCGGAACACGTTGAGGTTCGGGACCGCCCGGAGCGCCGCCAGATGCTCCACCGGCTGGTGCGTCGGCCCGTCCTCGCCGAGGCCGATGCTGTCATGGGTCATCACATAGATCACCCGCTGCTTCATCAGCGCCGACAGACGGATCGCCGGGCGGCAATAGTCCGTGAACACCAAAAACGTGCCGCCATAGGGCGCGACGCCGCCATGGAGCGCCATGCCGTTCATCGCCGCCGCCATGCCGTGCTCGCGGATCCCGTAATGCAGATACCGCCCGCCGAACCGGCCTTCGGAGATCACCTCCATGCCCGCGGCTTTGGTGTTGTTCGAGCCCGTCAGATCGGCGGAGCCGCCGAGCATCTCGGGCATCGCGTCGACCAACGCCTCGATCGCGGTCTGCGAGGCCTTGCGCGTCGCCATCGTCGCGGGCGCCTCGATCATCGCCTTCTTGGCCTTCCGCGCCGCGGTGCCGAGCTTGTTCGGAACCTCGCCGGCCATCATGCGCAGAAAGTCGGTCTGCTTGCGCTTCGAGAGCGTCGCGAAGCGCTCTTCCCAGGCGGTCCGCTCATCGGCGCCCTTCGCGCCGACCGCGCGCCAGTCCGAGGCGATCGCGGCCGGGATCTCGAACGGCGCGGCCGTCCAGCCATAGCGCGCGCGGGCGCCGGCGATCTCCTCGGCCCCGAGCGGGGCGCCATGCGCGCCGGCCGTGCCCGCCTTTTTCGGCGCGCCGAACCCGATCACCGTCCGGCAGGCGATCAGCGTCGGCCGCGCGGCGGTCTTCGCCTCGGCGATCGCGGCGTCGATGCTGTCATAGTTATGCCCGTCGATCGCCGCGACCCGCCATCCCGCCGCCTTGAACCGCGCCGCCTGGTCGGTGCTGTCCGACAGCGACACCGGCCCGTCGATCGAGATGTCGTTATTGTCCCAGAGCACGATCAGCTTCGACAGCTTCAGATGCCCCGCCAGCGTGATCGCCTCCTGGCTGACGCCCTCCATCAGACAGCCGTCGCCTGCGATCACATAGGTGTGGTGGTCGACCGCGCGCTTCGTGAAGCGCTGCTGCAGCCACTGCTCCGCGATCGCCATCCCCACCGCGGTCGCAAGCCCCTGGCCGAGCGGTCCGGTGG
Source organism: Pseudomonadota bacterium (assembly GCA_039819865.1). GTDB lineage: Bacteria > Pseudomonadota > Alphaproteobacteria > Rhodobacterales > Rhodobacteraceae > JBCBRF01. Next base: position 11,790 of record JBCBRF010000032.1, on the reverse strand, counting down.
TGGTCTCGATCCCCGCCTCGACATCGACCTCCGGATGCCCCGGCGTCCGCGAGCCGAGTTGCCGGAAGTTCTTGATCTCCTCGATCGGCATCGCTTCGTAGCCGGTCAGGTGCGACAGGCCGTAGAGCAGCATCGAGCCGTGCCCGGCCGACAGCACGAAGCGGTCGCGGTCCGGCCAGCGCGGCGCGCTCGGGTCGAACTTCAGATGATTGTGGAACAGCACGGTGGCGACGTCCGCCATGCCCATCGGCATGCCCGGGTGGCCCGATTTGGCGGCCTCGACCGCATCCATCGCGAGCGCGCGGAGCGCGGAAGCCATCGCCCAGAACTTCGGATGCGCGCTCCGTTGCAGGTCCAGAGCGTGGTCCGCGTCGGTGAGCTGGTCGTCGGCCATCCTGAGGGCTCCTGATTTGGTCGCCCGGACCCGCCGGACTTGCGTGTTCTGGCGGAAAACCGCCCCAAAAACCGATGAAATCGCCGCTTTCGCGCGCTGGCGGACGTTTCGCACGGCCGCGGCGGCTGTCAAGCGGCCTGAACGGCGCGGCGCGCGCCGTCCGGTCGCGCTCTGGCGTCGGCGCGCGCGCTCATGCTAGCTGATCCCGAGGGCCGGAGATGCGAAGAGAGAGAGAGGGCGGTGCCGGACATCGATGTGGAGATCAATGGGCGCAGCTACCGGCTCGCCTGCGAGCCGGGCCAGGAGGCGCGCCTGCGCCTGTTGGCCGAGCGTCTGGATGGGTTCGCGCGTCGCGCGGCCGAGGAGGCGGGCGGCTTCTCCGAGCTTCGAACCATCGTGATGGCCGGACTTCTGGCGGTCGACGCCCTCGACGAGGCGGAGCGGCGTGAGGGGCTCTGCGCGCTCGCCTCGACCAAGCCGCCGTCCGACGCCGCGCCGCCGGCCCGCGCGGCCAAGAGCCGGGCGGCGCGCGACAAGGCGGTCTGATCGAGGCGCTTTCGACGTCGCGCCGCGACGACGCCTCTTCTCTGCGAACGCGAGACGGCTATATTGCGAAAAGGCGGGTGCTGCCCGGTGCGTGGGAAGTTGACTCCCGGGGGCCTTAAGCATTCTCGCGGGGGCTGGCGCTGGTCTGGACCGTGGTCCGTTTCATCTGGCTCCCACCTGGTTTTCCAGGTCCGCGAGGAGCGACACAACCCCACGGCCCATGGTGGGCCCGCCGCCTTCAAAGAGCGCTTGTTGATGCGCTTGCGGTCGGACGCGCGTCGTCCGCGGACCGCCAGTTCCGATGCGGGAGTCGCCCTCAGATCGCCGCGGCGCGCTCCGCTTTCGCCGTCTGCAGCGCCTCGACGACCGCTTCCCAGGCCAGCAGGATCGAAGCGTGGCGGTTCTTGTAGTCCCGCGCCGGCGTCAGCACCTCGAGCTCGGCGAAATCGCCCGACGGCGCCGCGGCCCCCTCCTTCAGCATCGCCTTCAGAGCGTCCCGCGCCGCCCCGAGGTCTTCGGCGGACTTGCCGACGCCCGCCCGCGCCAGGATCGCGGCCGACGCCTGCCCGAGCGCGCAGGCCTTCACATCCATGCCGAGATCGGCGAGCCGCCCATCTTCGGGCGCGACGGCGACGTCCACCGTCACCGCCGATCCGCAGAGCGGCGAGCGCTTCGAGGCGGTCGCGTCCGGAGCGACCAGGCGCTCGGCGTGCGGATTTTGCGTTGTCAGCTCCAGGATCTTTTTGGAGTAGAGCTTGACGAGATCGGTTTCGGCCATCGCCGTCTCCATGGCTGCGGCGCGACCGACGCCGCGCTCGCTACATCTAGGCGTCGATTTGACGGAGGGAAAGCGGAGCGTCGCCGCGCGCCCTCCGCCCGGGGAGAAAGCTCTGATGACCGCTGAAGCGTCCGACGGCGAAGCCGCGCCGACCCCGTTCGAGTCTGGCGCGCTGCGCTACAACGCGGACGGGCTGATCCCTGCGATCGCCCAGCAGCACGATACGGGCGAGGTCCTGATGCTCGCCTGGATGAACCGCGCCTCGATCGAGCGCACCCTGGCCGAGGGGCGCGTGGTGTACTGGTCGCGCTCGCGCCAGGCCTTTTGGGCCAAGGGAGAGACCTCGGGGCACGTTCAGCGGCTGGTCGAGCTGCGCTACGACTGCGATCAGGACGCGCTGCTGCTCCTGGTCGATCAGACCGGCCCCGCCTGTCACACTCTCCGGCGCTCCTGCTTCTACACCGCGGTGCGCGACGGGCGCTCGGTCGAGCTGACCCGCCCGATCGCCTCGGGCGGCTGACGGCGATCGCCGCCGGCCCTTCAACGCTCGATCACCCGGATCTCCGCCCTGATCAGCCGGTCGCGCCCGACGAAACGCCAGCCGGTGCCGCGCACCAGCACGTCGTCCGTACCGAAGGCCAGCCTGCCGGAGCCGATCATCGCGCCGTTCGCGTCCGTGTTCATCGTCAGTGTGAGCGGCGTTCCGCCGCAATCGAACACAGCATTTTGAAGCGCCAGCCGGCCGTCCAGCAGCTGCGTGTCGACCGAGCAATTGGTCGTGATGTCTCGGCGCAGCGTGAGCGCCACGCGGAGGCGGACCGGCGTATTCTCGCCTGCGCCGGCGCTCGGCGCCCGCGGGTCGTCCCGCCCCCCGAGCGCCGCTTCGAGCCGGTCGAATAGCCCGCCGCCGGTCTGCGGCGCCGGCGTGGCGGGCTCCGTCGCGGCGGTCTCGGCCGGAGCGGGGGAGGGGGCAGGGGAGGGGGAGGAGACGCTCGACCCCGCCGCGACCGGTTCGGGCGCGGGCGGCGTCGGGGTCGCTCGAAGCGCGGCGAGCAGCGGCTCGGTCAGCTCTCCGGTTTGCGACCGCCCGGTCTGGCGCTGGAAGGCGATCATCGCACGTCGCGACCCCGGCCCCCAGTCGCCGTCGATCCCGCCTTCGTAGAGCCGAAGTCGCCGGAGCTCGCGCTGCGCCGATCGGTATTCGGGCGCGCCGATCGACGGCGGCTCGGGCGCCGTCGCGACCGCCGGCGGGGCGGTGGGCTCGGGCGTCGCGGCGGCGGGCGCCGGCGTCTCGGGCGGCTCCGCCGCAGCGGCGCGCGGCCCCGCCTCTTCGCAGCCGAGCGCCGAGATCTGCGACCGCGCATAGCCGACCCGCGCGTCCGTCGGGCAGCTCAGCACGAAGCCTTGATAGCCGGCGCAGTTTTTATCCTCGCGGGCGGCGGTCCAGAGTTCTTGCGCGATCTCGGGCGCGCAGCCCGCGTCCGCGGGCGCGCCGCCGCCGTCCGACGCGGTCTCGCTGCAGGTCTCGACCACCTTCTGCAGGCAGCGCGAATACTCATTCTGCTCCGCCGCGCAGTCGGTGTCGACGCTCCCCGCGCCGAGACGCAGGCATTTGGGCGAGATCATGCCCGCGCAGGCGACCGTCGGATTGGCGCAGAGATCGGTCTGCGCCTCAGCCGCCGCGGGCGTGAGCAGCGCCGACGCCGCGAGCGCGAGGCTGAAGCGGCTCAGCCGCCCTAGAAAACCGTCCATTGTCTCGCCTCCCGTCGCGGCGACCGCGCCCGCAGCCCCGCCAGGCGGTCCCGTCAGGCGGACCCGTCAGGCGGACCCGTCAGGCGGACCCGTCAGGCGGACCCGTCAGGCGGACCCGTCAGGCGGACCCGCCAAGCAGACCCGCCAAGCAGACCCGCCAAGACTGCCAAGCGTTCGCCCGAGTATAGCACGATCGAAAGGCGGCGCCGACGCGGCTGAGATCGAACCGCGCGGCGCCGCTCCCACGGCGATCTTATGTCCGATCGGACCTACGCGACGCGCATCAGGCCGCGAGAGGCCAGCCGCCGGGGCGCATCTGCTCCCGCGGGAGGCGGATGTCGAAGCGCGACCGGATTTCTTGATCGAGATCCTCCGGGATGATTTCCGGGTAATGCGTCTCGAGGATCTGCGCCGCCCGCTCCTGCGCCACTTCGCGGATCGTCTGCGCGCCGTCCGCCTCCCAATCCGCCCGGGTCCGCCGGTCGAACAGCTTCGGATAGAGGTACTCGCTTTCCATCAGCGCGAGTGTCTGGGGATGGCCGAGGAAATGGTTCGCCCCCCGCGTCACGTCGTCGATCACCTCGACGGCGAGCGTCTCCGGCGTGACCTCGATCCCCCGCACCAGACGCATCGCCGCGCCGTTGATGTCGTTGTCGATGACGTATTGCTCATACGCGACCGTCAGCAGGCTCTCGAGGAACCCGGCCGAATGGTGCACGTAATTCGATCCCGCGAGCGCGGCCGTGGCCGTCGTAATTCCCTTCTCGAACCCCGCCTGCGCATCCCCGACCTTACTGTCCGCGATGCCCGAGGAGTTGTAGATCGGCAGCTTGAGATACTGCGCGATCTGCGCGCAGGCGGCGTGCAGCAGCGCGAACTCCGCCGAGCCGCCGGTGAAGGCGCCGGTCCGCAGATCCGCCTGCGCCGGCACGCAGCCGAAGAGCGCGGGGTATCCCGGCTTCTTCAGGTTGACATAGGCGAAGCCCGACAACTGTTCGGCGGTGATCTGCACCAGCGTGCCTGCGAGCGAGGCGGGCGAGGTCGCACCCGACTGCGGGGCGGAGGACAGCGCCGCCGGGATCCCGTGCTCGATGAGCCGATCCAGGATCTCGACCGTCTCCATCGCGTAGCGGAGCGGAGAGACCGTCCAGCAGGCGGAGCAGGACAGCATGGGGCGGGCGTCGAACGCGTCCGCCCCGCCCGCCAGCATGTCCCCGAGCGCGCGCACCTCGGCGGCGTTCTGCGGCTCGTAGACGTTCGCCATCACATGTTTGCCGGTCGCCGCAGCGCAGGCGTAGAACTGGTTCACGTCGATCGCGCTGTTCTCCAGATCGCGGGACATCGCCGGGCGCATGTAGAAATGGATATGCTCGAGCGTGTCGCAGAGCCGGCCGATATGGTAGTTGTCCGACAGCCGCGTCTCTCGGACCTCGCCGTCGAGATCCAGGATCTTCACGGCGGTCCCGCCGGTCCCGAGATAGACTTTCGCCCCGCCGAGTTCGAGGTCCTGCTCCGGCCCCGAGCGCGCCGCCAGCAGGATGGTCCGCCGCGCGGGTTCGATCGCGCGCTCGACCAGCGCCCGCGGCAGATAGACCCGGTTCCGCTCCGGTTCGATCCGCGCGCCCGCCTTCTCGAACAGATCCCGGCAGGGCGAGGGCCCGATCTCCACCCCCGAGCGCTCCAGCACCTCATAGGCCGCGTCGACGATCTTCGGCAGGTCCTCGTCTCTGAGCGGCTTATAGCGCCCGCCGACGAGGCCTGCGGGGGCGGGGTTGACCGCGGGCTTGGGCTCGGCGGCGCGGCGGCGGCGTTCGGCGCGGGGCATGGGATCTCCCTGATCGGTTCTCGGGCGCCCAAGCCGCGGCGCGCGGCGCGGGGTCGAGATCGGATCGACGGCGTGCGGGCTTGTCTCCGCCCGTCGGCCGTCTCATGCTTGACAGCTAAGCCGATGCGTCCGGCCCGAAGTATCGTGCAGGGGACGCGCGCTGCGCAGCGCCGGCGCGCGCCTCTCGTGGCGGCCGCCGGCGCCGAAGGCCAAGAAAAACGATGCGCTGCGCGCGACAAAGCGTGCGTCGGTCGCGCGAAGCGGAGCCGAGCAGGCGAATGGAGCAGTACCCGACCACCGACGACACCCGTGAGGTGGGTTTCCTTCTAATCGACGACTTCCCGCTGCTGTCGCTCTCGGGCGCGGTCGACGTGTTCCGCCACGCCAACCGCTTCGCCGGGCGCAAGGCCTATCTGACCCGAGCCTATACGCCGGACGGCGGGCCGGCCCGCGCCTCGAACCTGCTCGAGGTCGCCGCCGATCGCGGGCTGCAGGACGACGCCCGACCGAAGCGGCTGTTCGTGGTCTGCGGCTTCCGGCCCGAGCGCGTGACCGAGGAGCGCATCCTCGGCTGGCTTCGCCGGCTCGCCTCCCGCGGGGTGCAGGTGGGCGGCATCTCCGCCGGCGCCTTCGTGCTGGCCCGCGCGGGGTTGCTGGAGGGCTATTCCTGCGCGGTGCATTGGGAGTATTCGGGCGCGTTCGAGGAGCTCTGGCCGCGGCTCGACCTGACCGACCGGCTCTATGTGATCGATCGCGACCGGGCGACCTGCGCCGGCGGCTCGGCGACCATCGACATGTGCCTGTCGATCGTGGCGGCGGATCTCGGACCCGACGTCGCGGCCAAGGCGGCGGAGCAGATGCTGGTCGAGCGCGTCCGCACCACCATGGACCGCCAGACCTCGGCGGCGCTGTTCCGCGCGAAATCCCGCAGCCGCGCGCTGGCGGAGGCCATCGAGGCGATGGAGCGCGCCATGGACGCGCCGCTCTCCATGATCGACATCGCGGAGATGGTCGGTCTGACGCGACGCCAGCTTCATCGCTTGTTCCGCGAGCACACCGGCCAGTCGCCGACCGACTTCTACCGCGATCTTCGCCTGCGCTACGCGCGAAACCTGCTGCGCCGGACGCCCTCGAAGGTGATCGACGTGGCGCTCGCGAGCGGCTTCGGCAGTCACAGCCATTTCTCGAAGGTCTATCGCGAGCATTTCGGCGTCAGCCCGCTGAAGGACCGCCGCAGCGATCTGTGAGGAAGCGGGCCGCCGCGTCTCCCGCCCCGTCGCCGGCGCGCCAGCGTCCTCGGTCGGTCTGCGCCCACCCCGACGCGCCGGCCCGCGGCGCCCGGCGGCCCAACCGGCGCGCTCGGTCGCGACGCGCGGGATCGCGTCTGGGAAGGCCTGTAAGGCGCCCTGCGCCTTGCAGGCCGGGGACGACGATCGAGGCCCGCCGCCGCGCGTCAAGGGCTTCGCAAGTCGCCGCGGGACCAGCCCGCGCCGACCCTTGACCCGCGCCGTCGGACCCAAACGGGCGGTGGTGGCGCGGGGGGCGCCGGCCAAGAGGGCGAGCGCGCGCGGAAGTCGCAGAGCCTCTCAGCCCATTTGCGCCAGCGCGGCTTCGAGCCGGGCGACGCAGCCGTCGACGTCCTTGAGCTTGTCGAGCCCGAACAGCCCGATCCGGAAGGTCGAGAAACCCGCCCCTTCGCCGACCTCGAGCGGCACGCCGGCCGCGATCTGCAGGCCCGCCGCGGCGAATCTCGCGCCGGATTTGATCGTTGGCTCCTCCGTGTAGCTCACCACCACGCCCGGCGCCGCGAACCCCTCCGCCGCGACCGACGCGTAGCCGCGCGCCGCGAGCAGCGCCCGCACCCGCGCCCCGAGCGCCCATTGCGCGGCCTTCGCGGCCTCGAAGCCCATCGCCTCGGTTTCCCGCGTCGCCGCCTCGAACGCGGCCAGACCGTCGGTCGGCATCGTCGCGTGATAGCCGTGCCCGCCGCCCTCATAGGTCTCCATGATCTGCAGCCACCGCCCCAGATCGAGCGCGAAGCTCGTGCTCTTCGCAGCCTTCGCCCGCTCCCGCCCGAGCGCGCTCAGCATCACGACCCCGGCGCAGGGCGTGGAACTCCAGCCCTTCTGCGGCGCGCTCACCAGCACGTCGACCCCGAGCGCCGCCATATCGACCCAGACGCAGCCCGACGCCACGCAGTCGAGTACGAACACCGCTCCGACCGCGTGCGCCGCCTCGGCGACCGCCGCCAGATAGGCGTCCGGCAGGATCACCCCGGCCGAGGTTTCGACATGCGGGGCGAACACGACGTCCGGACGCTCCTCTGCGATCCGCGCGACGACCGCCTCGAGCCCCGGCGGCGCGAACGGCGCCTGCGGCCCGTCGCCGACCCGCTCGGCCCGCATCACGACGCTCGAGGCCGGGATCCCGGCCGCCTCGAAGATCTGGCTCCATCGGTAGGAGAACCAGCCGTTGCGCAGCACCAGCGCCTTTTTGCCGGTCGCGAACTGCCGGGCGACGGCCTCCATGGCGAAGCTGCCGCCGCCCGGAACCAGCGCGACGCCCTCGGCGCCGTAGACCTGCTTCAGCCGGGCCGAGAGCGCGCGCATCACGCCCTGGAACCGCGCCGACATGTGGTTGAGCGAGCGGTCGGTGAACACGACCGAGTATTCGAGCAAGCCGTCCGGATCGACATCCGGTCTGAGCGCGGGCATGGCGGTCTCCCAAGGCCTCGGGCGGCGCGCCGCGCGCGCCGGGGAACGTCCGACCTTCGATGCGCGCGGACCGAGGCGCAAGCAAACCCGATTTGCGCGCGCGGCCCGCGGCGCTTTCGCGCTGGACCAGCGCCCGGAGACGGCGCACGGGAGGGCGATGCCTTTTCGCCGTCATCCGCCGCCCCGTTTTGATCTGAGCGCGCTCTGCTGGGACCGGCTCGACCGGGATCGGCTCGCCCGCCTCGCGCTCGGCCTCGCGGTCGGAACCGTCGGCGGCTTCGTCGCCTACGCCCTGAACGCGCCGCTCGCCTTCATGCTGGGCTCGCTGTTCGGGACCATGGCGGCGTCGATCGCCGGCTGGCCGGTCGCGGGCTCGATGCGGCTCCGCTCCGCCTTTCTGATCGTGATCGGCCTGTTCCTCGGTCAGAGCTTCAACGCGGAGCTGCTCGCCCGGATGGCCGCTTGGCCGTTTTCGATCGCGCTCGCCATCCTCTACATCCCCGCCGCGGCCTGGCTCGCCTTTCTGTACTACCGTCGGGTCGCGGGCATGAACCGCGCCGACGCGCTGTTCTCCTGCGTGCCCGGAGGGCTCTCGGGCGTGGTGTTGATCGCGGGCGCGCTCGGGGCGGATGAGCGCCGGGTCGCGCTGGCGCAGTCGCTCCGCGTCGCTTTCGTGGTCGCGGCCGCCCCGGCCGTTTTCTTCGGCCTCCTCGGCTACGAGGCGCCGGAGGTCGCCGCCCATGCGCCCGAGATCGTGAGCTGGGGCTCGGCGGCGGCGCTGGCCCTCGCCGCCGCCGCGGGCGTCGCGGCGCTGGCGGCGATCGGCGCGCCGCTGCCGTTTCTGCTCGGCCCGATGGCGGCGAGCGCGGTTCTGCGTCTCGGCGGGTGGGTCGAGGGCGAGCTGCCGCACTGGATGGTGGAGGGCGCGCTGATCGTCGTCGGCTCCTCGATCGGCGTGCGCTTCGCCGGCGTGGCGCTTTCGGAGTTCCGCCGGATCGCCGCCGCCACGCTGGTCGCGACCGTGATCATGATCCTGGTCTCGGGCCTGTTCTCGCTCCTGAGCATGCTGATCCTGGGCGTGCCGGCGGCGCCGGCGATGCTCGCCTACGCGCCCGGCGGCGTCGCCGAGATGGCGCTGATCGCGATCGCGATCGACGCCGATCCGGGGTTCGTCGCGACCCATCATCTGGCGCGGATCAGCTTCATCCTACTGCTCGCGCCCTTCGCCGGCGCTTGGTTCACCCGCCGCTGGGCCGCCGGAAGCGGCGGGGGGAGCGGCGGGCGGGGACCGTCGGGGGACCGGGGGGCGGGCGGGTGATCCGCCGCCCGGCGCGCTTCGATCCGCGAGCAGCCGTTCGACCGCGATCAGGTCGAGCGCCCGAAGCGCCGTCATCCGCCGCAGACAGTCCATCTGGTTGATCGCGCCGGCGAGGCGGTACAGCGCGGCGCGCCGCCACGCCACGCAATCGGTTTGCGCCAGCTGCAGCCAGTCCTGCTGCGCGCGGCGGAAGCCCTCCCGCGCCGCCTCCGGCAACGCCGCGCGCACCCGTCCGGTCTGCGTCTTAAGAAGGGCTTTCCATGCCGAGGTCTCGGCCCCGAGACACTGGAGCGCCGTCCGCCCGGTCTCGGGCGCGCCGCGGGTCCGCGCGCAGGCCGCCGAGGCCAGCCCGACGCAGAGCGCGCCCTCCGCTCGATCGCGCGCGCGCCCGAGGCAGGTCTCGATCACGCCGAGCGCCCGCGCCGCGTCTTGCGCGAGCGCCTCCCCCTCTTGCGCCAAAGCGGGCGCCCCGGCGATCGCCGTCAGGGCGGCCAGGAGAGCGCCGCAGAGGGCGCGCGTGAGTATTCGGGCGATCATGCGGGCGTCTTTCAGCGGGAGCGGTCGGGCGGGGGCGCCAGGCCGAGACGCGCCCGCAGATCCGCCGGCGTCGCCCCCGCCGCGCGGAGCGTCGCGATCCCAGCGTCGCGGTCCCGCTTGGCGAGCCGCCGGCCGGTCTCGTCCCGGATCAGCCGATGGTGGCGATAGGCGGGCGTCGGTCGGCCGAGCAGCGCCTGCAGGATCCGATGGATCGGCGCCGCCGCGAACAGGTCTCGCCCGCGCGTGACATGGGTGACGCCTTGCGCGGCGTCGTCGATCACCACGGCGAGATGATAGCTCGTGCGGATCTCCTTCCGCGCGAGCGCGACGTCGCCGACCGCTTCGACCAGCGCGTCCGGATCGAGATCCACGCGGCCCTGCTCCCCGGACGGTCCCGCATCGAGTTCGACGAAGCTGAGCTTCTTCACGACGCCTCGGCCCCCGAGCGTCGCGATCGCCTTGCGCATGTCGAGCCGAAGCGCCGCCGGCTTGCCCGGGTCGACCGATCGACCGCGACAGGTTCCCGGATAGACCGGTCCGTCCGGCCCCGCCTCCGCCCCCTCCTGCGGTGCGTCGAGCGCCGCCTCGATCTCCTTGCGCGAGCAGACGCAAGGATAGAGCAGCCCCCGCGCGACGAGGCTGTCGAGCGCGTCCGCATAGGCCGCCATCCGTTCGGATTGTCGGAGGATCGGCGTCTCCCAACGGAGCCCGAGCCAGGCGAGATCTTCAAGCATCGCCGCCTCGAGTTCCGGTCGGCAGCGCGCCTGGTCGAGATCCTCGATCCGCAGCAGGAAGCGCCCACCCGCCGCCTGCGCCGCGTCCCAGGCCGTCCAAGCGGAAAAGGCGTGGCCGAGATGGAGCGCGCCGTTCGGCGACGGCGCGAACCGCTCGACGACGGCGGCGCCTGAATTGGCGCGCGAATTGGCGGTCTTGGATTTGAGCGTGCGCTTCGGCATCGCCGCGTCCTATGACGGGGACGCCCCGCTCGGCAAGGTGCGCGGCGAGGTGCGCGGCGAGGTGCGCGGCGAGCCGCGAGGCGCGGGGCGGGTCGGACGGTATGGGAAGGGACGGGACCGTGGAGCGGATCCGATGCGAAGCCGATCTCGCCGCCGGGACCGCGGCGCTGATCGCGGCGGAGCCGCGCTTCGGCGAGGCGGTCGAGGCCGCCGGTCCGCCGCCGCTCCGTCTCCGACCGGGCGGATTCGCTGCGCTGATGAAGCTCATCGTCGAGCAACAGGTCTCCGTGGCTTCCGGAAACGCCATCTGGGCGCGGATCGAGGCGGCTGGCGCGACCACGCCCGAGGCGGTGCTGGCGCGCGACCCGGACGCGCTCCGCGCCCTCGGCCTGTCGCGGCCGAAGGCGGCCTACGCCCGTGCGCTTTCGGAGGCGGTTCTGGCGGGAGAGGTCTGTTTCGTCCGGCAGGCCGCCCTGCCCTATGACGAGGCCGCCGCCGAGTTGGTCGCGGTCAAGGGGATCGGCCGCTGGACGGCCGAGCTCTACCACTTGGCCTGTGAAGGCCGCGCCGATCTGCTGCCGGTGGGCGACATCGCCCTGCAGGAGGCCGCGCGGGCGTTGTTCGGCCTGCCGGAGCGGCCGTCGGCCAAGGCCTTCGAAGCGCTCGGCGCGCCTTGGAGCCCCTGGCGCTCCGTCGCAGCCCGCATTCTCTGGTCCTATTACCGGGTGCTGAAGGGGCGCGAGGGCAAGGCGTGACGCCGGTTCGACGCGACGGCGCGCGGAGCGAGATCCGACCGCGCCCGGCGCGCGCTCCCGCCCCGGCCGATCGGGCGCCGGCTGAACCGCGCCAAGCGCCCACCCCGCGCCCACCCCGCGCCCACCCCGCGCCCACCCCGCGCCCACCCCGCGCCCACCCCGCGCGCGCCGGGCGCTCAGGGGCGCTCAGGGGAGCCCCGGAGCGTCGTCGTCGC